>DAIOFM010000025.1:31231-38585 GCA_036745755.1 Spirochaetota bacterium | reverse complement strand
GAATCCGTTGGTCGGGGGTTCGAATCCCTCCAGACGCGCATAAAAAAGCTCCTGAAAATTCAGGAGCTTTTTTCATATATTTATTTTTAATAATTCCTGAAAATTCCGTTTTGTTCTGATTTTCTGCAGATAAATATTTTCCACTCTATTATTCATTAATGCAGTTTAATAATTATATATCTTAAAATTTTAAAATCTAAAAGTTATCGACAAAGAGATTCCTGTGTATTTTTTGTAAATGATAATGACCGTGGTCAGTGAAATAGAAAAAGTGAAGGAAGCAGCATCATGATTAGTGCAGTTGTTCTCCGGTCAGAAATAAATAAAAAGAGCCGGTTATTCAGAACAGCACTTTTCAACTTTTAATCAAAATACTAAATAAAGAGGAGAGGCATTATGGAAAAGCCTTGGCTTAAGGATTTTGAAGATGATGTTGCAAAATGGCGCCCTAAATGGGAAGCCCTGTATGATGAGGGTGTGCCGTGTAAACCGGTATATCCGGATGTGCCGATGAGGGAGCGTTTTCTCAGGTGTGTTGATATGGTTCCGGATAAGACTTATCTTATCTGGCGTGACAGCAAGCTTACCTACAAAGAGAGCAATAAAATATGCTGTCAGCTGGCCAACGCGCTTCTTGAGCTTGGTGTAAAAAAGGGAGACCGGGTCGCAATTATGCTCCCCAATGTTCCACCCTATGTTATGGCGATTCATGCGCTTTTCAAGATAGGAGCTATTGAAGTCCCCTGCAATCACATGTATACTGCTGTTGAGCTGGGAAACCAGTTTAAGGATAGCGGTTCAGAAACGGTGATCACTATCGCGCCCCATGCGGAGAAGGCTGTTGCAGCTCTTAAGGATTCCGGTTCCTGCGTGAAGAGGGTGGTTGTGGTTCAGCTTCCCGGTTATGAAAAAGAGGTGGAGCAGGGTGAAGGGATTTATGATTATGATGCTATCGTTAATTCAGCGAAAGATTCTGAGCCTGATGTCGAATTATCCCCTTCCGATATTGTAAGACTTCAGTATACAGGCGGTACCACGGGAGTACCGAAGGGCTGTGTTCTTACAAGTGAAATGGTTATGACACAGCAGGTGCGTACGTCGGAGTGGTTCAGACCCGGTGTTCTACCGGAGAATTTTATTACGCTCTGTGCCATCCCTATGAACCATATATATGGTTATAACGGTAATGTAAATATCTGCATGTATGAAGGGGGCACAATTGTACTTGTGGATGTACCAACGCCGGATGTTCTCCTGGAGACAATTACAAAGCATAAGCCGAATATTTTCGCAGCTGTTCCTGCAATGATTATAGGCCTGGTTAATCATCCTGACATAGGTAAAAGTGATATAAGTTCCCTGACGGGTATATTCAGCGGTTCAGCCCCACTTGCGGTAAGCACACTGCAAAAGTTTGAGGAACTGACAGGCGGTAAAATTGTTGAGGGATACGGAATGTCTGAAACCATTAATGTTCTTACCCTTAACCCGATGTTCAGAATGAGAAAATTCGGAAGCTGCGGCATGGTCTGGCCCGATACAAGCCTGGTTGTGGTTGATGTTGAAACAGGGACTAAGGTTATGCCGCGCGGTGAACTTGGAGAGCTGATCGCTAAGGGGCCTCAGAATATTACCGATTACTGGAATAAGCCGGATGAAACAGCGGAAACTGTAAGGGACGGATGGCTCTATACCGGTGATATCGTTTATATTGATGAAGACGGTTTTATTTTTATCATGGACCGTAAAAAAGACATGATCATAGTCAACGGGTTTAACGTATATCCCCGTGATATTGATGAAGTAATGTTTTCTCATCCAAAGGTAGTGGAAGCCTGTACAGTAGGGATTCCTGATGAGAAACAGGGGGAAGCAGTTAAAGTTTTTGTTGTAATGAAGCCCGGGGAAACAATGACCCCTGAAGAGGTTTTCAGTTACTGCAGGGAACAGCTTGCTCCTTATAAGGTTCCAAGATTCGTTGAATTTATTGATGCGGTTCCCCGTACAAGTGTGGGCAAACCTGATCGCAAGGTTTTGCAGGCACAGGAACTGGCAAAGATGAAATAAGAATTGAATACAATTTTTTAACAGTGGCCGACCCTTCCGGGGCGGCCATTTTTATTGCTGAAACGGTGTTGATTTTATCAAAAAACTCCATATTGGGAAATATTTCTTGCGTTTAATTAAGCCCTGTATTTACTTAGCCCGGGTGTGTTTTTTTATAATTTTTTAATAGTGTTAATATTTTGGCTGATGAGGTGGGGAATATAATAATAAGGAGAATAATTTCAGCAGCGTCTGTATCAGTAATTGTTATCCTTTTAATTACACTGGCTTTTGCTGCAGGTAAGGATGAAACAGATCCTGGCTGTATAGTACTTGATACCTGGGAGCTTACACTGGGGTCAGAGCATATTAAAACCCCTCCAGTACCGTGGGGAAATAATGGAATTTGCGGCGCTGCATGTAATACGGGAATATACAGAATTGAATTTGTTCCTCCACTTGTGGAAGAGCCTGAACAGCTGGCTTTTTTTACACCCGCACTTGATGATGCTGACCGGGCTTATCTTAACGGGGAGCTTATAGGGTGTACCGGTGTTATTCCTGAAGCCGGGGTCAGAGCCTTCAGATCCGGGGTGAGGGAGCCCAGGCTGTATATTCTCCCTGAAAGTGTTCTGAAAAGGGGGAAGACAAACACCCTGGAGATCAGGGTGTACAATTTTGCCGGCGCAGGGGGGTTCGCTTATCCGCAGCTCCCCCTTATCGGGCCCTACCACAGGCTTAAACTGAAGGAGTGGAAGCATAAAATAATCAATGATTATATAAGACTTGTTTTAACAGGCGCAATGATCTGTATTGCAATAATTATTCTTTACCAGCTTATCAGCCTCAGTGATAAAAGCGGGATGGTTTTTACACTTAATAAAATTATAGATGGAATGAATCCTGTAAATATTTTCAGAAAAAGGAATCTGCCTGCTGATTCAGATTACAGGAAAGAGATAATCTACAAGTATACGGTTTCCCTGCTGATTATTATCTGTTTTATACTATATCTTTTTTCAGAACTTCCGGGTAAATATATATTTATAGAATCCGAGGAGTTCTGGTTCAGGGCGCCGCTTATTTTTCTCATGAGCGGAATGATACTTGTGATCCTTCTTTTTTATTCAGATGTTTTCAGGGAGGGGAGTGATGATGGAGCGGGAATTTTTAACGTCCTTCTTCTTATGAAGATTGTGACTCATCCTTTTATCTATCTGGCGGTTCTTTCTGTAATTATTGCCAGGCCGGTTGAGAAGGCCTGGGCGGGTTTTACAATCACAGGTATAGCGGCTGTTTCCCTCTGCTTTTTTATCCTTATAATAAGGAGTGTATTTATTCTTATTGCCGCAGGCAGAAGGTCCCAGGCCGGTTACAGTGCAGGCTTTGTGAAGGAGGGGGTTATAAGGATAATTCTTCTTGCGGGATTTACAGTTTCAATTGCGGTTTTCAGCTCATGCGGTTCTTTCTTTTATATGCACAGTTCAATTATCTCAATAGCGATGCTTACTGTGTACATGTTCCTTTCTGTCAGTTTTAATATAAGGTTTAAGACTGAATTTCCGGTTTATATTTCTGACAGTGATTCTCTGACAGATTATCTGCGGGATAATTTTAACCTGAGTATAACTGAATCGGCAATCGCAGGTTATATAAACAGAGGGTTTACCAGGGATGATATATGCAGGATGTTTAATATTACACAGGGAACACTTAAAAATCATCTTAAATCGATCTATTCAAAAACGATTGAATTAAATTCAAATGAGATATCAACAAGGGTGGGTAAATATCAGAGACTTACGGTATTTCTTCATAACATATACAATATGTCGCATAAATCAAAGAAAAAACTCTAATTTATAATTTTTTTTAATGAATATCACCATGGTGATATTGATTTTTCATTTTTTCGTTGATATTAATTAGTAGAGTTTATAGAGTTTGTCTGACTCTTTAAGATTATGTCCCAATAAAATATAAGAACTGATACCATGAATCTGGAATATAAGAAGAAAGGGAACAATATTGTAATTTATCTGAAAGAATCTCTTGATATAGCGAATTCGGCTTTTATCGAAAGAAATATTTCACAATTAATTACCGAGTATAATGAACATGATGTTGTTCTGAATATGGATTCTGTCCAGTATATGAACAGCGCGGGCCTTGGAGTTCTTATAGTCCTCACCAGAAAGCTTGAAAAGAATGAGCGCATTCTTAAAGTAAGCAACCTTAATTATACGTTAAGAAAAGTAATAAACATACTTGACGCCGAAACTCTCATTAATATTTATAATGATGAGAGAGATGCCGTTACGGCATTAAATTAACAATGCTGAAAATAGTAAAATTAATATTTCCCCTGATTTTCCTTGTGTCCTGCTCCGGCGGTAATATTATGCATTCCCCCTGTGAGGAGAGGTGTGAATATAATCGCAGGGACTGTATTGAATCCTGCGGCGGTTATAACAGTGCAGGTTTTTCTCTCTCTTTCGGGAAGGGGGCTACCCTTGAGCCCTTTTCATGCAGTGAAAGATGTGAGAAGAGTGCTGAGCGCTGTCTGGCAAGGTGTAAATCAGAGGAATAGGCCGCATGGCTTTATATACCTTCCTTGACTGGTTTTTTATAGTTTTTCATACAACATGGACCATCTTTAATCTTACAGGCTGGTGGTGGAGGAGGACGAGAAAGATTCATCTGATAACCACCGGGCTTACCGCTTTCTCCTGGTTTGTATGCGGCTGGTTTTACGGCTGGGGTTACTGTATCTGCACGGACTGGCACTGGCAGGTGAGAGATATCCTCGGCAAAGAAAACAGCTCCTATTCATTTATTCATTATGCCATAAGGGGGGTAACTGGCCTTAACCCGGACCCTTTTGCTGTTGATATTCTTGTTCTTACAGTGTTTCTTATAACATCAGTTTTAAGTATCACTCTTAATATCATGGATTACAGAAAAGGATTATGGCGAAAATAGTATTAACCTCAATCAATGCCAGGTATGTGCATTCAAATCCAGCAGTATTATATCTGAAGAAAGCAGTTGAGGATATCCCCCGTGACGTTGTTGTCAGAGAGTTCTCTATTAATGAGTCGCCGGAGAAAATAATACTTCAGTTAAAAGAAGAGAAAGCTGATGTAATCGCAATTTCAGTATATATATGGAACTCCATTCTTGTCAGAAAACTCCTTCCTGAACTTAAAAGAAATAATTCATCTCTTAAGATAATTTTAGGGGGGCCGGAAGTGAGCTATAATGCGCTTCTCTGGCTTGATGAGCATCCGGAGATCGATTATATAATCACAGGGGGAGGGGAGGCTGCCTTCAGGGAACTTGCCCTTTCCGGTTTCAGTTCAGAGGAGAAAATTATCAGATGCACTAACCTTCCGTTCAGTGAAATAGTGTTTCCCTATGATGATAATGAGATGAAAAGGCTTGATGGAAGGTTTATCTATTATGAAAGCAGCAGGGGCTGTCCCTTCCGCTGTTCATACTGCCTTTCATCAAGGAGTGACCAGAGCCTTGACTTCAGGGACCTTGAGCAGGTGAGATCAGAGCTCGATTTTTTCAGGGTATACAGGCCGAAGCTTGTAAAGTTTGTAGACAGGACCTTTAACAGCAAAAGGGAACATTACAGGGGGATATGGGATTATATATTAAATAATTTCAGGGGCTCTGATACCAGGTTCCATTTTGAAATTTACCCGGATCTCCTTGATTTTGACGATCTCAGATTTCTTGCCACGGTACCGGAAGGGCTGTTTCAGCTTGAAATGGGGATACAGTCCCTGAAGGGGGAGACTCTTGCTGCTATTAACAGGGGCTGCAGAAAAGAGGGATGGCTGGATAAGGTAAAAACTATCGCTGATATGGGAAACATTCATGTTCATGTAGATCTTATTGCAGGGCTTCCGTATGAATCATACCCGGATTTTATGAATTCTTTTGATACTGTCCATAATACAGGGGCGGACCACTTTCAGTGCGGGTTTCTGAAAGTGCTTCCCGGTACGGAGATGAGGGAGAAAAGCGGTGAGTTCGGGCTGGAGTATTCCCCCCTCCCCCCATACCAGATAGAGAGCAGCAGGTGGATCAGCAGAAGTGAAATCGGGAAGCTGGAACGGATTGCGGATCTCCTTGAGATTTATTATAACTCCGGCAGGTTCAGGGAGACCGAAAAGTATCTCACGGGGTTTTACAGTTCCCCTTTTGAATTTTATGAAAGCCTGTCTGAATATTCTGCGTGCAGGGGATCGCTGGATTTAAGGGAGTGGGATGGCGCTGCAGAGCTTCTTCTCGGCTTCGCAGCGGAAAAGTGGAGTGCAAAAGGGGAGCTTCTTACAGATTATCTCAGGTGGGACTGGTGCATAAGCATGAAGATGCATCACTTTCCGAAAATCCTGAAGTCTGATGCGACTGTTAATGCAAAACGGCAGGGGTATAATTATGTATCAGGATTTTCTGATAATGGAGTAATAAAGTTCCGGGGTTTCGAGTTCGGGATGGACGAGCTGAGGCGTTCGATTTTTTTCAGGCCTGAAAGCGGGGAGTTCAGCGGATTTATGGACGGGATGGATTTTGCGATGTTTCTGCCGGATAAAAGGGTGATCTGTTTCGCCATTGAATGAAAATAATAACCCTTGACATATTATTGTAAATCCTGTTCATTTTGCAGTTAAAGTCAGTATTTATTCCTTAACTTATTTCAGATAAAAAATGCTCTATTACCCCCGACGCCTCCGGCGGCGGGGTATATAATCTTTACTTTTGACGTTAAAATATTTTCAGGAATTATTACCGGGCTAAAATATAGTTTTTAAGGAAAAGTTTAATGACCTATTTTGGAATCTCTATGGTGAACCCCTATGCGTAGAATGGATTCACGACAGAGAAAAGAACAGATACTCAGATGCGCCAAGAAGCTTTTTGCCGAGAAGGGATATTACCAGACGCAGATATCGGATATACAGCATGAAGCTGGTGTGGCAAGGGGCACCATATACCAGTACTTCAAGAACAAGGATCATATTTTTATGACCCTTCTTGAAAACCTTCATACTGAGATGAGGGAGGTCATTTCAAGTAAACCGGAAAATCTCGAAGATGACTTCAGCAGCGGGGAGAAAGTTTTCAGGTACAGGATCAAAAAGGCCTTCGCCCTTTTTGCCAATGATCCCGATTACTGTAATATTCTTCTCAGGGTCGGCCTGGGGCTCGGGGACAGTTTTGACAGCATGCTGGGGCGTTTTGACAGGCAGATGGTTGAACTGATTAAAAGCTATCTTGTTTCAGGTATAAAACT
>DAIOFM010000025.1:0-31131 GCA_036745755.1 Spirochaetota bacterium | reverse complement strand
ATGCTTGACGGGCTTGCCGCTGTTGATGAAATTTTCCCCTCCACACCGTATATGTACAGAAACAGGATGGACATGGTTACCGCTTTCGGGAAGAAGGGACTTCGCCGTCAGGGGGGATACAGGCATGTTGTTGATATTGAATCGTGCAGTATAATGCAGGGACGCTCAAACGAAATCTACGGGGAACTGAGAGATCTGCTCTCGAAAGTCCAGGACTACGATTACCTGAAGCATGATGGCTACCTGAGGTATATTGTTCTCAGGCAGGCAAGGTTTACAGGTGAGGTGATGGCGAACTTTGTGGTGGCCTCTCCTGAAAACAGGCTCGGGTTTGCGCTTATGGATATACTGGATGATATAGACTCCTCCTCGCTTCTTTTGAGTGACGGCCTGGCTGATCTGAGTATTGCCCCTGTTCATCAGACCCTTAAGAAGGGATTTATTACTGAAAATTTTGACGGCATAGAGTATATGATAACACCGAATTCTTTTTTTCAGTCTAATTCTGAAGTTGCGCTCAGGATGTACAGGAAAATCAAGGGTTACGTTCAGGGTAAAACCCTCGACCTCTACTCCGGGGTGGGGAGCATATCTCTTTTTGTCGCCTCTGCCGCGGAGAGTGTTACCGGCGTGGAGATATCTGAAGAGTCGGTTGAGACAGCAATAAAAAACCGTGATCATAATGAAATTCAAAATGTTGAGTTTGTCTGCAGGGACGCGGCTGAATTTATAATTGAACACAGGGGTGAGTATCAGACACTTATTCTCGACCCTCCGAGAAGCGGGATGCATCCGAAAATGATGTCGCATATCAGGGAGATGAACCCTGAGAGGATAATATACATGTCGTGCAACCCGGCAACTTTCAGGGATGACGTAAACCTTCTTCAGGATTACAGGATCGATTTTTTTGAGGCATACGATATGTTCCCGCAGACCCCTCACCTCGAGACACTGGCCCTTCTTTCAAGGAAGTAACAGATGTTTGACAGTATAACTGACAGGGCTCTTAAGAGAAGGATAAAGCAGCATGTGATCGGGAGGGAGCATCTTTTCTTTGCCTCTGTACAGCCCGGTTTTGAAAAAACTCTTGAGAAGGAACTCGCCTCTTTCGGGCTCAATGTGAGCGGTGAGCATATCGAGGGGGGAGGGGAATTCAGAGGCTCCCTTGACGACTGTTTTACGGCATGCATAAGATCCAGAACTGCATCAAGGGTTCTCATGAGGATTGCTGAGTTCAGGTCGCACGATTTTTACGAGCTGGAGAGGGGCATAAGGGGCCTGTCATGGGAGCTCTACCTGAATCCCGAATTTCCTGTGAGATTCAGTATAACCTCCAGGAAATCGATGATCTACCATACCGGGAAGCTCGAGGAGATTTTCAGGAGGCAGCTCCCTCCGTCATATAAATTTGAAGAGAACGGTTCCGGTGGAGGAGAAGTTCCGGTCTGCCAGACACTGTTTGTAAGAAATTTCAGGGACACCTGCACTGTCAGTATAGATGCCTCGGGTGAGTTCCTTTACAGGAGGGGGGTAAAACAGCTTGTTGGCGCCGCCCCGCTGCGTGAAACCCTGGCATCACTGATACTGCTTGAAGCGGGGGTTGAAAAATACGATATAATCCTTGACCCGATGTGCGGATCCGGCACGTTCAGCATTGAGGCTGCATCTATCCTTACCTCAACTCCTCCCAACATTGAAAGAAATTTTCCCTTCATGAACTGGCCATCCTTTAAAGAAAAAAATTATGAATTCATGAAAAAGGAAATTTTAAAGCTTCAGAATCGGGATGGGATAAAGGGAAGGAGTATAATAACTTCAGATATAGATCCCGATGCGGTAGAGACGGCTTCCGGGAATGTTCCTGATCTGTTCAGGGAGGTTGTCAATCCTGAACAGGGCGATTTTTTTAATATTGCCCCGTCGTTCTTCAGCGGGGGGAAAGTAATTGTTGTGCTTAATCCTCCATACGGGAAGAGGCTCAGGGAGAAAGACCCTGCTATGCTGTACAGGATGATTGGTGAGAAGATTAAAAAAGATTTTAATAATTGCGGTTACGCGTTAATTGCGCCGGGGATTGAGGCCGAGGCTGCCCTGAATCTGAACTGCAGCAGAAAAATTCCCTTTATGAACGGGGGAATAAAGGCAGCGCTTCTTATCCGGGATATCTAGATTTTCCCTTCAGAGACAAGTTTAACAAAATGTTCAAATGACCTGTCGTATGTCTTCTCCGCCGCACTGGTGAAGAAGCATGCAGGGAGCTCTCTTGATTTTCTGTGGTAGGCTATGCATTCGCAGCATATACCTTTTCGCGAACATGGCTCATAGGTGCAGTTGCAGTTTACAAGATTCTTCTCTTTTTTACATTCCACGTTAAGTTACTCCTTCTCCTTCTTCTTTCTGAAAACAAAAAATTTTGAACCGAGGAAATTTACTGCAAGTCCCCCCACTATTCCGAGAAAGGCGGCGAGTAGATAATTCCTGTGGAAGAAGGGCTCTGTATCATAAAGATAAACTGAAATTGTCCAGTTCAGCGCGAACCCCGCAAGGCTTACTGCAAAGAAGCGGATATACTGCTGCATTAGCCCGTGCCCTGTTTTCGGAAAATTGAATTTCCGGTTAAGCAGGAAATTTGATGTAAGGGCGAATACAAATCCGATAGCACGGGCCAGCCTGAAGGGGATTGTGAGAATGTCGTAGGAAATAAACACAAAGGTAAGGTCAACCACCATTCCTGTCGCGCCTATAAGTGAGAAAACGACAAATTCACTCAGTGTCCTGAATTTGTACCTGAACAGCCTCCATATATGAATGAGGTATAAAACCTGCTGCTTCATGGTAAGCTTGCTCTCTCCGTAAAGCCTCTCCTGAAACTGGATAGGTATCTCTGTGACCCTTTTCGGGGCGAGTTTGACCAGAAGTTCAAGGCCGATTTTGAATCCCAGAGGATTGAGAGGA
Source organism: Spirochaetota bacterium (assembly GCA_036745755.1). Classification (GTDB taxonomy): domain Bacteria; phylum Spirochaetota; class UBA4802; order UBA4802; family UBA5550; genus UBA5550. Next base: position 28,173 of record DAIOFM010000025.1, on the reverse strand, counting down.
GCGTTCTTTGCAAGCAGGGAGCTTTTAAAACCGAAAAATCCTGCCATGGGATCCTTTACAGAGGTAAAGGGGCGCGCTATCATCCTTGAAACAAGTGCATTAAGTATTCTGAATATGTTGAAATGCTCAGCTGAACCGCCCTTTACAAATCTGCTTCCTATGACAAAGTCATAGTTCTCCTTTGCTATTTTATCTGCAAGTTCAGGTATTTTTTCAGGCGGATGGCTCAGATCCGCATCCATAACCAGGTATATGTCCCCTGATGCAATCTCAAATCCGGCAATTACAGCTGAAGAGAGACCTTTTTCAAGCAGCCTTATTTTCAGCTTTACAGGGTAGTTTTTCTGCAATTCGTCTACTTTCCTGTCAATACCGTCCTGTGAATTGTCATCCACAATGATAATTTCATATTTATAGCCCGTTTCTTTCAGAGAGCTGTCAATTCTTGATGTAAGTTCGGGAATATTGTCCGCTTCATGGAAAGTGGGCACTATTATAGATATCTTATTCATGTCAGTCCTTGTAATAAATAATACACCGGTTTATAAAAAGTAAAGCACTCTCTTATTACAATCATTTTTTTATGAACCGGTTTTAAGTTTTTATGTATATTATTTCAATAATATGCTCTGAGGCGGGTTGAAGTCGTGAATAATAGAGGAAAAGGACGGCTGTCCTGAAATGAGTGAAAAAGACAGTGTAAAACATGATCAGATAGACAGGCAGGTAAGCAGCTTTATAGATGAGGTGGGCCTTTATTCTGACGAACATGTCAATTACATTGAAAAACTGAATTCAGTGCTTGAGGATATGAAAAATTCCGCGAACAGCACTGAGCGTAAGCATTATCCCTCTTTTTACGAAACCGTAAAATCATTCGAACATTATCTGAAGGATAAGAAAATTTCGCTGACCCCTCATGAAAAAGAGAGGTTTACAGTTATAGCCTCTTCAGGGCTCAATAATATGGCCAAAAAGCGGATGGCGGAGGATCTGATTCATGACGTCAAGGAGAGGCATTCCTCTGAAATTGAACTGAAGATTGAGGATGAAAAGAAGAAGCGCGCAATTGCTGAACTGAGTAAATCCAGGTCTTTTTTTGTAAACTGGTATAATCTTTTTAAATTTGCCATGGAATACAGTACTATAACACTCTTCACCCACAGGCTGAAGAGTGAATGCTATGACCGGCTCAGGATAAACGCCTATAACTGGTTTAACACGGTAAAAGTGGATATAAAGAAGGCCCTTGATAAGTATTATTTTTATCTCAGTGTTCTTGAGTATAATTCCCTGGTTGTTTTTTATGAAATGGGCAATGCTCTTGAAGCCATCAAATCATTCAGGCATGCGGCCTCCTATTCCAAGGAGGAGATATATGATCTTTTAGGTCACTTCACGTCACTTTATATTATAGTGCTGGTTAATACTAAATATATAGATTCAGGACTTAAAAAGGTTTTCAAGGACCAGAAACCTGCACACGGTTTCTGGGGTTTCATCGGGCTCCTCACTGACAGGCCTATAGTAAACGGCCGCATGGCAAGGTATAGTGATGAGAATATTATAACTCATTCGCTGAGAGGGGTTCTTCTCTCTTATTATACGATATATGCTGGAGTGAGGGTGAAAACTCTGTATCAGCTTATGTACCTTGCAGGTGAGGACGGGCTTATTGACGGGTATGAAAAGGACCTCACTGACGAGGCGAGAAAAAACCTCTCAGAAAGAGAATCGCATGAGAAGAGCGAGTCTTTCAGGGTCAGTTCAAGGCTGAATGAACTTTCTGATCTGACAGGTAAATACAGGGAACTTGGAATTACTCTATCTTCAAGAATATTCTCCATTGAAGCAAAGGGTAATCTTACCCAGTGGAACAAAGAGGCTGATGCAAGACCTTTTTTCAGGGTGTTGAAAATTATTGAGGGCCTGAAGAAGTTTATTGTGGAGATGATTACAGACAGCAGTAATTTTCTTCTTATTTATGACGAAAAGGAGTTCAGTGACTATTTTAACAGCCAGCCTGAATTAATAAAGGCGGCAATTGATTTTGATGATTTTACCGATGAACTACAGGGGAGCAGGGAGAAGGAGATAAGCGGATTCAGGATTGAAGACGGACAGGTGACCGGGGGATTTGTCAGGACCTTGATGGATCCGAATGCCGAACTGCCCAGGGTCCCCGGGGCTAGAAACCTGCGCGAAATGCTGACTGCACTTTCAGCAAAATGTTTTAATCTCTGCATGAGATTCAATGATCTTATAAACAGGTATACACAGACAGGGATAGTGCAGTCGTCGGATCTTACCAATAATTATGATTTTTTTCTTAATGCCAGAATTTCCCATCCGAAACAGCGGGGATTTGAACTTGTTGTGAACAGCAGGGACAACTCGCTGAAGGACCTTCTTGAAGCGGGGTGCTCAATATGTGAATATATTTCAGAACAGTTTCTCCATCCCGGAATTGCCGCTGTATATGACGAGGTAGCGGAACTTAAAGATGAGTATGACCCCGAAATGCATGAAAATGATAAAGGGGAGATCCTTTCAGGAGAAGGGAGGGGTGAGCATCATGAGGATGTCTATTCAGACAGGCTTACAGGGATTAAAAACTGGGCGTACTTCGAGGATATTGTGCTCCCGGAAAATTATGATGAAACCCATATATACAGGGGGAGTGTGAAACGTAATATATTCTGTATTGAAATTTCCAATCTCAGGGAGATTAACAGGGTTTCCGGCAATGAAGCAGGGGACGCGGCGTACAGGAATTTTTCAAAGCTGGTTGTGCAGGCCCTCAGGGAGAGCGGCAGGGAAAATATCGCGTTCAGGGGGCACGGAGGGGTGATCCTGGGGTATATATCGGGAATCCCGGCACTGGAGGTTGTGGATATAATCCATGAGATTTTCAATAGTATGAACAGGGCAATGTTTGACAATGACATTCAGGTGTTGCCTGAACCTGTATTAAACGCGGCAGTTTATACGGAATTTCCCGGAACAGAGGCCCATGCCAATATAGATACTGTTAAGAAAATAATGATCCAGTCGGCGGATGCTGTGACAGGGCATGTCGCGTTTCTGAAAAATCCTGATCATGTTATAACGGAAAAGGATCTTGACAGGAGAGGTTATCTGAATGAGGGACTTATCTCAGTACTGAGTTGATGCAAGAGGGATAAATGGCAGTGGAGCGGATTATAGAGTCAGCTGTTCCGGCTGAATACGCGGATTCAAGACTTGATCTCTATCTTTCGAAGAGGTTCAGTTATCTGAGCAGGACAGCATGGCAGAGGGAGATTGAAGCCGGAAGGGTGGAGCTCAACGGAACGGTTGTGTTAAATGTAAAGAAGAAAGTGTCGGAGGGGGAGCGTGTCCTTTACCGGCCTCTTTCACTGGAAGAGCCTGAAGTTGATTTCAACTACTCTGTTATTTTTGAAAATGAAAATTATATGGCTGTATGTAAAACAGGCAACCTGCCTGTGCATCCCGCAGGTGTTTTTTTTAAAAATACACTGGTGATGTCTCTGGAGGAAAAATTCGGGAAAAAATTTTATCCGGTTCACAGGCTTGACAGGGAGACCTCCGGCGCAATACTCTTCGGTAAAAGCCCTGAAGCCGCTTCCTCTGTTCAGAATAATTTTTCAGGAGTTAAAAAGGAATATCTCGCTTTTGTCCGGGGCGCCTGTGCTGAAATTTTTTCTGTTGATCTCCCCATCGGAACTGCCCGCAACTCTCTGATAAAAAAGAAGAGAGAATGTTACCCCGGGGCCCCTGAAGAGGCCCATACAGGATTTAAATGTATCTCCTTGTCGGGTGAATATTCATTTATCAAAGCCATGCCTGTTACCGGAAGAATGCATCAGATCCGTGTGCATCTGAAGTATGCAGGGCATCCCATAGTGGGTGACAAGATGTATTCAGATGATGAGACTATATATCTCGATTATGTAAACAGCGGTAACAGCGAGGATATTGTGGCACGGGCAGGATTCCACAGGTGCGCTTTACATTCATCCATTCTTACCTATTTTGATTGTTACGAAAACCGTTCTATAACAGTCAAAGCTGATCTCACTGATGACCTGAAAGATTTAATGAAAAGTTTACATCTCTAAGGCCCTGACTCTGTTCTTCATATAAACATGGCATTAAAAGAACGAAGCACTTTTAAAATGAAAATAAATTCCAGGGATTCATTTTTTTAAACTTATAATCATTTTATGAACAGATATTATTATATTCTCTCTCAGGTATAAAGTAAAGAGGAAGTTGTCCTGCTTTAAAACCGGTTGCTTCGGGATAATTGGCTGTAATAGAACTGTTCATTATTACAAAAATGTATTCTATTAATCTTGACGCATTTCCCGTGGGATTTATACATGACAATAGTTGGTAGTTATACATGTTTATTGTTGATATATATATAAAAATGATAAAGAGGATAGTCAGGTTTTACAGCAGGATGCCTATCAGATCCAAGCTTATGCTGTACTTCACTCTCTTCGGCCTTGCAATAGGTTATTTTTCATTTCTCTTCAGCGTTTTAATGGCCACCTTTGAGTTCAAGAATATCGCGGAGCTCCTTGTTAACAGCTGGATTCGTAATAATTCCGCTCCGGCAGATGTAATAAACGGTTTTATAAACAAAAAATATAATATGGAGATGGGGAAACTCCTCCCTTTTATCACTCTTGCGGGCAGCGGTGAGCATAGCGGGGTGTATAGTCGCGAATTGAATTTCTATATACAGAACAGGGGTACAGGGGCATGGTACAGACTGTACATTGATGATGAAGAAATAATGCGCAAAATGGGAATATATGACCCTGAGTCAATCAGATATATGAATGAGGCTTTAAAGAAGCCGATAAAAATGCAAAATGTCCTGTACTGGGGCAGGGCCGACAGTCATCATCTCTGGATTAATCTTACAAGACCTGATGAAAGATACTCCTACCTGGTGAAGTTTGTAGTAAAGAGAAACAGTTTAATACATTCTTTCGGCGGAGGTTATGTTGTTCTCCTTTATTCCTTTGCCATTATGGGGATTTCATTCCTGGTATCAAAGGTTATCTCTTATTATATCTCGGCGCCTATAAAAAAATTAAGTGAACAGACACTGGCCATTTCAAAAGGTGATTTCAATGCCAGAATTGAAATCCTGTCAAAAGATGAGATAGGGAGTCTCTCTTCCTCCATTAATACAATGACTGACGAAATAAGGCATAAGATTGATGAGATAAATGAAAGGATGAATGCCATCGCCCTTATGAATAAAATCGACAAGGCTGTTCTTTCGTCTATATCAAGGAGCGACCTTATTGATAATGTGACAGCAATTGTTTCAGAGCTTTTCCCGGATTGTTCGGTCTTTCTTGCTGTGGCGGATTTTGATGAAGGCTGTTATAATCTGCTGTCAAGGTTTATCGGCGGGAAAAAGAGTATGCCGGAAGAGGGTTTTTTTATACGTTTTGATAAACTCGGTATGAATGTTGTTGAACGGAACAGGGGTTTTTATATAGCCAGCCATGATTATGAAAATGAGTTTCTTGACTGGCTTAATTCGGTATTCAATGAAAAGTTTATGCATCTTATGAATCTTCCTATATACATGGATGATGTTTACGCGGGATCTCTTGTAATAGGGAAATATGAAGATATGCCTTTTACAGAGTTTGAAAGGGATGCCTCAACGGCTCTTGCAGATCAGACCGGTGTTGCAATGAAAAGTGTAAGATATGTTGAAGAGAGAGAAAGCCTTTTCCTGGGTATTCTTCTTGCCCTTTCAAAAGCCATAGACACTAAATCCCGATGGACATCCGGTCATAGCGAAAGGGTGGCGGACTACTCAAGGAGGATTGCAGCGAAGCTGGAACTGGATTTTGATTTTATAGATAATCTCTCTATCTCCGCCAATCTGCACGATATAGGGAAGATTGGTGTTCCCGAATCTATTCTTGATAAGGAGGGGGAACTCAATGATGAGGAATTTGAAGTTGTCAAAAGACACCCCCAGGATGGCGGGGAGATAATTGAAGTGATCCCCGGTTATGAGAAACTGATTAATGGAATTATTTTTCACCATGAACACTGGGACGGCAGCGGTTATCCTTTAGGTCTTGAGGGGGATCAGATCCCTCTCATGGGCAGAATAATCGCGGTTGCGGACGTATATGATTCCCTTGTATCAGACAGACCTTACAGGAGCGGAATGGACACGGAAAGGGCTGTCGAGATATTGCGGTTTGAAAAAGGGAGAAAGCTTGATCCTGAAATTGTTGATCTTATGATTGAAGTAATCACGCATGAATGATTTATAAAAGATATTATGTCTCAGTTGATTCTGCTGTTTTATGTCATTAAAGGGAATGTGGTAGTCTGTCTGCCTGGAGTGAAGGTAATTGTAGCCGAGCTCTTTTAATCAGGCTGAAAAGGTCGGCTCTTTCCTTATAAGTATCTCTTTTATCTTGGATTCTCCTGCTGAGAAATAGATGATATGTGATTCCATCAAAGAGAATTCGTTCATCATTACAAAAAGCTCCTCGTCGAGACTGGGGTCAAGGAGATCAATTTCGCGGAGTTTTTTATTCCCAATAAATATAGCTTTCATTTTTTAACCCGGTATTATTATTACATTCACTCTCGTATTATATTAATAATTTGTCCACCATTTTAAAGTATAAATTATGTTAAATATTGTGGAATCATTTTTTATATCTGTATTGACACTGTCTGTCAGTTTTTATATAAATGAGGAGTTGTTCACTGTTCCTATTTGGAGCTGTGCCTGATCCGGTATCAGTAATTTCAAAAACTGTAATGAACGAATAATTTATTTTTATAATTTAAAATTTCATTTACATTACACTTATTTTTTTGGTATTGACTTTTTATAAAGTCTTAATCTAATTGAAGAAATTTTAAAAGTTAGTATTTTCAATTTTTTGAATATAAAATCTAATAACAAAGAAGCAAGTATATAAACTATGAAAAGAAAAACAGTAATTTTGACATTCGCAACAGCAATTTTTGTGTTTACCGGGCTGGTAAATGTTTTTGCATACAAGTTTGATTTTGTAACTGTAAGTGATGTTGTGAAAAATATAAAGAAGACATATAAGGAACTTGAGTCATATCAGGCTAAATTTTCGATTGTTTCTGTGAAGGACGGCAGGAAAAGCACGCAGAACGGAGTACTGAGATTTAAAGCCACAGACAGGCTGCTGATGGAATTTTATAATCCCTCAAGGCAGAAGATTGTTTCTAACGGGGAGATGATGTGGATTTATATCCCGTCAATGAATGTTGTGGCGGAGCAGGACCTTATGTCTGAGTCGGGCATTTTTACCTCGGGTTCGAAGTCAGGGCTTAACAGGCTTTTTAACAAGTATCATTACAGGTTCGCTTCTAAGGAGGAACCGGAGACGCTTAATGACGGCAGTAAAATGTATACCCTGGTTCTTAAACAGAAAGAGAGCAGAAGCGGTTACAGGACAATAACTCTCTGGGTAACAGAAAATTTTTTCATTCAGAAAGCTGAAGGTGTTACATCTACAGGCAAAAAAGTGGTGATCACCCTTACTGATATAAAGACAAATGTTGATCTGCCGAACGGGATTTTTAAGTTTGATATCCCTGCATCGGCAAGGGTTATAAAGAATCCTATGATATCTGAGGAGTAGGCAAAGTGGAGAGTATTGGAGAAAAACTTAGGCAGACCCGTGAGGCAAAAAAGCTTTCTTTAAAGGACGTTTCTCTTGAAACAAATCTTGCGCCGACTTTTATTGAGGCACTGGAGGATGAGGATTTTGATAAATTCCCCAGTGAAACATATATACTGGGATTTTTAAAAACTTATTCAGATTTTCTGAAGCTGGACTCTGATGAGATGACACAGCTGTATAAAGGATACAAAATAGGGGAATCAGCGACCCCGATTGAAGAGCTTACAAGGCCGACTGTTTCTCCTTTTATCGTGAATTTGAGATCTTATTTTGACAGATTCAGAAACTATCTATATTTCGGCGGGATTGCAGCCCTGTCGCTTCTCCTGATATGGGGGATATGGAAGATCAGCAGTTCAGGCCCTGATATTGATCAGTCCGATTCCGTGGTCCAGATAAAAAAAGAGTACGAGGACAGCCAGAACTCGACAATAAAAAACATCAAGAACCTCCAGCTGTCGAATGATAAAGGTTTTACTCTCGTGTACAAGGGGGAGGCGGTTCAGTTCCTTGTTGAAAACAAGGAAGTTGTCTTCCTTATGAAGGATGTGGCTGACAATAAGGTAATACTGTCGTTTCTTAATGATGAAAGGGAGGTAGCGCTTTTACTGGATCAGCAGACTCCTGTTACGTTTAATGAATGTCCGCGTGAAATCCTGATGACCCTTAAGGGACTTACTGAAAGCAGGGCGAAGATAATGATAGAGCTCGGCAAAACACTCATTGAAGAGACAAAAACCGAAGAAGTGGACAGCGGGGTAAAACCTGTATCTGAGGGGGACAATACCAGGGTAATAGCCCAGAGTAATAAAAGCCTTAAAATTATTTTTGAAGTTAAATTCGTGCAGAAGTCCTTTATTGAGATTTACCTTGACGGGACAAGGAAGCAGAGAGGCTTCATGCCTGCCGGGACTGTGGAGAGATGGGAAGCTTCGGAAAATATACAGGTGAAAATCGGCAATGCCGGGGGTATCAAGGCAACGATAAACGGGAAGGAATATCTTTTCGGCAGGGCCGGACAGGTGGCCAACAAGACAATTACATGGAAAAAGGATGTAACCAATCCCAACCTTTATCATATAGATGTTAAAGACTGGTGAGATGTGTTTTATTCCGGAGACATTTCATATTATATAATTTCACTCGGTTGTTCAAAAAACCTTGTGGATTCAGAAAGAATAAACGGCGAGATGATATCGGCAGGTTACAAACCTGCCGATAGTGCTGAAGAGGCCGGAATTATAATAATAAACACATGCGGCTTCATAAAACCCGCCAAAGAGGAATCCATTGAGATAATACTCGATGCAGCTTCACTTAAAGAGGATGAGGGGGAACGTTTTGATCTTATAGAAGAGGACAGGTTTTCAAGAAAACTGGTAGTTACAGGCTGCCTGTCAAAAAGGTATTATGACGATATGCTTAACGATATGCCTGAAATAGATTTTCTCTATGGTATCCCCGATGATAATTTCGTACGCAAATTTTCCGAGAGCTTTAAAATAAGGATAAATGATCCCCTTCATAAAAGAAAGAGGTTATATACTTCGCCCGCTTCATCATATATTAAAATTTCAGATGGATGTTCGAATAATTGCAGTTATTGTGCAATACCGTTAATCCGCGGTCCTCATGTCCCTTTCCCGCCGGAATTTATACTGGAGGAGGCTTCCGACGCCGCAGCAGGGGGAGCCCTTGAGCTTAACATAATCGCACAGGACATAGCCGCCTACAGGTGGGAGGAGATGAGGCTCCCCGGCCTTGTTAACAGGATATCTGAGATCGAGGGTGTTAAATGGATTCGTCTGCTTTACTGCCATCCTGACCATATTACTGATGATATCATTGAACTGATTTCATCCAACAGCAAAGTGGTGCCTTATATTGATTTGCCGTTCCAGCATGTGAATCCGGAAATATTAAGATCAATGGGGAGGATGGGGAGCCCCTCCAGATATTATGATCTTGTAAACAGGCTCCGCGAGAAGGTCCCGGGTATAATAATACGTTCAACCTTTATGGTCGGGTATCCGGGGGAAAAGGAGAAACAGTTTCAGGAACTTCTGGGCTTTATAAAGAAGGCAAGGCTTGATAAGGTGGGATGTTTCACTTACTCTTCCGAGGAGGACACCAAAGCCTCGTTTTTAAGGGACACTATTTCGCCAAAGGTAAAAGAGAGGAGAGCCAGTGAACTGATGTCAATACAGATGGAAATCTCTTCGGAAAAAATGTCTTCATATATAGGGACTGAAGTTGACGTGCTGGTTGAAGATAAAATTGATGATAAAACGTACGTGGGAAGAACAAAGTACGATGCTCCGGAAGTTGACGGAGTTTTTTACTTGACCTCGGGCGAAAACAGGGTAAATGATATTGTCAGGGCGCGAGTAACCGATTCTGTTGAGTACGATTTAATTGGAGAAATAATTTGAAACTGACAGGCGATAAATTAAGTTTACCCAACTTCCTTTCGTATGCAAGGATTATACTGATACCTCTTTTTATTTATCTTATAGCAACACAGGAACTGTTTTATGGCCTGCTGGTATTTATAATCGCGTCATTGACAGATTTTTTTGACGGATGGCTCGCCAGGAAGCTTAACCAGGAATCGGAGTTCGGGAAGTTTATAGATCCCATAGCGGACAAGTGTCTGGTTATATGTTCATTAATGGCTATTGTTGTACTTGACCCTTATATGAAAGGTTATGATTCGTGGATGATAGTTATTATAATATCGCGCGATATACTGATAACCGTGATGAGATGGTTTGCGATAAAAAGGGGCAAATCCCTGAGGACAAGCAAATTTGGTAAATTCAAAACGGCTTTTCAGATGCTTTCAATTGTAATAATTATAACGATTTATATGGAGAGAAAGTTTAATCTCTTCAATACACATGAGTCAGTCCCTTACTGGATCATGCTGGCTGTTACAATAATGACAGCCCTTTCAGGTTTCAGGTATCTCTTCACTAACTGGCAGCTTTTCCTTCCTGTAAAAAAAGAGACAGAGGTTTGATATCTGATGAAAATTGATGAGTTTTTATTTACGGCCTTTTATTCAGGTTACTGTCCTGTAGCTCCCGGAACAGCGGGAACTCTTGTGGCAATGGCTATCTATATTGTGGAGAACCTGATATTTGCAGGAGTAAACAGCGGTCTTCTTAATGTTATTAATCTTGTGATTGTGGTGGGCCTGATTTATCCTTCAATAAAACTTACAGACAGGGCTGAAGATTTTTATAAGAGCAAAGATCCTCAGTCTGTAGTTCTCGATGAAGTAATCGGTTACTGGATAAGCGTTCTTTTTCTCCCCTTTTCATTTTCGTATGCTGTACTTGCCTTTCTTCTTTTCAGGCTGTTTGATATCGTTAAACCGTTTCCTGCCCGTAATCTTCAGTCATTGAGCGGCGGCCTGGGAATAATGATAGATGATATAATAGCGGGAATTTACGCGCTTATTGTGATGCATATAGCGGATTATTTTTTCAGTTATTATAATATTATACTTCCGTAATTATGTATATATACTGACTTATTTACGAGGAGATTGTAATGGTAAAAAAATATCTTCCCCTGATTCTGGTTTTGTTGCTTTTTGCTTTCTCTATTTCATATGGTGCCCGATCGGATGAGGAGACTCAGCCCCGAATTTTTTCAGCTGAAGAAATTTCAGATTTTGAAAAAAAATTCAAAGAAATTGATGTCTATATGGAATACTTTAGAGAAAAGATGGTTGAACATAATGATATCATCGATGTTTATACTGACGCGGAACGGCTTTTCAGGGATCTGAAAACTTCGCCGGATATAGTGGATATAGAACTCGCACGGGAACATCTTAATACCAAGCTTGAAAATCTCCGTGAGAAGGCGGAGCAGAGGATGTCGTATATTAAAAGGATGGATCTAATGTACCAGACAATGACTATATTGGGGCTTGTAATTATAGTCTTCATGGTCGTTTATTCTATTTATATGTTTGCCAGGAGAAAAGTTTAATTTTGGAAAGAAACTATCTTTTTAACACTGAGAAGATACGGTATGTAAAAGGGGATAAACCTGATGTCGGCTGCATCCTCTGTGCCATAAGAGACAAAGACCCTGCGGTTACAAGTCTTACCGTTTACCAGAACGAGAGGTTTGTAATTGCCATGAATCTCTTTCCGTTTAACCCCGGCCATCTTATGATATTTCCCTCGCGTCATATTACAGATTTGAGTGAGCTCAGTGATGAAGAGGCTTCAGAGATGCACAGCCTTCTTGTTAAGTGCATAAAGATAATTGATGAGGAATTTTCACCTTCCGGCTATAATATAGGCTATAATCTGGGTAATGGCAGTGGAGCAAGTATTGCCCATATACATCAGCATGTTGTACCCCGGTATTCAAATGAAGTGGGGTTTCTTGACGTGCTTTCAGGTACAAGGGTTATTGTAAGTGATCCGAAATCCGTGATGCTTAGACTTCGGGACAGATTTTGCGATGATGAAAATTGCGTGAGACTGGAGTAGAATTTGAGCAGCGTTATTGATATTTATTCAGTAATAAACAGCCTTGAATTACCTGCGGCAGGTTTTGACGGGGAGCTCATCCTCAGTTATGCCAGCAGTGCTTTCTCGGCGCTGACAGGCATAGATGCTGATTCAGGGCAGAGTATAAATCTGTCTGATATTGCAGATGAAAAAACATGCGAAAGCATCAGGCAGATCCTCTCTTCTGAGACGGATGACCGGAACAGTACTATCGATGTTTTATTCAGTAACGGAAACAACGTAGTGTCCTCCGAGGCGGTACTTCTCAGAGCCGCGGGAGATAACAGTAAATCAGGGGTTCTCTGTATTCTGAAAAGTTCTGCTGCTGAAGGTGAATATAATAAAGAACTGCAAAAGGAACTGAGAAAACTGCGTGCGGTATGTATTTTTACAGGCGGTGCAGCGCACGATTATAACAATGCTCTTACTGCTGTTATGGGTAACATTTCACTTGCAAGACTTGAGGCTGAGGGCAATCAGGAACTTATGGAGCTCCTCAGGGATGCGGAGAAAGCTTCGTCAAGGATCAGGACGATGACTGAACGGGTTTCCCTTTTCTCCAGGGGAATCAGGGTGGAAAAAAAGAAAAGCAGTGTGGAAGAAGTGGTAAAAAATTCATTGTCTTCCGCCCTCAGGGGATATGGCGGTTTATGTAACCTTGAGATGAAAGACCCCGTCCCTGATCTGGAGATAGATCCTGCTCTTGTAAGTGAGGCCCTGACCGGTATTATTGAAAATGCCAGGGAGGCTGCACCATTAGAAGGGGGAAGGATTGATGTCTCTGTATACCTGGAAGAGGTGAGAACCTCGGCAGGATTTCAGGATGAAGGTGCGGTTGAAGGTGATTATGTTAAAATTTCAGTAAAAGATAACGGTTCCGGATTTAAGCCTGAAGATTCTGTACGGATGTTTGATCCTTATTATACTACAAAAGATGATAGAGAAGGTATAGGACTAGCCCTCGCGTATTCAATAATAAAGCGCCACCGTGGATTTATATCAGCTTCGATATCGAAGGGCGGTGGTTCTCTATTCTCTGTTTACATTCCTCTCTTTTAATTTTTTTATAAATAAAAATATTCATTCTTTAATTTAATTTAAATTTTGAAGTACCCGCCCTCCTTTTCCCAAAGGGTGATAAAGAATATTCATAAGCTATTGCTGCAAAAAAATTAAAGATTATCCGCCAAATTTTCCCAATTATTGAAATTCCTCACACCATTTATTATAATTTAAAACATGAATAGAGGCGGTTTTCCCTGAACTGTAAAAAGTGAAAAATACTGTCAGGTTTCCCGAAACCTGCGGGTATGAAATGAGGCAGTAAACTCTTATGCATGTCCGGGTATTATAGAGAGGAAAAGCATGGATAACTTTTGCGGGGAGCATCTGCAGTTGTAATAAAAAATATCGATATGAAACTATCAGTGCGGAGATTCTGAATGATGAAGAAAATAAGAGAATTTAAAGTTGTGCCATATCTTCCGGAAAAACTGAAGCCCCTTATGAAGATTGCCGAGAACCTCTGGTGGGTCTGGAATTTTGAAGCCATTGATCTTTTCAGAAGGATCGATGTGGATCTGTGGAGGGAATCAGGTCATAACCCGATAAGCTTTCTCGGCTCTCTTCCCCAGAAGGCCCTTGATGCGGCCGCGAACTCGGACAGTTTTATCGCGCATATGCAGAGGGTCGACTCAGAACTTGACAGACATCTGACAAGGCCCACCTGGTATGATCAGAACAGGGGGGATGTCGAAAATATCGCTGTGGCATATTTTTCAGCTGAATTTGGAATACATGAATGCGTGCCAATCTACTCGGGAGGACTTGGAATCCTTGCCGGAGACCATCTGAAATCGGCAAGTGAACTGGGTGTCCCGCTTTACGGAATGGGGCTCTGTTACAGGCTCGGATATTTCAGGCAGTACCTTAATCTCGACGGCTGGCAGCAGGAGCGCTATCCTGAAACTGATTTTTACAATATACCGATAACCCTGGTAAAGAATGATTCCGGGGAACCGGTTATTATCGGAGTTGAATATCCCAAAAGGACGGTATACGCACAGATATGGAAAGTACAGACAGGCAAGGTTATACTCTTTCTCCTGGATACCAATATTGAACGCAATACACCTGAAGACAGGACTATCACAGACCAGCTGTACGGCGGTGATTCAGAGATGAGGGTCAAGCAGGAGCTTATGCTTGGTATCGGCGGAGTCAGGGCCTTCCGGGCCATGGGGACAAATATTACGGCGTATCATATGAATGAAGGGCATGCCGCATTTCTCGCTATTGAGAGAATAAGGATAGAGATGAAGGAGCATGGTATGTCATTTGACGAGGCCCATACTTTTGTTACTGCAACAAATGTGTTCACAACACATACTCCGGTGCCTGCAGGGAATGACAGGTTTGAGCCTGAGCTGATCGATAAGTATTTTTCAGATCTATACTCTGAGATCGGCATTGACGCGAAGAGGTTTATGTCTCTCGGGAGGGAAAACCCTTTCGATCAGGAGGAGGAGTTCTGCATGACAGTGCTGGCGATGAAAACCGCTTTTGCCTGTAACGGGGTTTCGAAACTTCATGGAGATGTTTCAAGAAAGATGTGGAACAGGATGTGGCCCAAGCTTCCTCCTCACGAGGTTCCTATCGGTCATATAACAAACGGGATACAGACCCTCTCCTGGACGTCAGATGAAATGATGAGACTTTTTCACAGGTACCTGGGCCCGGGTTGGATCGATAATCCGGCATCAAAAGATATATGGAAGGGGATCGATAATATTCCCGATTCAGAACTGTGGAGATGCAGGGAGAGGCTCCGCGAGAGGCTGGTGAGCTTTGCCAGAAAACGCCTGCATAGTCAGCTTCTTGCACGGGGTGTGCCGAGAAAGCACGCCTCAATTGCAAGTTCAGTGCTCGACCCTGAGGCCCTGACTATAGGTTTTGCAAGAAGGTTTGCAACATACAAAAGGGCAACACTTCTCTTCAGAGATATTGAAAGGCTTATAGCCATACTCTCTTCAACGAAGAGACCGGTGCAGATCGTATTTTCCGGAAAGGCGCATCCCCGCGATAACAACGGGAAGGAATTCATAAAGGAGATTATTCATATTTCAAGGGACGAAAGATTAAGGAAGAAGGTAGTGTTCCTGGAGGATTATGAAATTAATATAGCGCGTTATATGGTGCAGGGTGTGGACATATGGTTGAATAATCCCATAAGGCCGAAGGAGGCATCAGGCACAAGCGGCATGAAGGTTGTTCCCAACGGCGGACTCAATGTCAGTGTTCTGGACGGATGGTGGGACGAGGGGTATAATTCAAACAACGGCTGGGCAATAGGGAACGGGGAGGTTTATGATGACCAGGGGTATCAGGATGAAGTGGAAAGCCTCTCTGTCTATAACCTGCTGGAGGAGGAGATAATCCCGCTGTTTTATAACAGAGGGGATGACGGGTTGCCCGAGGGGTGGCTTGCGAAAATAAGGGAATCGATGAAAACAATTATTCCGGAGTTTAATACAAACAGGATGGTCAAAGATTACGCCGAGAAATATTATTTTTCAGCGCATAGAAATTATAAAGGCTACCTTGGGGATGATTTTGCCATTTCCAAAAATATTTCCCAGTGGAAGGAGAGGGTTAAAAAGGTCTGGAGTGATGCCAGGGTGATTGATATGAAGATGGAGGAAAGGCAGGATGTAACCGTGGGTTCGAAGATGAGGGTAAGCGCAAGAATAAACCTGGGCAGGCTGAATCCCGATGATGTTCTGGTTGAGCTTTACTTCGGTTCAGTGGATCAGTTTGGAGACATAAATGACGGAGTCGCTGTTCCGATGGAGATTGCCGGTGACGAAGGGAAGGGGGTGTTTAACTATTCAGGCCAGATGTTATGCCTGCAGTCCGGACGGTTCGGTTACAGCATAAGGATCATCCCTTTTAACAGAAATGCTCCCAGAAAATTTGATCCGGAGCTTCCCTTCACCTGGGCCTGATTTTAACTGACTATGTCTCATGCAGGGACGTAGTTCACTGCATGATGAAATTATAATTTTTTTATTTTAACTGTTTGACTTATTTAAGATTGCTTTTATAGTTGATTGCATACATACCTAATACAGCGGCAGAATATCTGCCGTTTCTTCATTTTAAAATATATAAAAAAATTTACAGCTATATGTAAATTAAAACAGATGCTTTGAATGGTTAATTTTGGGTGATGCAGAACAATGCTGAATTTCTGTAAGGTGATCTATGCGTGATGCACAAAATATAAATAATACTGCAAGAAATAAAAAGTACGTGGATAAGATCAGGGAGTCTTTAATAAACAAAAAACCTGATGATGACAGCAACAGAGAGGAGATTGAATTTCTCCTGAAAAGGCTTTAGTATATACTAGCGGGACTGCGAGTTTTTCCAGAGCTGTAGTGACTGCCTGTAATAATCGAAAGGCGGAGGCGCGGCCTCTATATTTTTAACAATTATCTTCCTGACCCATCTTCTTTCAGCCTGTTCACAGATATCTTTTATATTCCTTCCAGTCAGGTTCGCCGATTTTCCCCCCAGGTGACTGCATTCCTCTTCAGTAAGATGTCTCGCATAATTGGCAAATATCGCAGCGCGTTCTTCCGCGTTTGGATAGGGAAAACGTATGATCTGATCAAACCTGCTTATCAGGGCCGGGTCGAGATCATCCATCCGGTTGGTGGCCCCTATTGTTACGGTTTTCTCTGCTGAATCCATTCCGTCCAGTTTGCGGAGCAGCACCGACAGAATCCTGCGTGTGGCCTCAAACATGTTCTGGTCCCTTGAACCGGCGAGAGAATCTATTTCATCGAGGAAAATAACCGCCCCGCCCATAATCTCGCACATGTCAAAAATCTCAGCCATGTTCCTTGATGATTCTCCATACCATTTTGACATAATCGATTCAACGGGGACATATATCAGGGGTATACTGCTTTCGTGTGCGATTATTCTTGCAGCGGTTGTTTTCCCCACTCCCGGAGGACCTTCAAAGAGTACAGCCCTGGGCATGTTTGATTCAGGATTCTTTCGTGTCAGCTTCATAACTGAATCGTAGACTTCAGGATTTTTTAACGGAAGAATCACGGATTCTCTTATCTTTCTTTTCGCTTCTGTATATCCTGCTATGTAATCCCAGTCCGGTGCCGAATCCCCGTTAATAACAGAGGCGCCAAGTGACTTCAGCCTTGTTTCAGGGTTAATTGAAAATTCGGCGTTAAGTTTTTTAAAAATGGCGATTACAGCATTTATCTCCTCCATGGTGAGATCCCCTTTCTTGGAGACCTCCGCATACGAGTTGATAAGGCTGAAAAAGTCTACCCTGAAATTGTCGGTTATATTTTCAGTGTTGAATATATTGCTGTTCAGTGCCTGGAATGAATAATGACCCTTTTCAAAGGAGACTATTCTTATGTGCTCTATATGGCTTTTAAGGGCTTCAAGTGAATCGAAAAGCATTATGTCAGTGAGCGGCTGGAGGGGGAATTTAATCTTTGTAGAACCTTTAAGGTATTCCACTTTTAAATCACCACCGGGGCCGTTGTCGGAATTGAACCTGCTTATTTCAGATTCAACTATCTCCTTCATCCTTTCGAAGGGGATTGTATTGCTCTGCATATTTTAACTTCCTTTCAGGGGATCATAAAATGAATTTCAGCTTTATCAGTTTTCTGCTTTTTTCGATCATCTGTGTATAATCTTCATTCCAGTCTACGGTCATAATAACAAGATAGATAGTGTCTTTTTTTATTTTAGGCAGTTCAATGGCCTGACCTTCAGTATCGATATCCATGACAGAACTGATGCTTCTCTGACATATTATGCCTCTTTCTGATTTTTTTATAAGGTCAAACCTGTGGTCAGTATCATCGGTATAATACCAGAGATTCGGGGAGCTTTTTGATATATATAGAGTATTCTCTTTGTTGAAGGGCTCTTCGTCAATACCGGGATTTTTAAACCCGAGCAGCTCATTCAACGGGAGTCCCATTGATGCGTTGTTATATGATTCAGAGAGAAAGGAAGCGTTTATGAATATACTGTCTGGTCTTGAAAAGTTGATAATGACTGAAAAAGGAGCCCGCCTCAACTCGGCAGTATTGTCTTTTATGTCTATTCGGCTTCCGTTCTGCTCAATGAAAATTTCAACAGTTCTGATCTGATTATCTTTTATATTGTCCCCGCCGCAACCTGAAAGTATCGCGATGAGAAGACTTAATATTACCTGAAACTTTCGCATTCTTAACCCGCCGTTGTAGCTTTATAACTTTAAATAATTATTCAGGCAGCAGGGCCTTTCAATTCTTCCCCGGCATTATACGGCTTATAAGTGAACTTATAAGCTTTTTCAACAGCAGGTATACTGACATAAAGATGACTATCCCTGCTGCAGCGTATAATATTGAGTCGATATTTAATGATATTCCGGGAACAAAATCCTTACAGGTCCCTTTAATAATATCCATATCAGAATTCCTGATGAAAATAAAGAATTTTTTTATTCCCGAAGCACCGGACAGCTGCTGGTATGCGTTACTCAGGGAATTAAACCGTTCGATATTTTCAGACATAAGGCTGCCTGTGGATGAGAACTCATTTACTCCTGACTGGATGTGAAGATTTACATATTCCTCAAGAGTCCTGCCGTTATCAGCGGCCGCGGCTTTATATTTTCCTATAAGAAGCTTAAGCTCATCAACGTGCCCTCCCAGTCTCTGCAGGTATTGCACAATGAAAGCGGGGACCTGCATGAAAATAATTGCGCCTGCAGTTGCCGCAACCCTGTCTGCAAATGATTCCAGAAAAAAGAGAGGCGCAAGAATAATTTTTTTCAACATATATTCACCGGTATTTTATTTAACGGTATCTGAATCCATTACACAGGTGGCGAGAATCCCCCCCCGTACCTTGTAAACTGTTTTAACAGAAAGGAACCTGGGCTCCAATACCCTGTGAAGATCCCTGTATATCCTGTCAGTGGCAGCCTCCTGGTAAATACCTACATTCCTGAAAGACATGAAATAGTATTTTAGAGATTTTAATTCCACGATTTTATTTTCAGGAATATAGTCGATTTCGACCTTCGCGATGTCCGGAAGGCCGGAAAAGGGGCAGACCGCGCTGAATTCATCTGTTTCGTATTTTATCTTCTGGGGATTTCCGCTGTATTCAATACTTTCAAGGAAATCGGTTTTTATGGAATTTTCGTCTTCAAAACTGAAGATCTTTCCTTCTGCAACAGGCATAATTATACCTCATGTAACTTTGGTTTAATTATAATAGATTGCGCCTGTTACAGTCAAGAAAAAGAATTTTATCAGGGAAGAGTATAACCGTGTTATCAGCTTATTTCATCGATTTTAAAAAGGGCCTTGCCGTCCTCTGATACATTAAATTCCACTTCGCAGAAGGGGCAGATGTGTTCCCCTTTTTCTCTGACCCGAACGAGGGAGCCGCATTTAAGGCATTCAATAACAAAGGGTTCTATATCGTCTTCACTCATTTCTCCGGAGTCGAATTCAAAATCCTCATCCTGGAGTTCAGGTTCCTCAAAATCTGTAAAATCTGAATCGGGAGGGATCAGCTCCTCCTCCTCTTCTGAGGAATCTGCTGAAATGCCGATTGCCTCAGTCCGGGTAATGCCGGCAGAACGGTTATCTATTTTATCCTCTATCATATCAAGGGCCCCGGATATTGTGTCCGCTATTGAGAAGACCCTGTCAAAACCGAGAAGCCTGAAAAGACCCGTTACTTCGCCGTTGAGATTACAGAATATAACATTACCGTTTTTGTCAGTTATTCTTTTGTGAAGCATCAGGGCAGCCCCTATGCCTTCAGAGCTTATAAAGCTGAGTTTTTTCATGTCTATAAGGATGAAAACAGTTTCATTTTCGATTAGTTTTTTTATATAATCCTCAAAATCGGGACTTGTTTCGCTGTTGAGAGGTCCTTCCAGTTCAACTATGGCCGCTTTCCCGTTTTCTATCTCTTTATGATTAATGAAAAACATCTCTAACTCTCCCGTGCACAGGTATGGCGTCTTTTATTTCTTTCTCTTTTTTTCTCTTTAGAGTATCAATGCTTATAACAGGCGCGATATATACCCGTCCGCTGTCCGTAATATCGAGTTCAGGCCTTGCCTCCTCCTCTTCAATCTCTCCAAGAAGCTCGATAGTCACATACTCCTCTTCTCCCTCGGATTTATGGGCCGTAAGGACAGGCAGAGGTTCTTCGCCGGCTTCGCGCACAGGAAATGCAGCCGGTTCTTCCTCAACAATATCTTCATCAAACGGTTCGTCCGGAATTCCGTCGAGGTCGTCATCAGCAAAATATACATCGGAAGCGTGGATAACCTCGTCGGATTGGACTGGTGTAATTCCGGGGCGGCTGATTGCGGGTGCAAATCTTTCTTCCGGTTTTATTGCCGGTAAAACAGCCCCGGCCCTTTTCTGAATAGAATGATACCTGAACATTACTATGACCGATATAAAAATGGAGATAAAGAAGGCAGATACAAGGACAACAATAAGCATGAACTTTCCTCTGGCTAAAGATTCTTTTATAGAACCGAAAATTCTGTTTTTGCTTATGATGAAATTTACTGTACCGGCCGGTTTCCCCTTTATGAATATCCCTTTTGTAAAGAGCCACCCTGATGAGTTTATGTCTTTATACAGGTATTTCCCCAGGAATTGTCTCTCATCCCTGTTAAAAGGGACACGTTCATTAATGATATTATAGTCAGACACGAAAAGTTCTCTGCTTTTCTGTGTAACCGGCTGAAGGATCATGTCAATGTTATAAGCCATTTCGTCATTTGCAATATTGCCCTTTAATCCCTTTTCAATAGTTGTATTAGAGTGTACTATGAGTTTTCCGTCATTCAGGACGAAGAATGCCTCATCAATTGTATTCTCTTCGATTTTTTCATGGAAAAGAGTATTAAGTGATGTATAATTTTTTGATATATAACTGAATTCCGCCACCCTGGAGAATGCTTCAGCTAGTGTCATGGAGTAGTTTACTGTATATTTTTCAATCCGTTCAATTCCCCTTTTGCTGTCAAGATAGAGATATGTCAGCGCTGCTCCTGAACCTATAATCGCCTCTGTGATGAAGAGGAGTATAAAAATCCCGATGGGGAATATCCATTTTTTCAGTTTTTTCCTGTTTTTTTCAGTCATCTTTCATTTTCCGGATAAAATTTTATAAAACAAAGTTCCTGTTTCCAGGGGATCAACCTTCCTCTCTCCCTCAAAAGTCACCCGCGCAGGGTTTCGGGGAAGAGTTATAATCCATTATTCTTAAATATCGGCTTTTTCATATTTTAGATTGATAAAAAAAGGGGTATATTATTGCATGAACAGCAGATATCCTCATTACTATGGTATAAAAGAATGACTTTCGAAATTGCGAGTAAAGAGGTGCTGGAGGAATGGGACTGGGAAACAGCACAGCCCACCGGCAGGGGTGTAACAAGGGGGGAGTCCTATCTTAAAGGAATTCCGCATGAAGGTGTACATCTCTGGATTGTAAGAAACATCGCAGGCAGAACTGAAATCCTTTTCCAGCACAGGGCTGAGAACAAGGCGCTTTACCCTGACTGTCTTGACATAACTGTGGGGGGCCATGTCCCCTTCGGTCTTGAAAAGAACAAGATTCAGAAAGAGGCGATGGAGGAGATCGGGATATCTCCTGATGATTCTGAGATGTTTGATTTAGGGCTGAGGAGATTTGAGGAGAAGACCTCTGAATATCACCACAGGGAGTTTCAGCATGTCTTTCTTATGAAAAATTCCATGGAACTTGATGAATACAGGTTTAATGATGGAGAGGTCATAGGAATTTACTCGGTGCCTGTCGATTTTATCGAATCACTCTATTCCGCGGACAGTTCAATGAAGGTAAGGGGCTTTGACGGGAGGAAACTGCTTGAAAGGGAGGTCTCAAGAAAGGATTTCCATCCGCTTCTTTTCTCTGATTCGATGAAGGTTTATATGGAGACAGTGATTTCAGGTGCAAAGGAGCTTTCTGTTTCAGGCACTGTAAGTATGAGGATGCCTGAAGTTTAATACCGGATTAACCGTTTTATGGAAGAGATAACATACGAAGAATCACTCGCGCTTGATAACCCGCTTTTTGTTGACGTAAGATCCCCTGCGGAGTTTGATGATGACCACATACCCGGAGCGCTTAACCTTCCTATATTTGATAATGATGAGAGGAAGGAGGTGGGGACCCTGTATAAAATGGCAGGGAGGGAGACCGCTGTCCTTAAGGGAACGGAAATAGGTGGTAAAAGAATCGGTGAAATTATAAACAGGCTCTCCGAAGTCCAGGGGAGGAACATCGTTATCTATTGCGCAAGGGGCGGAATGAGATCCGGTTCAGTTGCGGCGCTGATAAACTCTCTCGGTATAACCGCTTTACGCATCAAGGACGGATATAAATCTTACAGAAAATATGTTAATTCCGCTCTGTCGGAATTAAAAATTGCCTCGCCGGTTTTTATTCTCCAGGGATTAACAGGGGCAGGAAAAACAGAAATAATAAAGGTTCTTGATAACTCGATAGACATTGAGGGTATGGCAGGGCACAGGAGTTCGGTTTTCGGCGGAATCGGCCTGAAGCAGAAAACCCAGAAATTTTTTGAGACACAGTTTCTTCGCCGCATTAGAGAACTGGAGAAAGCCCCTTATGTTGTTCTGGAAGGGGAATCGAGGAAGGTGGGCAATCTTCATATCCCGGATAATATTTTTTCCCAGATGAGGGATGGGGCAATTATCTATATAGATACACCTCTTGACAGGAGAATAGGTATTATAAGGGATGAATACGCCTGCTTTCAGGAACATGAAAGAATAATAAAAACAGTCAGTTCATTGAGAAGCAAACTCGGCGCAAAGAAGACTGACCTGCTTATTGAACTCTATAATTCAGGAAGGATTGATGAATTTATTGAGATTCTTCTTCTTGACTACTATGATCATCTTTATAAACACTCTCTTGATAAATATCAGTACATTGCTGTTGTAGAAAACAGTAACACTGAACAGGCTGCTGCAGATGTTGAGAAGATAATAAAGGAGTATCTGCGCAGCTCCCGTAAATAAACCTCTACAAATTATAATAATTGACATATACTGACTTAATTGATTAATATATATCAGGCGGAATAATTCCTCAAATACGGTAATATTAAAAAAACAGCTTGATTAAAAGGTTTTTTGATATTAAATAAAGAGTTTTTTTCTGGAGTTTGCTTTTGAGGGATGAAAACTGGCAAAACAACCGAAATTTACGGAAAATATTATAATCGGGGGTATTTATGAAAAAGATTTGTGTCGCTCTGTTATTTTTAGTGCTTGTTGGCTGCGGCGGAGGTACACAGTACCAGGATGTCAGCAAGGCTGAGGGATCTATGGAATGGGGCCCTAAAGAGATCAAGATGACAACGTCAAAAATGGTGGGTTCACTTTATACTTTTCTTAAAGAGGAGTGGAAAAAGCCCGCTTTTATACAGGTGAAGAAATTCAGAAACAGAACATCTGAACATATCGACACTGAACTTATAGTAAGTGAAATTCAGACAAAACTTATACAGAAGAGGATTAAATTCGTTGATGATTCTCTTGAAGCTGATGCTCTGAAAGAGATGGAAAAGGGGATGACAGGGCTTGTTGACCCGGAAAGTGCTATCCCGGTTGGTGAGCTTAAGTCACCTAATTTTTATCTTACAGGTGATATCAGGGAAAACGTAAGATATGTTAACGGGAAAAAAGTCCAGTATCTTAAGGTTACGCTGAAACTTATAATGCTCAGAACCAACCAGACTGAATGGCAGGATCAGCAGGAATTTTTAAAATCAACCAAGTCAGACCAGATAAGGTTCTGATCTCCCGCTGGCATCGGTGATAATGATGAGAAAAGTTAAATATATTATTGCTATACTGGTAGCGGCTGTGGCCCTTGTCTCCTGCGGAGGAGGTCAGGACTACTATAAAGCAATGAAAGTTCCTGAGAAGATGTTCTACAAGGGGCAGTACAAAGAGGCAGCCAGAATGCTTCTTCCTGAGGTTAATAAAAGCGGCAAGGACCAGCTTCTTTTCATGATGGAGTGCGGGCTTATGCTTCATACTGCAGGGGATTTTGAAACAAGCAACAAGGTCCTGCTCCCTGCAAGGAAACTGGCCCAGATAACGCCAATAAGTATTACAAAACAGGCAGCTTCATTTCTGACAAATGACAGGAACTCCAACTACAGGGGTGAGGACTTTGAGAAGGTCCTGATCCATGTATACCTGGGGATTAATTACCTGATGATGAGGGAATACGAAGATGCAAGGGTCGAATTCAAGGCAGTAAATAATGAACTCTCAAAGATCAAGAGTGAGAATGGTGAAGCAAGGTATAAGCAGAATATAATGGCTAAATACCTTACAGCCATTGCCTTTGAGATCGTTGGAGAGGAAAACAACGATGAAAAGGACATTGAATTCGCCTATATCGAGTATAAACAGATATATGCCTTAAATTCAGGCCTCGCCATGGTAAGGGATGACCTCCTGCGGGTCTCCAAGAGGCTGGGATATGATGACGAGTATGCTGACTGGAGAAAAAAGTTCGGAAAAGGATATAATGAGAGCAGTAATTCCGGTGAACTGATTACTATTTTTCAGGCGGGCAGGAGCGCTGTTAAGAAGAGCCGCGGTTCACTTCTTAAAGACCCGGAGATGGGTCCTGTTATAAGGGTGACCATAAACACGGGGAATCTTACAGCGGGTGTTACCGTAGCGGCTATTCTTGTTACATTGAAAAATGCTGAAAATCCTATACCGAAATTTGTCAAAAGATCAAACAGGGTCAGAAGAGTCAGGATTTCTGCAGGCGGAGAGTCTGTTAACACGATTGAACTTGAAGATGTTGAGAATACAGCTGTAAAGAACCTTGAGGATGATTATGGAAGGCTGTATAAGCGTGTTGCTGCTTCCATAGCTACAAAGGCCATTGCTTCAGTTGTGGCCGGTATTGCAGCTAAAAAGATAGCTGAGCAGAGCAAACAGTTAGGGCAGTTTTCAGGCCTGATAGGTGCGGCTGTCGGCATGGGTACAGGGGCCGCCCTCTTTTCACAGATGAAGCCTGATCTCAGGTGCTGGCATACCCTTCCTGCGAATTTTCAGCTGGGGAGAATGACTCTTAAACCGGGCAAATATAAGGCGAATTTTACCCTTTCCGGAGCTGGAGGAAATATCAATCAGATCGAAAAAGAGGTTGAAATTAAAAAGGGGGAAAAGACACTGGTAAACCTGAGAACGCTTTATTAGGGTACAGGTTGAAAAAATATGACGCAAAACTATAAAAATAAAACGGGAGAGCGCAAATCTCCCGTTTTATTTGATGAAGGCATACTTGATCATCTTATATATCCCGCCTGCATAATCACTTCAAAAAGTATACTTGAATATGTAAATGCACCTTTTTTAGAGCTTTTTGGCATAAATTCTGATGAGCGGAAATTCGACTGGCCCAATCTTTTCAATATAGAACATAAAAAAATTGTCGCACAGACATTTGTGAATGCCCTTAACGGGGCGTTTTCCACATGCGCTGTGGAGGTGAAGACTTCTGAAGGTGCCGGTATAGCTGTGGAACTTGTTATGCAGCCGGTTACCAATAAAAAAATGATATCGTCAGTACTTGTATTAATAAGGGTTCTTGAGGATGAAGTCCGGACAGGGCTGCTGACCGATGTCTGTATTAATGAGTTGGAGGGGAGTGCGGTTCATTATGAATTTTCACCTCTTCCGTTAATAAGATTTAACAGGGACCTGAAGGTTGTCCGCTGCAGCAGGTCTTTTGAGGGGACCCTGGGATACACACTGCAGGACATGACCGGAGACGGCTGCGCTGCTGTGGGTAATATTTTTAAATATGATTCAGAGCGGATAAAGAATAATATAGTTGAGATCCTTAAAGGTAATATCCCCTTCAAAAGAATAGGTGAGATAAAGGTAAGGAGTAAAAACGGCGACGAGAAAGTCGTAAATGTGATTATATACCCTGTGACAAGAGACAAGGAACTCACAGCCATAGACCTCATGATGGAGGACATTACCAGGATCAGGGAACTGAAGGAGAGGCTCAGTTCTGCCAAAAGGCTGAATATACTGAGTGATATAGGCAACGGCTTCATACACTCGATAAATAATACAATTAATGTAATACTTAACCAGTCCCAGCTTCTTCAGATCATTACTGAAAAAGAACCGGTTCGTGAGGGGCTGGTACAGATAGAGCAATATGTTCATGAAGTGGTTGATCAGCTGAGAAGAATAAAGGGCTTTTTCAATGAGAGCGAACAGGGTTACGAAAGGGAGGAGTCCCTGGAAGCGGTGCTCAGTGACGCCATTGAATTTGTCAAGGTCCATTTCAAGGTTGATGAAGATAAGAAGAAAAAGAATATAACAATTGAATCTAAAGCGTCATCAGATCTGACCCTTAAGACAGATACTTATTTTTTTAGAGAACTTCTGGTATGGGCTATTTTGAAAGTCTCTTCTTATGCTGACAGGAAGGGGAAGATTGAAGTTGAGCTCAATAAAAATTCTTATAACTCAATAATAGTATCAGTAAAGAAGAGCAGCGGTTCTGATCCGGCAAATATTGTCCCCTTTATGGTGGATGGACTTTCGCCGTCTGAAATCAGGAATGCCGCGGAAAAACTGAACCTGAGAATTCTTGAAGAGGAATCTGTTGAGGCCTATTCAATCAGGATAATTCTTCCGCATAAGATTGTAATTGAAAGAAACGGAAGCCAGGGCGGGGAAAGGGATTACGTTGTAGAAGACAGAAATATTATGATTGTGGAAGATGAGAGGGCACTTCAGCTTATACTGGGCAACCTCTTTGAAAGAATGGGGAACAATGTTTTTATAACCGACAATGGAACAGATGCCTTTGATGAGTTTAAAAAGAAAAATTACGATATAGTAATAACAGATTACGATGTTTCAGGCATGACCGGCATTGAACTTGCGGCCAGGATCAAGGAGGTTAGCGAGGATACCCTTATTATTCTTCTTTCAGGCTGGTCAATCGGTGATTTCAAGAGATATAACAGTTTTATAGATCTTTTTATGGCAAAACCCTTTAATATTGAAGACCTTATTAAGGGTATAACCTCATCTGCTGCTGCCAGAAATTCCTGATCACATTATAGCATTGATCTTTTCGAGATCCGTTATTTTCCCCAGCATCACAAGAACGTCTTCCTCTTCAAGCACTTCATTGGGATTAGGATTAAACTTCATGTCACCGTTACTCTTCTTTATGAGGACAATTATGACACCGTAGTCTTTCCTCAGGTTGCTTTCTATAAGAGATTTCCCCACGTACGGGGAACCATGCCGAAGCCTTGCCTCCTCCATGCGGAGTCCCAAGGAGTCATCCATTGTCGCTATGTCTATGAAGTCCACTATTGTGGGGCTCACCAGCAGCTGTGCCATCCTCTGTCCACCAATAAGGTAAGGCGATACAACCTTGGACGCACCGGCGCTCAGGAGTTTTTTTTCGTTTTTCGGATCAGAGGAACGGGCAAGTATATATATATCTGACCGCAGCATTCTTGCAGTGAGGGTTATGAAAACATTATCAGCGTCAGACATAACAGCTGTTACAAGTCCTTTAGCCCTCATTATTCCCGCTTTGAGAAGGGAGTTCTCATCCCTCGCGTCAAGAAGCATGTAGGGAATCCCGGTGCTTTCAAGGATCGCAATCTGTTTGTCGTCATATTCCAGAACAACGAATTTTTCATGATGCTTTTTGAGTTCCTTCGTGAGGATCTTGCCTATCCTCCCGTAGCCGCAGAT
>DAIOFM010000024.1:27383-38646 GCA_036745755.1 Spirochaetota bacterium | reverse complement strand
AAAAATAAGCAGTCCTGATAAAACTGTTGAAGGAAGGTTGAAGCATGAAGGAAGGGAACTCCCGGTATCCCTTTTCAGGAACACCGGGCTTTTATTTATCTGGAAAGGAGCGAGTATTTCTCAACAAGCGTGATAAACTCCGCTCTGTAGCCCTCTTTATCTTTGCCTTTAGAGGCTTTGGCAATACGCATAACGTCTTTAGCCGTGAGATCTTTTTTGAATTTTGATTCACGGAGGAGCATGCCGAATCCGGCAACAGATGATGCAAACCTGAAATTGTCAGTTGTCCTGGAGAATGCTGTGTCTGTATCAATTACCGCTTTCTCGATAAGTTTACTTTTATTCTCCCTGATCGGTTTATATCTCATCTTCAGTGTCATGATCTCGTTTTTACCTGCCGCATCCGGTTTTATTTTCGTTTCCTGGTATTTAAGACTGCCGGAAGTTTTTGCATCCTCTTTTGAACCGGCAGGTATAAGCTCGTACATCGCTGTTACAGTATGGCCTGCGCCGAGTTCACCGGCATCTTTGAGGTCATTATCAAAGTCCTCTTTCGCCATTACCCTGTTCTCATAACCAATCAGCCTGTATCCCTTAACTTTCAGCGGGTTGAATTCGATCTGAATCTTGACGTCTTTTGCAATAGTGAACATGTTGGCGCGCATTTCCCTTCCGAAAATTTTCTGCGCCTCCTTGATGTTGTCAACGTAGAAGTAATTACCGTTCCCTGCGTTGCTTATCTGTTCCATCCTGCCGTCTTTGTAGTTCCCCATTCCAAAACCGCATATTGTAAGGTAGATGTCATCTTTCCGTTTTTCTTCAATCATCCTCACAAGGTTTGAGGTGGAAGACTGGCCTACATTAAAATCTCCGTCGGTACAGAGGATTACCCGGTTGTTTCCCTCCTTGATCAGGTTTTCTCTGGCAATTTTATAAGCAAGCTCGATACCTTCTCCGCCCGCAGTTGATCCGCCAGCACGGAGGCTGTTGAACGCATCCAGAATTTTATCTTTTTTAGTGGCCGGAGTTGAGGGCAGGACAAGACCTGCAGAACCGGCGTAGGCAACGATAGATATCCTGTCTTTTGAACTCAGTTCGTCAAGAAGTATGGCAAGTGACTTTTTAAGCAGCGGCAGCTTGTTAGGATCATTCATTGAGCCCGAGGTGTCGAGCAGAAAAACAAGATTGCTCGGCTTAAGGTTTTTGTAATCCAGTGACTTACCCTGTATGCCGATAAGGAGAAGCCTGTTGTTTGTGTTCCATGGCGCTTCAGATATCTCTGTTGTGACAGAGAAGGGGTGTTCCCCCTGAGGCTGAGGGTACTCATATCTGAAATAGTTTATCATCTCCTCTATACGCACGGAATCTTTGGGAGGAAGCTGGTTGTAATTGATGAAACGCCTGACGTTTGAATACGATGCGGTGTCCACATCAATGGAGAATGTAGAAAGGGGGTTCTCTTTTACATCCTTGAACTCATTTTCCCTGACTATATCATACTCCTCGGTGTTATGTACCACGGGGCTCTCTTCCATGGAGTCTACAAGGCCGGCTGCCCCTGAGAAATCCATTTTACGTTTTTCTTTTGCCAGTTTTGCGGCCTGAATCCCTTCATATGCAGGAGCGCTTGCAATACGCTGGCCTCCGCATCCCTGGAACAGAAGAAGTACTCCCGCAAGCGCGATGGCACATAAAACTAAAAATCGGCTTTTAAAAGTATACATTTCATTAAGTTTCATAACATGTCTCCAGTAATAGTTCTCAATTAGATAGACAGATAATAGTTCTACCCGGTTCTTAAAATTTTTACCATAAAAAATTTTAACGGCTGAATTTTTATAAAGCCTTAAATTTTCAGAGCTGGTAAATCGGAATTATCGAACCTTTAAATTTGCATGGCCGAAAATCTTATTCCCGCACAACATTATTATAATAATCATAATACTAACAGAACCAATAAAAAGAAAGAGGTTTAGTTTTCTCTAAATTGCTGTAACACTCTTTTCGGCATATGGTCTTAATATTTTGGAGGTAATTATGAAAACTTATCTTCTGTTGTTAATAATGACTGCTGCACTTTCCTGTTCAGACAGGGGGGTGATGGAGGAGAATATGGACCTTAAAGGTGAAGATACATGCCCTGTGACCTATAGTGACGGGGAACTTAGGAAGAAACTGACGCCGGAACAGTACAGGGTTGTGCGTGAAAACGGCACTGAGACTGCTTTTAAAAATGAGTACTGGAACAATAAGCGGCCCGGCATATATGTTGATATAGTATCCGGTGAGCCGCTTTTCAGTTCTACTGAAAAATTTGATTCCGGAACAGGCTGGCCGAGTTTTACATCCCCCCTGGGGAGAACAAAAATGCGTCATATCAGGGACACTTCTTTCGGGATGGCAAGAACAGAGGTGAGGAGCGGAGCCGCAGACTCCCATCTCGGGCATCTTTTCAATGACGGGCCGCGTCCGACAGGGTTGAGGTACTGTATAAATTCAGCGGCACTTAAATTTATTCCTGCAGAGGAGATGGAGGATAAAGGTTATGGAGAACTTATGTTCCTGTTTCCCGATGTTTATGCATCTAAAAGAGGATTGGATTATATTGTTTTCGGTGCCGGATGTTTCTGGGGTACTGAGGCCTATTTTTCAAAGGTTAAAGGGGTTAAAGGGTCATACGCCGGGTATTCCGGAGGAGGTATTCCTTATCCTGCATATGAAGAGATGGTCACCGGCAGGACCGGGCATGCGGAGGTTGTTCTCGTTTACTACGATCCGCGTGAAGTAAACTTTGAGACTCTTCTGAAACATTTTTTCAGGATACATGATCCGTCGTCCCTGAACAGGCAGGGGAATGATACAGGTACACAGTACAGGTCTGCAATATTTTATCATTCCCGTGAACAGAAGAACGCGATAGATGAAACTGTAAACAGGATGCTGAATGAAGGGAAATATAAAAAAATAGTAACGGATGTTTCTCCTTTAAAAGTGTTTTATATGGCAGAAGAATACCATCAGGATTACCTGGTTAAAAATCCGGGAGGGTATTGCCATATAAATCTTAATATACTTGAACAGCCTTTAGAATAGATGAAATCCGGAGACGGCCCTGTCTCCGGATTTTTTAATAAACTTCACCGTATTTGCCGGCCGTCTGTCTGCCGGGGAATTATAATTTAAAATTGTGATTTTTTTTACACTTGGTCTGTAAACTGTTATATTTTAAATAAATAACGGGATGCCGTTAGCATGTATTGCGCATTGAGTTCAGGAGGAGTGTATTTATTAATGCTTCTTTAATATTTTAAAAAAAAAATAAAAGATGGTGAGTTTATGAAGTGGTTTAATAACTTGAAAGTTGCATATAAAGTACTGATAAGCTGTATGGTCCTTATTCTTCTTATGGTCGCAGTGATTTTTTTCTCAATGAGTTCAATGAAAAGTGCCCAGGAAGCTGTCAGAGACTACAGGGAGAACAGTGTTCTTGCCATTATAAATATGGATTCAATCATGAAAAATCTTCTGCAGGCCAGGATTAATATGTTTGCAGCCAGCCTTGCTTTATCAGAGGGAAATACCGGTGAAGTCAAAAAGAGATTGGATGATATAGGCAAGCTTCGAGAGAAAAACGTTAAGCTTCTTGAGGAGATCAGAAATAGAGGAATGTCCGTTGAGGAGAAAACATTAACTCAAAAGTATGTTTCAGTTTATATGGATCTCGGAAAGAGAATGAATGAATGGGATGCTGCTCTGAAAAATAATGACAGCATCCAGATTAAGGCGTCAATGGATGCATGGTATCAGCAGTTTTTAAGTGTAGAGACCGGACTTGATGAACTGCATGCCGAAACTATAAAGAAGGGAGCAGGAAAGATCGTTGCAGAATTTGAAGCTATGGAGAGGGTGATTTTATACCTTTTTGGTATTCTCGGTGCTTCTCTCCTTATAGGAATAATAATTACAATTGTTCTTTCAAGATCCGTGTCTAAACCTGTAGGGCTCGGGCTTGCATTTGCCCAGAAACTTGCGGATGGTGATCTTACTGAGAGAATAGAACTGGAGCAGGATGATGAACTGGGAAAACTGGCGAAGGCCCTGAATGCTGCCGGGGACAACCTTGAAAGGCTTATTTCAGATGTTGAAGAATCGGTGCAGAACCTTACTTTAGCGGTTAATGATATATCTACGGGAAACCAGAGCCTGTCACAGCGCACATCAGAGCAGGCGTCTTCTCTTGAAGAGATCGCGTCAACACTGGAGGAGGCAACGGCTTCCATTAGGATGAATTCAGATAATACGGTTGAGGCGAATAAAATTGCCCTGAATTCAACTTCACTGGCTGAAGATGGAGGAAAGATCGTTGAAAGCACAGTGACATCAATAAACCAGATAAGTGATTCAGGTAAAAAAATAGGGGAGATAATCGCGGTAATAAATGAGATAGCATTCCAGACCAACCTGCTTGCGCTTAATGCGGCGGTTGAGGCCGCGAGGGCCGGAGACCAGGGCAGGGGTTTCGCTGTTGTGGCCAGCGAGGTCCGTAATCTTGCTCAGAGGGCCGGTAATTCCGCAAAAGAGATTGAAGCACTTATTAAGGATTCACAGGACAAGATAAATCAGGGGACTGAATATGTCAGTCGTAGTGGAGAATCCTTAGGTGAGATTATAGCATCGGTAAAAGAGGTCGGAAGAATTATCTCTGAAGTCACAGCCTCAACGGAGGAACAGAAACAGGGGATGGGGCAGATCAATACAGCGGTTATGGAGCTTGACACTATGACTCAGCAGAATGCTGCCCTTGTTGAGGAAACGGCATCAGCGAGCGAGGAGATGGCAGGGCAGGCCCAGGAACTCCTTGCAATGATGAAAAGGTTTAAGATAAGTACTGATGAAAAAGGTCTGGCCCGGACCAAAAAATATGAGACTGCCCGTAAAACTAAAGTCTCGGCTAAACCGAAAGCCGAGGTTAAACCCGGGAATAAAGAAGAAATTTCCATGCAGAGTAAAGAAGCGGAACAGAAGAATGTCTCTAATGAAAAGTCAGATGAAAAAATATTTGAGGAGGATGGCTTCGAAAAATTCTGAAGCTGAAGTATTGTCAGCTTTCTCCTCTTGCTGTACACCCCGGCAGGGGGGATTGCTTCTCTTCAGATAATCGCGACAGCTCTTACCGGTGAACCATCGCCGTTTTCTATATTGAGAGGAAATGCGTAAAAGGTGAATTCTTTTCCCGTAAGTTCATCTGTATCTTTCAGATTCTCAATTATTATTATATTGTTGCTGAGAAGAGTCATATGATTACTGTAATCTGTAGATTCAACCGGATCTGCAGAGATAGTATCAACGCCTATTCCTTTTAGATTGAATCCGGTCAGCCATTCAGCGGATTCATGTGATAATACAGGGAATCCGGTAAAGTAACTGTCACTCCAGCAATACCTGTACCAGCCGGAGTGAAGTATAAGAAAGTCGGCTTTTTTTATATCTTCTTCATAAATTATAAGGTCTTTTATTGTAATCAGATCGTAACTGCATTTTGAAACATCAACAGCATAACCTCTTCCTGTAAATCTGGAGATTTCCATCGTGTCAATAGCAGCTCCTCCTTTAATAATATGCGCAGGGACGTCTATATGTGTACCTGTATGTGTGGAGAATGTCAGTAATTTTTCAGAAAACCCGTTGTTATCAATTGTTGCCTCATGGGAAATTGAAGGCGGTTCAGTTCCCGGATATACAGGTGTCATTGAATCGAATTTATGGGAAAGGTCTATTATTTTCATAAGCGATTCTCTTTTTTCTTCTCTGTCTTATTGTTGTGGGACAATATGATAAATTTGATTCTATTCTTCATGCCCGCTTAAGATCTCCCTGTATCTCGCAGTGCTCTTTTTATGTTTGCGTGAAAATCTGATCCTGTAAAGCTTTACACCGCTGAGCTCTTTTAATTCAATTTCATCATGGACTATATCTATATGAGTCACAATCAGTTTTTTTAACAGCTTCCAGTTATCAAGTGAATGCATATATATTGTGAAATTTTCGAAAGAACCGTTGTAATTTTCAAGAGATGAATATCCTTTGAGAATAGCGTCTCCGATTTTGCGCGAATATTCCTCCAGGTCCAGCCCGAACTCCCCGGCGAAGAGGGAAATCCGCATCAGCCTGTTTGAATAGAACCCCGGCTCAATATCATAAAAGTAGGGAAGGAACTGTTCTATATCAATAAGATCTGATTCTGCGGTTACGAATTTTATCGCTTTATCCCCGTTTACTTTTTTAAAAATTATCCCCTCCCGCCTGTCGCTGTTGAGTTTAAGGACAATATCACTGATCCTGCTGAAGTCTTTGATCCTGAATTTTCCGAAACTCCGGATCTGCGGGAGATTCAGGTTTCCGAGAATGGAATACCTCTCTTCAGGGTGCATCAGTTTCCCTCCAGGCATCATGATGTCGAAACAGAAAAACGACATGCCTGCGGGGAGGGTTGGGTCCCGTTTAGAATTATAAGGGTTGTCTCCAAGAAATTCGGCGCAGAGTATCCTGTCAGGGTACAACTCAAAAAAATCATCTATCCTGTACCTCCCCATCCAGTGATGCACCCATTCAGTTGAAAAGGGGCAGATAATCCCGCCCCTTGTAATTGCTATTATTCTGTTGTCATGTTTCAGTATCCTCACATTGTAGCCGTCGAGTTTTTCCTCCGCGTAGAACCAGTCGTTTCCGAAAAAACGTTTAATCCCTTCCCTCAGCCTGTATACCCGGTAAATGTGCGGATAGTCATGGATCATCCGCTTATTTTTTTCATCAAAGAGAATAGCGGTTCCCCTGGAGATCTCCCCCTCCTTGTCCCTGTATCTTGCGTATCTTATATCTTCATACTCCAGATATTCAAGAGGGTCGCTCTTCATTGGCTCCACCTGTATCGAATTTTATTATGAAATCTTTAGATGAAAAGACCTCTATCCCGAGAGAGTCTGCCATATTGAGTATCCCCTCATCTGCTGAAAGAATTGTGCCGCCGATCTCTTTCGCCAGGAGTACAACGTCAAGGTCCTCTACGCTGTCGATTATACCGGATCTCATGGCTGCCCGGTATTCGTTTCTGATACGCCTTATACTGTCCGCTGTTTTTGAGCTTTCTATCGCCTCCTCGGCAATGCGGAGCCCTTTGTTTATTCTGACTCTTATATCCGCGATAAATGTGTGGAAAATTGCTGCAGGGAACTGCATGCTGTAAAGGTCCGGGCCCCGTATGACTGCAATTTTTCTGAGCTTTTTCAGGGCCCCTTCCGGGGCGAAATGTGAGAGTTCCCTGAAAATTGAGGTTGGAGTATATACTTTTATCTCTTTTGCGACAGAAATTTTAATGAACCTGTCAATGGCTGATTCGAGACTGTCACCGAAATCATTCTGTGTCACGGGATTTACGAATGTACTGGTGTCTATTACAATCTTCATTTTTTTAAGCTCTCCCTGGATTAATAATAGATGCCAGGCCGGCATGTTTCAAGATTATATTGTATGCATGAGGAAAAATGATTGCCGGAATTAAAATGTAAAACCGGGATGACGTGAATATGGCCGCCCGGGGGTTCCCGTGACTAAAGGAGGGAGGGGCTAATCCTGCTCCTCCCGGTTCCTTGCCAGAATTTTGTTAAGGTCAACTGCTGAATCTGAAAGATCCTGGGATGAAACTGTTATCTCTTCAGCTCCTGCTGCAAGGGATTGAGTTGATTCATTTATTACCGCGATAGATTTTGCTATCTCTTCAAGTGCAAACTTCAGCTCCTGCATT
This sequence comes from Spirochaetota bacterium, assembly GCA_036745755.1. Taxonomy (GTDB): domain Bacteria; phylum Spirochaetota; class UBA4802; order UBA4802; family UBA5550; genus UBA5550. The sequence continues at coordinate 30,845 of DAIOFM010000024.1, read as the reverse complement.
GAGCTTTTTATTTCATCAGAGCCTTTAAGTACAGTGGAGGCATTGCTCTGAAGTTCCTCATTCATAGTGAGGTCCTTTTGGGATATACTGTTGACATCCATTACAATATCTCCGAATTTTGAAGCAACATTGAGAACTTCTTCTGATGATTCGTTTACCTTGGCCAGAGTGTCATTGGTCATCTGCATTTCTTTTTCAGTAAGCGACACGAGAGAAGTTATTTCCTTGGCATTTACCTGCGTTTTTTCCGCGAGTTTCCCGACTTCATCCGCAACAACGGCAAAGCCTTTTCCGTGGTCTCCGGCCCGCGCTGCCTCAATTGATGCATTAAGTGAAAGGAGGTTGATCTGATCTGATATTTCATTTATAAGTGTCGTTGCCTCACTTACCTTGCGGCTGCTCACCATTGCCCTGTCCATAGCAACCCTGCATTTTTTAATCTCTTCTATTGCTTCATTGATCATTCTGTCAAGGTCGCTTTTAAATTCAAGGGCCTGCCCCATGTTGGTCCTGCCGCTTGAAACAAGCTCGAACATTTCTTTAAGGTTCTCTATCAGGACAAGTATTCTTTCGCTCTGTTTAACTGTAAGGTCCGCCGCTGATTCAGATGAAGCGGCTATTTCTTCAAGTGTGGAGGTTATCTCCTCAACGCTTGCCGCCTGTGACTGGGCATTGTCTGAAAAGGTTGATGCATTGGATGAGAGCGCGCCTGTCGTTGATTTAAGGATTACAGCAACGTCAGTGCATGTGCTGACTATCTCCTGTATCTCTTCCAGGTATTTCTTCAGTTCGTCGTTTTTCTTTTCAGTCTCGTTAAGCGTTGCCCTGACTATTTTAAAGATAAGCATACATAATACAGAAATATATATGGCAACTATTGAAAAATTCGCGATACTTGAAGCATGTTTATCCGCAGGGATTATATCACCGGATGTTGATACAATGAAAACTCCTGAAATAATGACAATCACTGTGGATAATGATATAGTCAGTCTGGTTCCGAACAGTGAAGCCATTACAATGAAAATCATCAGGTAGAGGAGGTATATAAATTTTCCGGTCATGGTGTCGACCATGAATGCCTGCGCAGTTACAAGCAGTAATGGAAGAAGTATCCCAAGGTATATAGCTGCTTTATAAAATCCGGCTTTCAGTATGAAAAGAGACAGGATAAAACCGGCTATAATTGTACTCATGCTTAAATTGTAAAATAGAGTCGCAACATGAGGTGAGAAGATGTTGGTGCTCGTCATTGACAGAAAGAGCAGCCCTATAAAAATGATCTGCATCCACATGAATACAGCTGCGCGCTGCATCGACATGAAAGAGGCTGTATTATATTTTTTCAGAAAAAAGCTGCTCAATGAGCCGGATGTTTTCCCCATTAATTTTCTCCGGAAATTATTATTTCAGGTCCCCCTGATTTTCATGCCCGCCTTGATGCCTGGAATTAATTACCGGACTTCAGCATCTAACTCGGCAAGTACCGCAATTCTGGATGAGACCCCGCGCACAATGCGTATCCTGTCATTCTCCTGGAACTCCTTGCAGTATTTTTCATCAATATATATCTTTGCCCTGTCAAGAATGAGCAGTTTCAGTGTTCTGCTCCTCTTCTTTTCTGATTTTATTTTTGTTACGATTCCTGTGACTATCTGGACACGATCAGATTCAATATCTGATATTAACTGCGACCCCTTGTTGAAAGCCGATAGTATAAAGGGAAACGATAAAACTGACATGATAGCTACAGTAATTGTGAGATCCATTGCACTTACCCTTCCGGTGGTGTAGGATGCTATTATTATTATTGTGATGATGAATGCTATTATTACAAACAGCCATCCTTTCCTTTTAAAACTTTTCGCGATTTCTCTGAATCTTTCAGTATATAGAATTTTTTCTTCACCGTCAGGTATATCTATTCTCTCGTTCATGTCTGTATCCCCCCGGAACAAAGTAGTTGTTATATATATGTTTTTAAAAATCGGTACTTAATTCTGATTAGATGTTAAATTAAAATTAAGAGATTTATTGTAAAATTATAAAAGACTGTATATAAAATATAATAAAAATTGCCCATGTGTCAAGGATTATAGCCCGGATATGTTGCAAAATCCCTTTAATGCCTTCATTTTTTAGCTGATAACAGCTTTTTAATACTGAAGATTAACTTGATTCCCTTTCAGTGTTCTATATAATTAATAAAAGCCGAAGTTCACCAGGGAGGTTCTGTATGGGTGACACTAAATCAATAACAGCTGAAGTAAGGGGAGTCGCACGTTCATTCAGAGATAAGATAAATCTTTCTGAAGACAGGGTTGATCTTATGAACAATTTTTCCATGGCTGCAATTGAAATTGTAAAAAAGAGTATTAAGGGAGGAGCTGATATACGGTTAGATGATATAACACTTGATGTTGATTCATCAAAAGGGGTCCGTTACAGTGATCGGATAAATAAAATTCCTGAATTCAGGGAATTGCTGGAAGGGACAGATCTCGAATCGCAGATTGTTCATCTCGCGGAAGCTGCAAAGCACAGATATATACACATGGCTAAACATCGTGAAAAGACCAATCTGAAAATACGGTAAGAACATCTGTAACGTGAAAATTTGCCGGTTCTATTTCCGGGACACGGAAGTCATATCACCGATTTAAAAATAGGCAAGGAGTTCGGAAGGTTTCCCGATGACTTTTTCAGCTCCGTGAACGAGAAGTTCCTCTGCGTCCCTGAATCCCCATCGTACTCCCAGAGGATACATGCCTGCGCTGATTGCTGCAGTCATATCCGAACCTGAATCTCCAAGGCATATTATCTCTTCAGACATGCGGCCCATGATTCGCGCTATTTCAAAAAGTGATGACGGATCAGGTTTCCTCGGTATGCCGTTACGTTCGCCGAAAACAGCTTCAAATTTCCATTTCCCGAGATACTTTCTGACAACAGGCTGTGTAATATAATCTATCTTATTTGAAAGTATTGCCATCTGTATTCTTTTTTCAGTGAGAGAATCCAGAAGAGCGCCTATACCTTCATAGGGCCGGGTTTTCCGGTCCCATCTTTTACTGTATTCCTCAAACATTTCATTATAGCATGCAGTGATTATTTCATCTGATCTCTTATCCGGGGGAAGAGCCATTGTAACGAGGTTTCTCATTCCTTTACCCACAAGAATTTTATAGTCACTTACGGCGTGAGTGCCGAAGGAATGGTTTTCAAGTGCAGCATTCATTGAGTCCGCAAGATCGTCAAGAGTATCAAGTAGGGTGCCGTCAAGGTCGAAAATTACTGCTTTGAATTTCATGTATTTTATCTCAATAGTGTTTTGACCGGTTGTAATATACGGACGGTTTATACCGGTTTTGAGCAGTTTAAAAAAAGGCTGCAAAACTGAAAAGGATTTTTTAGGGATCTGCCTGAATAACCGGATTGCTTAATCTATTCTGTGAAATCCGG
>DAIOFM010000024.1:0-27283 GCA_036745755.1 Spirochaetota bacterium | reverse complement strand
AATCATGAGAAAAATAATTATGGTGCTTTCAGTAATACTTTTTGCTGTTTCATTGCTTATGGCAGCGCCTGTGAAAAACCGGAATGCTGCAAACTGCATTAAAAGGTATTATGAAACTTATGGGAAGTATAATTTCGGTAAAAATAGAATATCAAATGCAACTGTCGGCTGTAAAAACGGTTTCCCAACAGTGACTTACTGGGACAATGTTAAACGTCAGAGAAGCGGAGTCTGGGCATGGTCAGCTTCATTCGGTGCAAAAGTCAGGCAGGCATGCCCTGTTAATCCATGTAAATAATAGTGTATCCGGCATGACAAACATTGTCATGCCGGATATTTTATCAGATCGCGAAGTCCTTGGTAACAGTAATGAAAAATTCCGAGTAACCGGAACCTGCAATATCATCTTCTCCTCCCATATCATCCAGTACAGAGGCAGTGATGTCGACTTTAACACTCCCTATGACAGAGAGCCCCATATTTTCAAATGCTACACCAAGACCGAATTCCACACCAAGCCCGGCTGTATCTGTTTCTTTAAAATCTTCTTTATCCCCATCCATCTTAACAGTGGAAATCGGCATTTTCTGGAACCAGAAACCGGTCTGCAGCGCAAGTGAGAACGCTACAAGGTTAAATGTACTGAGGTCCCTGTAGCCTGCAATCCATCCGTCTCCTTCCAGTTCATATTTCTCTATGGTGAATGGCACGGAAACTCCGTCGAGGGTAATCTTGTCGATATTCCTCTCCGCGTTCCACATTTTATATCCGCCGTATAAAAGAGTATAACCCATATCATCTTCTTCTGTGAAGAGTTTTAAACCAACAAGGAGTTCAAGAGTTCTGAAGTAACCGTCACCTTCAGATTTATAGGTATGATCGCTTTCTTTGAATTCCATGTCACTGAAATTAGCCTGAACAAAATTTACGCTTACAGCCAGTATATTGAAGTTGAACATTGCCCCGAGATCTATGGCTCCCCCCGGGCCAGTCCCCAGATCACCTGTACTGTCCGCATCATTGATATATCCGAAAACGGTCTGTCCGTAACCCAGGCCGCCGTGAATATTGAGCCCCATGGCGGTACTGTTTACTCCGCCACCATCCTGGGCAAATAAGTATGCTCCCGGGATGAGAAATATAAAGGTTAATGTGATTACCGTAATTCTCTTTAATTTTTTTAACATCAAACTCCTCCGTTTTTTAATGAAACTCGAAAAAAATTTTAATACTAATACACTATAAAGTCAATTATTAAATATATGGGAGCAGCCTGTAAACCGGACAAGATACAGTTGCTATAAAAACAATTGACTAAATTCCATGATGTGATTATTATCCTGAAACAGGGATATATATAAATCTCCTGCAGGAGGGGATTATGAAAAATATACTTGTAACAGGTGCTCTGGGCCAGATAGGGAGCGAACTTGTACCTGAATTAAGAAAAAGGTACGGAGTTGATAACGTAACCGCTTCAGATATAAGGAAAGTCCCCGGAAATGCCGCGATGGAGGGGGGGCCCTTTATGCTCCTTGACGCGACTTCTCTGCCTGACCTGACCGCCGCAGTAAAAAAAAGCCACGCAGATACAATATTCAATCTGTCTGCAGTGCTGTCCGCTAACGCTGAAAAAGATCCTCTTGGCGCCTGGGAGGTAAACATGGGGAGCCTTATGACAGCTCTGGAAGTGGCCAGGGTTGAAGGGTGCGCCCTGTTTACTCCAAGTTCAATCGGGGCTTTCGGGCCTTCCACACCTAAGGATATGACCCCGCAGGTTACAGTTCAGAGGCCGGCCAGCATGTACGGCGTTACCAAGGTCGCCGGTGAACTTCTGTGTGACTATTATTACCAGAAATATGGTGTTGATACCAGGGGGGTACGCTATCCGGGAATTATCTCCAGCGAGGCGCCTCCCGGGGGCGGTACAACTGATTATGCTGTTGAAATATTCTACCATGCCCTTAAATACAGGAAGTATAAATGTTTCCTGAAAAGGGACACTATGCTGGACATGATGTTCATGCCTGACTGCATAAACGCCGCTGTCATGATCATGGAGGCTGCTCCTGAAAGGCTGATACACAGAAATGCCTTTAACGTGACAGCGATGAGTTTCTCGCCCGCAATGCTTGCTGCTGAGATTAAAAAGCATATACCCGATTTTGAAATAACCTATGACCCTGACCCGGTGAGGCAGGCCATTGCTGATTCGTGGCCTGACAGTATGGATGATTCCGCGGCAAGGATAGAGTGGGGATGGCGTCCCTTAAGCGGGCTGACAGAAATGGTAACAACTATGCTGCACCGTCTTTCAGAGAATTTAAATATAAATATTTAAAAGGGGGAGCTATGTCTCTGGAAAAACTTAAAAGTGTTCTTGCCTTTGATGTGTATGATATTGAGAAGAGGGGAACCTCCAAGAGTGATGAAAATATAGTTACAGGGGTAATTAAACCCGCAGGCGTTAAAGGGACGCGTTATACTATTCAGGGTTCAGAAGGGATTGAGTTCCTCAGGATGAATTCAAATTCATATCTCGGGCTGTCGTTAAGGGATGAAGTTATCAATGCCGGAGAGGCAGCTTCTCATTCGTACGGAACTGGCCCGGGCGGAGTCAGGTTTATATGCGGAACATATTCAATTCACAGGGAGCTTGAAACAAGGCTCGCGGCTTTTCACGGGAAGGATGCCTGTATTCTTTTTTCCTCTGCATATATGACATCACTGGGGGTGATTGCATCGCTTACTACAGAGAATACGGTTATTATAAGTGATGAGCTTAATCATAACTGCATTATAAACGCTATGAAACTTTCGAGACCGGCAGCTAAATTTATTTATAAACATAATAATATGGGAGATCTGGAGGAGAAACTGAATGACGCAGCGGGTGCGGGCAAGAGATGCCTTGTTATAACTGACGGGGTCTTCTCCATGAGGGGGGACTTCGCTCCGCTGGACAGAATTAAAAAATTATGTACCCGCTTTGAAGATTCTTTTGAGGAGGGTATAGCAACTGTTGTTGATGATTCACATGGAGTAGGAATTCTCGGTGACAACGGCCTCGGCACTGAGGAGGAGACCGGGGGAGCGGCGGATATACTGATTGGTACACTGGGCAAGTCATTCGGGGTAAACGGCGGATACGTTGTTTCCGCAATGGAGGTTGTGCATTACCTGAGGGAGATTGCTCCCATGTATATCTATTCCAATCCTATAACTGTGGCTGAAGCCGCATCGGCCCTTAAGGTGCTGGATATTCTTGAGGGTCCGGAAGGGAAGGATATTATCAAAAGGATAAGGGGACTGACTGCAAGGCTTGAGAAGGGAATTAAAGAGATCGGCTTTAATACAATTGAAGGACCTCATCCCGTTGTTCCCCTTGTTACAGGCGATACTGATCTGACCAGGAGAATGGTTGAGTTCCTGAAAAGAGAGGGGGTTCTTGCCACAGGTATTTATTATCCTGTAGTTCCGCGCGGGGAGGATGAGATCCGTTTTCAGGTAAACGGAGATCATACAGAGGGTGATATAGACTATCTTATTGAACTCCTTAAAAGATTTGACAAATAAGGAAAAATGTATTTATAAAAAAATGTATTAATTGCTTGAAATTATTCCAAAAAAGAGTCATTTTGATATATTGTATATTTTATAATTAAAAATGGCGGTAAAAATGAAAAATAATGAAAAGATTCAGCTGGCAATGCTCATAAATACATCTGACAGAAGTGCGGTTCTAGAAGAGGTCAGAAGAATTTTCCTTATGAGTTACGATTCTGAGTCTTTTCTTCCTGTTGAGAACGCTTTTGCCATTATCTGTTCTCTTTTTGACGGGAAATTCCCCGGCTACAGAAAGTGCAATACTGAATATCACAACCTTACCCATACTTTAGACGCGTTACTTGCAACTGCACGCCTTATGGACGGCAGGTCTGCAGCAACTGATAAATTTGATGTGAAAATTGCCGTAAACCTTTTCCTGGCTGCACTTCTGCATGATACAGGATATATCCAGGAGGACTGGGACACAGAGGGGACAGGGGCCAAGTATACCAAAATTCATGTTGAAAGAAGCATCGATTTTGTTGAACAGAATGCGGCAAATTTTCATCTCTCATCTGAGGATGTGGAGATGATTTCCTCCCTGATACTCTGCACAGGGTTAAAATCTGACAGCTGTGACAGGCTGCAGGGAAATCTGTTCGAGGCAGGGGCCATTCTCGGCACTGCGGATCTTCTTGGACAGATGTCAGACAGGGCCTACCTTGAAAAACTGCTGTTTCTCTATTATGAGTTCAGGGAAGCCGCTATAGATGGATTCAACACAACATTTGATATCCTGAAAAATACTCTTACCTTTTATGAAGCAACCATTAACAGGTTTGAAAAGCAGCTTAAGGGATGCTATAAGTTTGCACATGATTATTTCAGGATACGGCATAACATAGATGAAAACCTTTACATGACAGCAATAGAAAACCAGATGCATTATCTCGGTGAGATTATTGATGACGAAACCACAAACTTCAGGAATAAACTGAAACGTCTTGATATAGAGAAAATGGAAATGGACTATACTATTTCCAAACAGTATCTTTAGAAAAAATTATAATCTGCCCGTTTTTTTTATTTTGATTAAACTCAATGCAGGCTGTATAAACTGCCTGGAGAGTGCAGTTTAATTTTCTTTATATCCGGTTTTCCCATCCTTCAGTTTCTATTATGAAAATGTATTTGTAACATTCCCCCTCATCTGTTATCCAGATAAAATAGTTCAGAAACAGTTAAGAGATTTATGATGAAAAACAGAGAAGATATTGTCAGGGATAAGATAAACGCTATTGAGAAGCGTGTCGTGGAATTGAAATTTCTGGAGAGAGATATAAGGAGAGAAAGAGATATCATCAGGTTCCCGCTGCTAGAAAATGCTGAAAGAAGCGCGAGGGTCGAGTCTTTAATTGAATCTTTTTTCGTCAGGACTATGAACCTGAACAGAAAGTCTGTTTCGGTGACTTCTATGCCCTCCGTATACAGCGGAAGAGGGGAGGATGAATTTCTTTCGGAGATCAGGGTTGAAATAAGTTACAGGCCGGAAAAACCGGAGGATTACAATGAGCTTTCATTAACTGTTTACCTTAAAGATGGTTTTGATGATAATGATGTTAGAAGGCGCGAATCTGAAATGATGGACAGGCTTCTTGAAACCGCATCCGGGATTGAAAGGCTCAGAGAGGAGAAAAGAGGGCTCAGGGAGTAGAGGGGGGCCCTGAAAGTATATTCACGGTAATGTGTTTGTGAATTCTGCTTTTGAGGCATCCCCCTGTAAGAGCAGTGATAATCAGCCCTGTCCCTTCTGTAAATTATGCATCATCATTAAGACCTGGTTTCTGTTTTCGATGTGGATTGCTGACTGCAGATCCGGGGCATCCATTGCAGTGTTAATTGCTTCTTTGGTCAGTTTGACTGCCAGCGGGTCTTTTTCAGCGATATCTTTTGCTATATCCAGGGCTGTCTCCATAAGCTGTTCCTTCTCGACCCTTCTTGATATAAGCCCGAGATTCAGGGCGTCTTCGGAGCTTATGAACCTTCCTGTGAGCATATATTCATAAGCTCTCCCTGCTCCAATAAGCCTAGGGAGAAAATAGCTGCAACCCATATCTGCTCCTCCGAGCCCGATCCTTATGAAATAGGTCGCAAACCTTGCTTCTGTTGATGCTACCCTGATATCTGACGCCAGGGCAAAACTGAAACCTGCTCCTATGGCAGGACCATGCAGCGCGCAGATAATAGGCTGGGGGGCTTTTCTCATTGCCAGTTCAAGTTCTCCGAAATTATAGGCGTAATCGTACATTAAAGGGGCCTTCAGTTTATCAGCCTGGAATACGTCCCCCACTTCAAATCCGCTGCAGAACCCCTTGTCTCCTTCACCGCTCAGGATTACAACTCTCACTGCCATGTCATGGATTAGGCCTGCCCAGAGATCAAGCAGTTCTTCGATCATCTTCCTGTTTACCGAGTTAACAGAATCAGGCCTGTTGAGCGATACTTTCAGTATTCCATTATCAAGCAGTTCGGTTTTCAATACTTCGTAATTTTTATAAGACATCAGTATAATCCCCCTTTATATTTTTTTTGAAATAATGCTTGTTTATCCAATTGTATTCTGTTATAAAAATATGCTAAAAGATGCATATGATACTTGATGCATATTTGAAATAAAAAGTCAAGCAGGATAGCGCTTTTGCATTGGAATGCTTTAGATGCCTTTATACAGCAGCGGATCTATTTTTTGTGGAAAACCGGTGTTGGAATCAGTAATATAAAGTATTAAAGTTTACATATAGAATCACGGTATGCTTCTCCGGTAGCGGATAAACAGGGCTTTCAATAAGTTCTGTTTTGATTAGTTGTAAAGTAATGTTATTCAGGATTGAAAAAACAGTAATTAGTTTAAGCGGATTGAATTAAACAGACCCGGTAAATGGAATGAACAGCAGCAGGATAAAACAGACAGCAATATTTTTATTTCTGATTATATCGATAATAATTTTACCCCATTTATTGTCAGCCAGAGAAAAGATAACGGTCCTTTTGGATGATAACTATCCGCCATATATATTCCGCGATACTTCAGGAAAACTCCAGGGAATTCTTGTGGACCAGTGGGAACTGTGGAGCCGTAAAACGGGTGTGCAGGTTGTTCTGGATGCAAAGGACTGGGGGAAAGCCCTTGCGGAGATGAAAGAGGGGAAGGGAGACGTTATTGATACTGTTTTTTTCACAGAGGAGAGAAACAGTTTCCTCGACTATACGAAACCCTATACAACAATTGAAGTCCCTATATTTTTTGAAAGCAGAATGTCCGGTATTACTGATATTAAATCACTTATAGGTTATGTTGTCGGGGTCAAGGAGGGGGATGCCTGCATAGATGAACTGGTTAAAAACGGAATAACCACTTTAAAAAAATACCCCAGTTATGAAGCGATAATTATTGATGCGGCGCAGGGGAATATCCATATATTCTGCACTGATAAGCCCCCGGCCCTCTACTATATCTACAGGTATAAGCTTGAGGACAGGTTCCGGTATTCCATCTCACTGGGATCCGGGCAGTTTCACAGGGCCGTGAAGAAAGGGGACAGTGAGACCCTTGAACTTGTAATAAAAGGGTTTTCGATGATATCCGGGGGGGAATATTATTCAATCGACAGAAAATGGTTCGGCGAGGATATAAAAAGAAGGTTTTACGGGAAATATATACTGGAGGGGTTTGCCGCTGCTCTGACCCTTGCCCTGGTTATGGTGCTTACTGCTCTGTACCTGAGATATAAGGTAAAGCGGAGAACGGAGGAACTGTCAAGCACGGTTGTTAAACTCAGGGAGAGTGAGCAGAAGACCAGGTCGCTTTTATCTGCCAACCCTGATTTACTTTTTATTTTTGACGAGGATGGTAATTTTCTTGATTACAAGGCTGACGATTCCTCGTTTCTTTATCTGCCCCCTGATGAATTTATCGGAAAAAATGTAAAGGATGTTATGCCGGAAGATATTTCAGAGCTTACAGTGGAAGTGATTAATTCAATAAGAAAAGGGCGACAGATGCAGAGCTATGAGTATGATATTGATCTTGGTGACGATGTAATGCGCTGCGAGTCAAGGATGGTCCCTTTTGGTGAAAAAAAATATCTCGCTATAGTAAGAGACATATCAGAAAAGAAAAAACGGGAGGAGGAGGAGATACGTTCCCATAAACTGGAGTCTCTCGGTGTATTTGCCGGAGGGATTGCCCATGATTTTAATAATATCCTTACAGCCATAGTCGGCTGTGTTTCACTGGCAAGGCTTAAGATTGATGACAGGGAAAAGACTCTGTACCTTCTGGATGAGGCTGAAAAGGCGGGAGTAAGGGCCAGGAAACTGACATCGCAGCTTCTTGCCTTCTCAAAAGGGGGGGCCCCTGTAATGGAAATTGCTTCAATTGAACAGCTTGTTATAGAAACAGCGGAATTTATTTTAAGCGGTTCAAAAACAGCGCTTGCCTTTGATATCGGTTCCGGAATCAGGTCTGTGGATATAGACAGGGGCCAGGTGGAGCAGGTAATGCAGAATATTATACTCAACGCGTCTCAGGCAATGCCTTCAGGCGGGTTGCTCGAGATCGGGTTAAATAATGTAAGTATTGATGATAATAACCCGCATTCACTCCTTGCCGGAGAGTATGTCGCGATATCGATAAAAGATCATGGTGAGGGGATTGAGCAGAAAAATCTCAAAAGGATCTTTGATCCCTATTTTACGACAAAGATCGAGGGTAACGGGCTGGGCCTTACCATATGTCATACAATCATCAAACGTCATGGAGGCGCTATCGGAGTCACATCTCAGCCGGGTGAAGGGACTGTCTTTACCATATATCTGCCTGCGCATTCTGAATCGGTTCCCGAGGCTAAAGAGGAACGGACATCCGGGGATGAGATTAATCTTAAGAATCTTTCAGTGTTAATAATGGATGATGAACCTCAGTTAAGGTATATAATGGAGGAGGTGCTGAAGGATGAAGGAGCGGATATAATTCAGGCCAGTGACGGTAACGAGGCTATTGATATTTTTGAAAAGAAAGCTTCTTCTGGTGAACCTGTTAATATCGTCATTGCCGATCTTACAATCCCCGGCGGTATGGGGGGGATGGAGGCGGTGAGAATTCTCAGGGAGGAGGGGGTCCCTTTTAAAGCCATTGTTATTTCAGGGTACAGCAGTGATCCTGTTATCTCTGATTTCGGAAACTACGGGTTTGATGCATATCTGATAAAACCCTTTACAGCTGCGGATCTTCTTAAAGCTGTAAAAGGTGTGTTGTAACCGGATGTTATATCATTTTTTATTTTCTTTTTTTCCCGCCTTTTTTAAGTGCGGAAATCGCCTTTTCTCTCATCTCTTTTATCATGCGGTCAAATTCACTGTTTCCCTTTCTCATCTTCAGAAGTTTTCTCTTCCTGTCATTGAAGCGTTTTATCTTCCGGTTGTCCCTGTCATTAAGTCTTTTAGCCGTACGCCTCGTAAGGCGGGGGAATTCATTTTCCATTTCCTTCATCTCTTCATCATCTGCTGTAACAATAAGAAACATGCCCGGGCGTTTAATGTAGAGATTACCGAGCCTGCTTTTCATCTGTTCTAGCAGAAACCTGTTTTTATTCTCCGGAGATTTAAAATCTTCGTCACGTATCCTGGCGGAGCTGCCTGAGCCTGTAACCGTTGCCCCGAGTATTTCACCAGTTTCAGCGTCGATAATTCTGATCTGGAGAATACCGTCACCGGTTATTCCGAAAATCATGGCGTCCGCGCCGATCATTTTCCCGGTCTCAGGGGCAGTCTCCGGATCAACAAGACCGGTAAGGCCCTTCTCCTGCTCCTCAACAATTTTGGAAACCCTGGCCGGATCTATTATCCGGAATTCACCTTTTGTCAGTATCAGTTCAATTATCTTTGTAGCATATCCCTCTGTCTCAGGTGAAGTTGCTCCATCTTTTGCGGTGAAGGGGTAAACAGCGAGACGGTTTTTACCCCCCTCCTTCGCTTTTACGCAGATGAAATCTGCCGCTTTGCCGGCCATATCTTTTTCAATTGAAAAACCAGGTATGCTGAAAATATAAAGTGCGGTGAGTATTGTAATAGTCAGTTTTAATTTTTTATTTTGCATATGCTTCTCCCTGTCGTAAGATAAGAATTTTCCAGTCCCGTGATATTCCTTTAATTTAATGGCCGGGGCGCGAAAGGTCCCAGTAATAAAATGCATAATTATAGAATTAATTTCAAGTATTAAACAAACCGGACTCTCTATTCTCCGAAATCCGATTTTGCCGTAATCAACAGGGAGCCGGCCTGGATAAGCGCAAGAGCTGAAAACATGATAATGTAGGATGTATCCCCGTATTCCCGGGTAATATCAAGGAACATCCCTGAAACGAATGGTATGCCGGCTGAGAAAGGGAAAAGAAAAAGAAGGGAAATGGCGAAATAATCTGTTGCATCGTGAAGACCGGAAAGCTTTTTCACCGCGTGTACATGGGCAGACTGGTTTATGCCTCTTGATATTCCTATAAGAAAACTGGCCGTAAGGAACTGCAAAAGACCCGGAGCAAACATTATAATTATCGTGCCGCACAGGGCCGCCCCTCTTGCAATAAGAAATTTTGTTTTCAGCCTGAACAGATCCAGCCATCCTATAAGTATGTTGATGAAAATTCCTGCAAGGTAGATTGAACTTACAAAGAGGCCGGCAGCGGAACTTTTTTCAATGCCGCGCCATTCAACGGCATAGTTGGCGTAAAAAGCTATTACTGTTGTTGTGGCGTAAATCTCGATAGAGCCTGCCATGTAGGTTATATATCTTCTGTTGTGTATTATATCTCCGGCGGATTCGATTATACTGTGAATACTGTGCCGTTTTCTGTTATCGCCTTCACCTGCAGCGGGAACCTCTTTTGCCGGCAGGAAGAAAAATGAGCCGGCAAAGCATAGTAATCCTGCTGATATGAAAATAATGGAAGCGCTCCCTGTTGAGAAGGAGTATTTTTCGACAACTTTAAACAGTGTCAGCCCGCCGATAAGCCTGGTTGTGATCTGTATTGCGATCATAATTGAAATACCGCGAAGTGCTTTCCCCGGGCTGAAGATCATTACTGTGAAATTCTGCCACATCGGAACTGTAAGACCCAGCATGAGTGAAAATGTGGAGTAGCATACAAGGAAAAGTGCCACCCTGTATCCGGAAGGAGTAAAAGTGAGCATGGCCCCGAACAGTATAAGGGGAAGTGATGCAAAAATGTGTGAGAGGATTACCCACATTTTTTTTCTTTCAAGGTGCGAAGTCAGATACGCTGACATCAGGGAAAAAAGCATAATACCCATTGAAAGAATAGCCGGGATGAGACCCACTATGAGGTTGGAAGCACCGATCTCCCTGAGAAATATCTGCAGGAAAGTGGATTCAAAGAGTACCGGTATGGCAAGGCCCCAGCACAATTCCACTGAAGATATGGAGAATGTATTCCGCCAGAAATAATGATCTATACTGTATTCAGATTCGCTGTCCATTATGCCGTTCTAACCGGTTTGTTTATCAGATAATGCTGATTACCTGGCGCGATATATGGTGCTTACTCTTATTTTGCGCAATGACTTTATTATTTTATCATTAAAATAATACGGGAATAGTTAAACATATGCATCCGGTTATGTTTTTTTGGAAAAAGACACTGTGAATTGTTATTAATCAGATAGAGGAAAACATGAACTGGCTAAAACTGCTGAACCGGATATTCATTATTGCAAGCCTTTCCATTATTACAGCCCTTGCTGTTTATATTTTTTACAATAAGGCAGGGGAGGAGGGTATTCATATTACGCCTGAAGAGAGGGCGTGGCTCGATTCCCGGGACGGGCAGATTCGAATAGGTTCTGATATCGACTATATACCCATGGATTTTATAAACAGGTGGGGGGAACATGACGGAATATCTGAGGACTTTTTCAGGCTTATAGAGAAGAAGCTCGGTATAAGGTTTAAAAGGATAAAAGCTCATAGCTGGAGTGAACTCCTTGAAATGGCCAGAAGAGGAGATGTGGACATCCTGAAATGTGTGGTTGAATCGCCGGAAAGAGCAGAATACCTTGAGTTTACCCGTCCTTACTTAAGTATCCCCTCTGTTATTGTTTCAGGCCGGGAAATCGATGATGAATCCATGACTTTGGATGACCTTAAGGGCAAAAAAGTGGCTCTCAATAAAGGATATTATATTCATGAACTTGTGAGGCACCATTACAGCGGTATAAATGTAATAACAGCTGAATCGAATCAGCAGTTATTTAAAATGATCGCCTCAGGTTCTGTTGAATACATAATTACAGAACTTCCCACGCTTACATATTTTGTCAGAAAGTTCGGAATTACAAACCTGAAAATTGCCGGTGAAACCGGTGTTGAATACAGGCTTTCTGCAGGCGGGAGGAAGGGGCTGCCTGTGCTTAACCGGATACTTATGAAAGCGATAGAGTCAGTTACTGATAAAGAAAAAGAAGATATAACTTCAAGATGGATTTCTGTTCAGTACAGGAGGTATCTTTACAGCAGGGGGGTATTTATAGCGATTATTGCGGGGTTTGCGGCTGTGCTGTGCGTTGTTTTTATTATTGGTGTGTGGAACAAATCCCTTCATGTGCTGGTAAAGAAAAAAACCGGGGAGATCGAGAAGTACAGGGACAGTCTTGAAGAGCTTGTTGATGAAAGGACAAAACAGCTCAGGGAGTCAAACAGGGAACTGGCAAATGCCCTTGCAAAGGTCAAGACTCTGAGCGGGCTCCTCCCGATCTGTTCAAACTGCAAGAAGATCCGTAACGACAGGGGATACTGGGAACAGATCGAATTATATGTTAAAGAACATTCAGAAGCAGAATTTACTCACAGTATATGTCCTGACTGTGCAGCAAAACTTTATCCGGGATTATCTGATAAAAATGGGCGAAAAAAGATCTGAAATAGATATTCTCAAAGAACAGCTTGCCGGGGAAGTAGAGGCCCGTAAAACAGCTGAGGAGAGGCTGCGTAAACTGGAATCAGATCTGAACAGCGTAACTGAAAATATTCAGGATGTGTATTACAGAAGCAACGCGGAGGGAAAACTGATAATGGTGAGCAGAAGCTGGCTCGTCCTTGCCGGATATGATTCATTTGATGAATGTATCGGGAAGGATATAGCGGAAACTTTTTATTACAATCCCGAAGACAGGAAGAAGTTTCTTGAATTGCTGAAAAAGGAGGGACGGGTCAGAAATTATGAAACGGTTTTAAAAAGGAAAGACGGAACTCCGGTATTTGTTGAAACCAGCAGTCACCTTTATTATAACCGGGATGGTAATTTAGCCGGAGTTGAGGGGATTCTGCGTGATATATCCGAAAGAAAGAAAGCAGAGGATGAACTGCGCAGAAGTGAAGAATTTCTGAAGTCCATTGTCAACGCATCTCCTGTGCCGCAGTTCGTAATAGACAGAAATCACCGGGTAATCCACTGGAACCGTGCTCTTGAAGAGTACAGCCGGATCCGTTTTGAAGAGGTCAGGGAGACAGATGCTCAATGGAGGGCATTTTACAACTCCAGGCGCCCCTGCCTTGCGGATCTTGTCGTGGATGATGCAACAGAATTAATAACTGAATGGTACAGCGGGAAGTACAGCAGGTCAAAGCTAGTTGCCGATGCTTACGAGGCCGTGGATTTTTTCCCTGATATAAAAGACGGCACCTGGCTTCATTTTACCGCTGCACCGATTAAAGACAGTAATGGTGAAATAGCCGGAGCGGTGGAGACCCTTGCTGATATAACAGAGGCAAGAAAGGCACTCCTCGTTTTAAGAGAGAGCGAAGAGCGCTTCAGGACAATATTTGAGAACAGCCCTCTCGGTATAGTGCTCACAACCCTTGATGGGAAAATTATTTCAGCAAACAGGTTTTTTTGTGACCTTACGGGATACAGTGAAGCGGAGATACATAATATGAATATAGCGGAGGTCTCTTTTGAAGGCGACTTTGAAAAGGAGCGTCCCCTTGTAAGAAAATATCGTGACGGTCAGCGCAATTATTACACTTTTGAAAAACGCTATAAAACAAAGACCGGGGAGACCGTATGGGGCCACGTATCGATATCCTATATACATGATGAGGAGGGTAACCCGGTTTCCGCAATAGGTATAGTGGAGAATATGACGGACAGGAAAAAGGCGGATGAGGAACTGAAAAAAATGGAAAATCAGCTGATTCAATCCCAGAAGGTCGAAGCCCTTGGTACCCTGGCAGGTGGGATTGCACATGATTTTAATAATATACTTTCTTCGATTATCGGCTATACTGAACTTGCAAGGCTCCATGTTGATAACAGTGATAGAACTCTTGCGGACCTCAATAAAGTGCTGAAAGCGTCAGGCAGGGCGAAAAACCTTATAAACCAGATCCTCTCTTTCAGCCGTAAGGCAACAGTGGAATATGCGCCTGTTGATCTCCATCTTGCGATAAAGGATTCACTTAATATGCTCCGATCGGTCATTCCTTCCGATATAGAAATTATTGCAGATCTTGAAGAGAATGTCATGGTGATGTCCGACCCCACCCAGATTCACCAGATAATAATGAACCTGAGTATCAATGCCGCCCAGGCCATGGAGAGGGATGGAGGGAAGCTCACTGTTGCACTTAATTCTGAATATATAGATGAAAAGAATAATAAGAATATGTCGGGATTGAAAACCGGCTGGTATGCCGCCATATCGGTGAAGGATACCGGGCACGGCATGTCACCGGAAATGCTTGATAAAATATTCCTTCCTTATTTTACGACCAGGGAGGTGGGGCATGGAACAGGTCTTGGCCTTGCGGTAATACAGGGTATTATTAAGAATCATAAAGGGGGAATATCCTGTTCCAGCGAGCCGGGGAAGGGGACCTCCTTTTATTTGTATATTCCCGAACTGAAAACGTTTTATGAGTCAGCTGAAAGCGAAGGAGAGGAGGATAAACCTGAAACAGGGAGCGGAAATATTCTTTTCGTTGATGATGAATCATCACTGGCAGACATCGCGGCCGAGATGCTTAAAACAATCGGTTATAATGTTACAGCTGAAACATCAAGTATGAAAGCACTTGAACTCTTTATGGAAAAACCGGATTGTTTTGACCTGGTAATAACGGATATGACCATGCCGGTTATGAAAGGGGACAGGTTTGCTGAAAAGATCAAGTCTGTGCGGGGGGATATTCCTGTTATTATGTGCACAGGGTATTCAGACAGAATTTCTGATGAGAGGATAAAAGAACTGGGGATAGATAAACTTTGTATGAAGCCCCTTGAACTCAGTGTGCTGGCCAGGATTGTTAGCGATGTTATGAAAGGGGAAAAATAATCGGGTTTTTTTCTGTGTTATTTGCTCTTTATATATTCGCGGATTATTTTACGGTTTTCCTCACTCAGATTGGAGAATTCTATTGCTCCTTTGTAGTCATCTTTATCAAAATTGATTCTTCGGACTACTCCCTGGCAGTCAATTGTTTTTGATTTGTCACCGATGTAGAGGGCGAGCTGAAATTCAACAAGTGAATTGATTTCAAGGGTCTCTTCCGTGCGGAATGACATCCCGCCCTCGCTAATATTGACCCCCTTTACAGGAATATAAATTTCTCTGCCCATATATATTTCGCACATCTGGTTGATTTTGAAACGCTTGTGCTTACGTTTATCTTCATTCATTGCTGACTCCTTGCCGGAACATGATTTTTCATAAATTTTTTTAAACTTTGCCTTGCCTTTTGGACACAGGGTATAATGTTGTGACAGTTATAATTTCTGAGTGTACTTAATTTATACTAATGTTAAAAGATTTCAAGGAGAAAATATCAGGACAGTTGTTCCAGCAGCTGTTAAACTGCTGATAGACCGCAAAATTTATTGAATATTCGACGTCGTACACCTCTTCAATTTATTATTTCCGGGAAGTTTTAATGCATTAATATTTAACTATTTTAATTTTTGTCATTTTGTTGCTGTGAAAAGTTTATAAAATATTATAGACATTTTTATAATGGGATAATATCAGGTTTATTATGAAAATAGAGAGTAAAGAGCAGGGCGTTTCAAAACGGAAACAGCAGGCTATTGCCACAAGGGAGAAGATTTTTAATGCCGCTTTCAGGCTGATAACGGAAAAGGGTTTTGATAATGTCACTGTTGATGAAATCTGCACCGAGTCAGGTGTGGCAAAGGGGTCATTCTATCATTATTTCAAGTCAAAGGATGATATAGTAATTGAAACCTACATGATCATAGATAAAAAGTATTCCGATGAGGTATACGATCTCCCCTCCGACATGAACAGCTTTGATAAGATTCTCGCCACTGTGGGGTTCCAGGCGAAATACGCGCATAATAAGGGCATTGAATTTGTCCGCCAGATCTACAAGAGCCAGCTTGAATCGGGGACAGATTTTTTTATTTCAGAGGAGAGGCCCTATTTCAAGATCCTCAGAGAAATTATTGAAGAGGGTATGGAAAAGGGAGAGATAAAGCCCGAGCTCTCAGCAGTGGAACTTACAAGATGGATAATCAGTTTTTCAAGAGGGGTCACTTATGACTGGTGTCTGCACAGCGGCGATTATGATATTGTAGCTGTAATGGACAGAGCATTCAGGATGACACTGGGTAATTTCAGAAAAAGCTGATTTAATTTTAAGCATAATTTTACTTCTCTATCCGATATTTTTTCCCCGCATTTCTTAATTGATGATTGTTAAACTTCCATGTATGCGTTGCCGCTATTCATTTTTTTGATGATTATTTACATGCATGTTAAATTCTGCTTGATTTTTTTTTAAATTTATTGTTCATAGACCTTAGTCAATGACTGCAGTCGGCTAAAAATAATAAATAAAACTGAGGCGGTTTTTATGGAAAACTATGGCTATCAGTATCAGCTGACGCTAAGAATGTTTCTTGAGCACGGTATGAATTATGCCCCACAGCAGATTATAAAGTACCGTGATGAGTTTCAGTATACCTATACTGAACATTATAAAAGGGTTAAAAAACTTTGCAATGCTCTCAAGACTCTCGGTGTAAAAGAGGGTGACGCTGTCGGTATGCTTGAATGGGATACCTACAGGTATCTTGAAGCGCACTGGGCTGTGCCTCTGAGCGGATGCATGTTCCACACCGTAAATGTAAGAATGTCCCCGGAGCAGATAGAATACTGTATAAATAACGCGGAAGACAAAGTGCTGTTTGTCAGTGAGGATTTTATTCCATTGATAGAGAGTATGCAGGAAAGAATTCCTACCGTAAAAAAATACGTCCTGATGTCAGACCGTCCGGACGGAGCGCTCCCTGAAACAAAACTTCCGAATACTATAGGCTACGAGGAACTACTTGCAGCTGAAACAGATGAATATGAGTTTCCTGAAATTTCAGAAAACAGCAGGGCCGCACTCTGCTATACTTCAGGGACAACGGGTAATCCAAAGGGAGTTGTTTTTACACACAGGGAACTTGTTATGCACGCCATTGCTGTGTGTATACAGTGGGGTGTTTTCCCTCCGCTTAATTTTCAGGCAGGCCAGACTTATATGCCTCTTACCCCTCTTTTCCATGTTCAGGGATGGGGAGTCCCGTACTTCGCTTTTATGATGGGGTGCAAATATGTGCTTCCCGGGAAGTATGAGCCGGACAAGCTGCTGAAGTGGATTCACGAGGAAAAGGTTGATGTGAGCCACTGCGTTACAACCATACTTCATATGCTGGTATTCCACCCTGACGCGGAGAAATACGATCTGAGCAACTGGCGTGTCGGCCTCGGCGGCGCCAAAGAGACAAGGCAGCTCGGTGAGAGGGCGTGGCAGCTGGGAATCAAGACAATATCCTGCTACGGCATGACTGAGACCTGCCCTGCAATGACACTTGGATATCCCAGGGTTGACAGAAATGACCTCCCCTTTGGTGATCAGATCGGTTATATAATCAGGAGCGGTCTTCCCTGGGTTTTCGGCAGGAGGAGGGTCGTTGACGGCGACATGAAAGAGGTCCCTGCTGACGGGAAGACTGTTGGTGCAATCCAGGTGAGGACACCGTGGTGTACTCATGAATACCTGAAAGACCCTGAAAGTACTGAGAAGCTCTGGGCCAATGACTGGCTTAATACCGGAGATGTCGGTTACATAGATAAAGAAGGGTACCTTATGGTTACAGACCGGGTTAAGGACGCCATCAAGTCAGGCGGTGAGTGGATATCCACGCTGATTATTGAGGATGCGGTGAGTATCCATCCGGCGGTTCTTGAATGCGCGGCTGTGGGTATACCTGATGAGAAGTGGGACGAGAGGCCCTGCGCCTGCATCGCTCTTAAACCGGGTGAAACAGCAACTGCTGAAGAGATCAGGGAGCATCTTCTCCGTTATGCCGATGAAGGCAAGATAGAGAAGTGGTGGGTGCCTGATCTCCCGGGCGGGTACAAATTCATTCCTGAAATTCCGCACAATTTTATCGGTAAAATAGATAAGATTGCCTTAAGAAAAATTATAAGCGAAGAGAATTGAGCAGTTGTATGAACATAAAGAAAACAGATAATTTAGTTATGACCTCTACGGGACTAATCATCGCAAAGATGGTTGTCCTGTTAATGGAACAGTTCAACTTTTTTTCTGTTTAAATAATTTTAAACGGAATTTACGGGCCTTCTTTATGAAGGCCCGCGTTTTTAAAAAAAAATATAAAATTTATCGAAGCCGGCAGCTACTTAAGACATTACAACAGCATGTTATAGATCCCTTTACTGAAGGTATCTATATAAATAAAAAAAACATTCTGGAGGAGTCTTGTATGAGGGAAAAAGTATTCAGAACAAATGAACACTTGTACGCCGAAAAACCGTGGCTCAAAGATTTTGATGAGGACGTAAAAAATTGGCACGACAAGTATGTTAAATTTTATGATAAGGAGGAGTTTGCAGTACCTGAGTATCCCGATGTTCCGCTGAAGGACCTGTTTAATAAATGGGCCGAAGAGAGACCGGACAGGGATTATATCATATTCAATGATACAAAGCTTAATTACCGCACGGTAAATATGCTGGCAAGAAAGCTCGCCAATGCTCTCATGGGCCTTGGTATAAAGAAGGGTGACCGTGTTGCCATAATGGCCCCCAATATACCGCAATATATTATTTCACTTCACGCACTTCTGAAATTCGGGGCAATAGAGGTCCCGGCCAATGTAATGTACACTGTACCTGAATTGAAACTTCAGTTTAATGACAGCGGCTCTGAAACAGTTATTGTTCTGGCAGCCTTTGCTGATAAGGCAATCAGTATTATGCGTGAGGGCGGGAATGCCGTTAAACGTGTTATCGTAATCCAGGCTCCCGGCGCTCCGGTTGAGGTTGAGAAAGCGGATGATATTTTTGATTTCAATGAAATTATAGGCCCGGCGTCTGATACTGAACCGGACGTTCCCGTTTATCCATCAGATATTTCAAAGCTTCAGTATACAGGGGGAACAACAGGTGTTCCAAAGGGGTGCGTTCTGACAAACGCTATGAATATGACACAGGTGGTGAGGACTTCTGAGTGGCTTGGTACGGCCGCGCCTCTTGATGATTTCAGGTCTTTATGTGCGATACCTCTGAACCATATTTACGGTTATAACGCCAATGTTAATATTGCTCTTTACAGAGGGGGGACAATTATACTTGTTGCCCAGCCAACGCCTGACAATCTCCTGGAGGCTATAAATAAGCATGAGCCGAATCTCTGGGCAGCTGTTCCCGCGATGATTATAGGGCTTATTAACCATCCTGATATCGGTACTTCAAAGGTTAAGGCAATCAAGGGTATTTTCTGCGGTTCAGCACCACTTGCAGTCGGTACTTTGCAGAAATTCGAGGAGCTTTCCGGCGGACGTATAGTTGAGGGGGCCGGGATGTCTGAAACAATTAATATCTACACTGTAAACCCGGTTCAGACAAAGAGAAAGTACGGAAGCTGCGGTATAATCTGGCCTGATACTGATCTTGTTGTGGTTGATGTTGAAACCGGGACAAAGGTAATGCCGCGTGGAGAGGAGGGGGAACTCATCTGCCGAGGACCTCAGATTATCAGTGAATACTGGAATAACCCGGAAGAGACCGGCAAGGCTGTACGTGACGGCTGGCTCTACACGGGTGATGTGGTGAAGATCGACGAGGAGGGCTTTGTCTTCATAATGGACCGTGTGAAGGACATGATAATAGTCAGCGGTTTTAACGTATACCCGCGTGATGTTGATGAAGTGCTTTATAAGCATCCTAAAGTTAACGAGGCATGTACAATCGGCGTTCCTGATGAAAAACAGGGCGAATCAGTAAAAGTTTTTGTCGGCGTGAGGGAGGGGGAGACCCTTACAACTGATGAAGTTATCGAGTACTGCAGGGAGAATCTTGCGCCGTATAAAGTGCCAAGGTTCGTTGAGTTTGTTGACGCTATTCCGCGTACAGCTGTGGGCAAGCCTGACAGGAAGGTGCTGAAAGAGAAGGAACTGAAGGAGAAAGGTTAGAAAAACTGAAGCACTGGCGAAGGTCCGGGTCCTGAAAAATATATAGAAGGAGAAATACAGATGAGCACAGATGTAACATATAAAGACAGACCGTGGATTAAGCATTACGCGCCGGGGGTGCCGGCTAATCTTCAATATAAAGAGATATGCATACCGCAGATGCTGAAAGACACTGTACAGATCTATCCTGATAAAACAGCGCTTGTGTGCCAGGATTTTCATGTTGCATATAAAGAGCTGGATGTCATGGTTGACAGGTTTGCAGCTGTTCTTTCCGGATTCGGAATAAAGAAAGGGGACAAGGTTGCTGTTCTCCTCCCCAACTGTATTCAGATTGTTGTTGCCTATTACGCCATACTTTCACTGGGGGCTGTGGCGGTTATGAACAATCCGCTTTACAGTGACAGGGAGCTTGAACACCAGTTTAATGATTCCGGGTCAAAACTTCTTATTGTTCTTGATGTCTTATGCGAGAGGATGATTGCTCTTCGTGAGAAAACCGGGATTAAACAGATAATATATACCTCTATGAGTGATTATCTGCCTGAGGGTGTTTCAGGTACTGAACCTCTCGATTTCAGCGGCAGGGAGGACCTCTACAGGTGGCTTGACTGTTTCCGCGGGGACGCGGGGGCAGGGCCCGTGGTGGACCTTTCGTTTGATGATACGGCGATACTGCAGTATACAGGGGGAACTACCGGAGTATCAAAGGCTGCTGTACTTACGCACAGGAACCTGAGCAGCATGATCCAGATGTATGAGGCATGGTTCGTTGACGGGAAGAGAGGGGATGAAACTGTCCTGGCCGCTTCTCCGTTCTTTCATATCCTGGGGATGCAGGTTTCAATGAATCTCTCAATTTACATGGGTTGGAAGGATGTGCTGCTCCCTGTACCGCAGCCGTTTTATATTCTTGAGGCTATAAGGAAGTACAATCCGAACTTCTCACCGCTTGTGCCGACACATTATATCGGGATGCTTCAGCATCCTGATCTTGAAAAGACAGATCTTACCTCTTTCAGGGGGTTGTTTTCAGGCGGTGCATCTCTTCCTGTTGATATTCTTCATAAATTTGAAGAGGTATCAAAGGCGGAGATATGTGAAGGTTTCGGGATGTCCGAGACGTCTCCGCAGACGCACCTTAATCCCTATTGCGGAGGGGGACCGAGAAAACCGGGGAGTATCGGTGTGCCCTGGATCGATACTGAGGTAAGGGTTGTAGACCTTACTGATGGTGAAACCGATATGCCTGTTGGTGAACCTGGAGAGATGCTTTTCCGCGGTCCGCAGGTGACGAAGGGATACTGGAACAGGCCTGACGAGACAGAGATGGCGATAACAAAGGACGGGTGGCTCCATTCCGGGGACATAGCCTATATGGACAGTGACGGCTATTTCTTCGTGGTGGACAGGAAGAAGGACATGATAATTTCCAGCGGTTATAATATCTATCCGAGAGAAGTTGAGGAGATATTCTACCAGAACCCGAAGGTGAGCAAGGTGGCGGTTATAGGCCTTCCTGACGATAAGAGGGGGGAGAATGTCGGTGTCTTTCTTACGCTGAAGGAGGGGCAGGCAATCACTTCTGATGAACTGATGGAGTTCTGTAAACCGAAACTCGCCAAGTATAAGTGGCCTTCACTGATCGAAATACGTGATTCACTCCCGGAAAGCAATGTGGGCAAGCTCCTGAAAAAGGAACTGCGCGCTGAGGTCCTGGGAAATATGAAAAAATAATTATTCTGATTCTTTAGTTGCATTTAAGGAAAAGGCTCCCTGAACAGGAGCCTTTTCCTGTATTGTTTTACCTCAAACGTATGTTTATGAAATGGTATAATTTATGAGCTTCAATTGTCCGTGGCCGGATTACTCTTCCCCGGGAAATTTCGGTCTCAGGTGACTGTTCCTGTATGCTTTCGGTGTCATACCGCAGTGGCATGAGAAGGTTGTGCTGAAGGTGGTGTTGGAGTTGAATCCCACTGCTAACGCAATGGACATTATGGTCCTGTCAGGTTCCTCGATAAGTAATTTTTTTGCCTCTTTTATCCTGTATCCGTTTATGAAATTGTTGAAGCTTTTATTCAGTTTTTCATTAAGAATCTGTGACAGCTGCTGGGTCGTTATATTCAGCTCGTCAGCTACAAGTTTGAGGTTTATCCCTTCCACGGCAAAGGCTTTTTCTTCTTCCATCATTATCTTTATATCAGACAGTATTTTTTCTATATCAAGTCCCTTGATCTTCGAATGTTCATATCTCCCCCCGGTCATGAAGATTTTTATTACCCTGCTGAAATCGGGGTGGTACTGGCCTATCAGGAATATTGTAAAGTAGTCAGCATTTATCATAACAACTGACCATTTGCAGATTTCAAAAGATATAATATCCCCTATACCTGTCAGAAAGGTCAGTATTATCATTACGATCCCGAATATAAATCCCAGCCTGGAAATTTTTGTTTTAACCGTATCGGGAAGTTTCCAGATGCCGGTATTTGCCGCCAGCATTATTGCGGTTGTCGTTACAAGAAAGAATTTCGGGAATACATTCAGATAGTGTATTAACCTGAAAACAGCAGGCATTGAATCAAATGTGGGGTCTGTAATGGTGCGGAATATAAAATATTCGGAACTGAAATCGTATCCCATGAGAAAGGGGAGAACGGCTATCGCAACGGCAAGAACAGGGAGGATAAAAAGAAACATAAACCATTTCTCAATAATGAGAGCTCCCTGGACAATAATTTTATAACGCAGTAGCATTATCAACGAGGCAAGGATATTCAGAGGCATTATTATGTAAGACATTATAATGCTGCCCGGCAGGGCATGTGTTGTATAGAGTGATATCTGGAAAACCCACAGCCCCATGAGAATATATGATGACATGTATATGTAGCTTTCCCGCTCTCTCTTCTTTATGATCAGCTGGCTTAACCCCATTAGAAACATAAAATAGGGGCCGAAAAACATCATATGTTCATGGAACTTACTCATTCTGTTTAAATATTCTGTAAAAAGTGAAATGTCAAGAATAAACGTAAAGGCCTTTTAATCCGCGGAATTTAAAAATTTATATTTTTTAAATTTATAATATATATATCCGTAAGATTTTAAGAGTCGGGTGAGGTAATGTGTCCCATGCATTATATGTTTTATAAAAATATTATTTTAAGAGGGGGATTTTATGTATAAAGAGGGGCAGATGATGCCTGAGTGGCATGAATATGAAAAGGAGCTTAAAGAGTGGAGGGACAGTACAAAAACCCTTGCTGATATGTTTTATAAGACAGTCGCGGAATATGGTGATAAGACCGGTAATATTTACCATGATGGAGCAGAGTGGAAATATGTCAGCTATAATGAATGGAAGGTCGTTTCAGAGGAAATTGCAAATGCGCTCTTAAGCATCGGAGTTGAGAAGGGAAGCGATATCTGTATTATTGCGCCAACAAGAGTGGAATGGGCCTGGGCTGACATCGCGATTTCAATTTCAGGATGCTGTACTGTTTCTATTTTTCCTACACTGAGTGATGATGAAATAAAGTTCATTATGAACCATTCTGAAGTCAGCTATGTCTTTACCGGTAACGCGGATCTTCAGGGAAAAATGGAGAGTCTCTGGAAGGATATCCCTACTCTTAAAGGGTGTATCTGTTTTGACAGCGGTTTTGCCGGGGACGGAAATAAAACCTGGAACCTTGATGAATTCCGTGCCGCAGGCAGGGAGTATGCTGGTAAAAACCCTTCAGGGCTCAAGGAGAGAGTTGAGCAAATTGCATCTGAAGATCCGGTTAATACTATTTATACTTCCGGAACCACGGGTAAGCTGAAGGCTGCACGCTATACACATGCAGACTGGATTGGAGGGATATGGAGATCTCAGCAGGGGCAGCTTAACGGTAACTTTATGTGGATGAGCACAGACGTGTACGGCTCTATTATGCCCTTTGCCCATGTAATGGAGAGGACTTACGGATATTACTGCATGGTTCCCAGGGGAGCAGCAATCGCTTTCGGAAGGGGCCCGCAGTTTATAATGGAGGATTACCAGGCCTTTAAACCGACTGTTACTGTTGTTGTGCCCAGAATGCTTGACAGGGTACTTAAAGGTATAGGGATGAAGTTCTCTGAGACTCCCGAGGGGAAACAGGCCTGGGACTGGGCAATGGGTGTTGCCGCTAAAGTTGTTGAGGCAAGGAAAGGCCCGAACGGTACCATAGATATGACCGTTAAGCATGAAGATGTGCTTACCGGTGAGCTGAAAGAGGAGTACCTTAAGGCAAAAGCCGGGGTATATGACAAGGTCCATGCAGCCCTTGGAGGAAATATGAGAATGTTCGCCTGCGGTGGGGGAGCCCTTCTGCCTGAGCTGCATATTCCCTGGACCGGGATGGGATTTTATGTTCCGAACGGTTACGGACTTACTGAAACACAGTGCGGGGTCTGCGTGGGACACCAGAACGATATACTGATAGGCTGGAATGCCGTGCCGAATCCCGGTATGGAATTTAAAATTGCCGATGACGGGGAATGCCTTGTAAAGGGTCCCGGAGTGATCAGGGAATATTATAAAGACCCTGAAGCCACGGCATCATCGTTTACTGAAGACGGCTTCTTTATGACAGGAGACATCCTTGAGGTAAATAATGAGGGAATCGCCAAGGTTGTGGACAGAAAAAAGGGCATTATCGTAATGGACACAGGCAAGAATGTCGCATCCGCGAAAGTGGAGTCTTTCATACTCAGTGATCTCAGGATCGAGCAGGCAATGGCTGTCGGTGACGGAAGGAAATATATCACGGCGCTTATAGTGCCATACTGGGACGCCCTTGTGCCCGCGTTAAAATCAAAAGGTGTAACATTTGATGAGGGAGCATTAAAATATGATGTAATAAACGGCCTTCAAACCTGCTATGAGGTGGGAGATGACCTTGTTGAGCACCCCGCGGTACAGCAGATCGTGGATGAGGTTATCGCGAAGGCTAATGAAAAGCTGGCGGATTTTGAGCAGATAAAGAAATATAAAATTTTAAAGAGGAAGTTTCTGCAGAGCAGGGACGAGCTCACTGCTACACAGAAGATCAAAGGGAAAATAGTATTTAAGAATTTTTCAGGTGAAATTGAGTCCCTGTACGGCTGATAAAATTATTTAAAAGGGCTGCCTTTCAGGCAGCCCTTTTTTTTTGTAAAATTGCAATTTGCTGTTATATTACTGTAACATTAACTGCTCTTGGGCCTTTCTGTCCCTGTTCTGTGTCGAATGTAACGTCTGCACCTTCAGGAAGGGTTTTAAAACCATCTGAATTTATACCTGAATGATGTACGAATATATCCTCCCCTTTATCGGATGTAATGAATCCGAAACCTTTCTGGTCATTAAACCATTTAACTGTACCTTGTGATTGTGCCATTTGCGGCTCCTTTTATTGTAATGGCGGGGTATCCCCTACGAACTACTCTATTAAAAAACTCCTATGAAATTTGCCCGGGAAAAAACGAGGAAAAAATAGCAGAAAGATAATGGTGTAATCGATAGGGACATTAATATGGAACAAATGATTCTGTCAACACAAATATGTAATAAAATAATTTTACAGGGACGCATAAAACTGCGTCCCTGCATCGTGTTATTCGATCTCCTCTATGGCCAGAGGGAATTTTGACATGTACTCGCACCCCTCTTTCAGAATAAGGATATCGTTTTCATACCTGAAGCCTATACCCTCTGCAGGGGCCGCGTACTGCATGGCGCAGACAACCATCTCATTCTCACTGTAGATATGGTCCGGGTCAGTCCAGTAGGGGATGGGGCCGTCAGGTGTGGCTCCTATCCTCCACTCGTCACCGAAAAGCCCGATGCCGTGCTCGCACCCTGGTACAAGGAAGTCAGCGCACCCGCGCTCCTCCGCAGTATCCATGAGGGTCTCCGCAAGGGACGAAGGGCTTGCCCCCGCTTTGTAGTTGTCAAGCACTGTGCTCACAAGGGCCACGAAGTTGTCCGCGTGCCATCTCTGCCTTTTTGTGGCAGGGCCGATGAGATAGTTGTGTGAATGGTCGCCAAGGGCAAGCTGAAACATGGCGTGGAAGTCCAGCATCAGCGGCTCACCTGCTTTAATCTCTTTATTTGTAGGAGGGGTACAGGCGCCCAGACCTGTTCTGTAACCCGCGGAGATTTCATTGAGTCCCGCGAAGTTCCACTCCGACACGCTCCCCGCCTTTCTCATGGCAAGAGCGGCAATTCCGGCTATAACGGTTTCAGTCATTCCTTTAAAACCGCCGTTTTCAAGTGCGGCTCGCGCAGCTTTATGCCCTTCGTCAACAATGAGAGATGCCTTCCTGAACCTTTCGATTGTCCCTTTGTCTTTTATGATTGAGATGGAATCAATGATGTCGTGTGAATTCACCCATTCAAAACCGGGTAATGCGTCCCTGAAATGGGTAAATTCCCAGTGCGACAGGTTCCCTTCCGCCGTATACGTGGATATCCCGTCCTCGTATCCTATGCGGCCCTTTGTTATACCAAGGTCTTCCTTTATGAAATCTGTTATGGCGGAAACCTGGTCCATCCCTCCCATGGGCGCGTATGCCCTTACATGGTCCTCGTCAAGCCATGTCTCGTCACCGAGCCTTATGGCGTCTATTACGAAGGTGAAAAGGGTGGGGTCCCCCTCCGCCGGGATAACGATGTAGCTTCTCCAGGGGCAGAATGCGTCAAGGATGAAGCTCATTGTGCGGACTCTTGAACCCAGGTAAACATCAATGCCGCGTTTATGCATTTCGGCCTGTATAGATTTAACACGCCCCGGGTTGTCGATATAGTACGGGTCTTTCGGGTCTAATATTCTCGGCATAACGGCCTCCTAATAATCAGTGGGTATCCGGGACAGGACCTTGTTTATCCTGTCTGCAAGGGAGGCCAGTTTAAGGGCCTTCGCCATGTTCCCTTTAAGCTTCAGTTTCCCAAGGAAGAGCGCTTTCTGGGAACCGAGTTCAGCGCGGGATATTTTTGCGAAAGTCTCGTAATCACCGGTGATTTTAAATTCGGCGTCAGGTGCTCCGCTTTCACCTGTTTCAACCCTGGTGACTTTGCCGTCAACGCATTCAATGAAGAGAAACCTGTCAATTCCGTCAGGGCAGTTCTTATAAATGTTTGACAT
>DAIOFM010000023.1:0-39979 GCA_036745755.1 Spirochaetota bacterium | reverse complement strand
TTCACGATGAACGCCTGTCAGCATGGTACAGGATGTACTGAAAAAGCTGACTTCTTATAAAACCAGTATTATGGGAGTAATTTAAAACTCTTACTGCAATCGCCCACGGTCGTTTATCCCCACGAAGGCGGGGAGAGGAATGAAAGCAGATGTACTAATTCAATCATAAATCTCAATAATATCACAGAAATTCGAGGCCACAGGAGAGTCAATATTTCCAAAAAAATAAAAAAAGTACTTGTAACATTTTTGTAATACGCCCAGATTTCTGAGTATAATACAGAACTGTTCCATTCGGAAGCATTTTCAATTAATTCCTTAAAAAGATAAACAAACGCTATCATTTTAAACGTGATGACCCGATTTTCCGGCCGATTATCGGAAGATATCTTTTTTTATCCTGATTTTTATATAATATATATATCATCACGGTATTTAAACCAGTCCCCGGTTTAAATGAATAGAGGAACAGTGTCTAGAGATATTAAATGATATTATTATGGAGTATTTATGAAAGAAAAATTTACAGCTGATACTTTTCTGTTAATTTCAGAAAAATGGAATTCCATCCTTAAATCAGGAACAGATATTGAAGAAATCAGGCGGGAACTGCTTCATCATATTAATCACAGACATTTTATAACCTACTCTGAAAAAGATGAAGATATGCACGACCTCGACCTTGTGACAATCAGGGACTGTTCCAGGGTATTGAGAAGTATACTCCATCCACGCAGTGAAAAGCTTGCAGGGTTCAGTGTACTCAGTGAACTTATTAATACTGTAAACGGAAATCCTGATCCGCAGCTTTCTGAAGCATTCTGGGGAGACATATGTCATCTCGTTTGCGGTATTGAAGGAAAATTCAGACTTCATGAGAACACAAGATTTTCATTCGCCAATACGGGAGCTCTTAAAGGTCGCGATGCGGCACAGATCAGATCAGACGAACTTGATACAATCCACGATTATCTCGATTCAAAAATGTCAAAATACCTGTGCGGCCTTGATAGTGAAATAATAAAGAAGAGGGAAAAGAACAGGAAAAAAATCCTGGATTTCACAGGTGCGGATGAATCGAAATGGAACGACTGGCACTGGCAGCTGCAGCATATAGCAAAGAATAATGAAACCCTCAACGGATACACTGTCCTTTCTGATGAAGAGACTGAAAACATAAAAAAAGCCAATGCTCTGGGCATTCCTTTCGGTGTAACCCCGTACTACTCCTCTCTCTTTATAGGGCCTGATTACGGTGAAGACAGATCCGTGAGAGCCCAGGTGCTATTCCCTGAAAGCTATATAGACGCATTTGAGGGGAGCGGAAGAGAGGATTACATCAATGACTTCATGCTTGAACATGATACATCTCCGGTTGATCTCATTACAAGACGCTACCCCGGAATAGTAATTCTAAAACCTTATAATTCATGCCCGCAGATATGCGTGTACTGCCAGAGGAACTGGGAGATAAAAGGGCCCCTTGAAGCAGGCGCAATGGCTGAAGAAAAACAGCTCAATGAAGCCATAAAATGGATCGAGGAGCATAAAGCCATTACAGAGGTGCTTATCACCGGTGGAGACCCTCTCGTCATGTCAGACTCACGGATTAAAGATATCATTGATAAAATTTCACGAATAGATCATGTCGAGCGAATAAGGATAGGCTCAAGGACCCCGGTGACCCTCCCCATGAGATTCACGGATGAACTGTGCGACATCCTTGCATCATTCCGGATTCCCGGCAAAAAAGAGCTGGCACTGGTTACACATATCCAGCATCCTTACGAAGTGACTCCTGATTTTGTAAAGGCTGTCGAAAAAATCAAAACCCGGGGCATATCCGTTTACAACCAGATGGTTTTTACTTTCTACAATTCCCGCCGTTTTGAAGCTGTACGGCTCAGGACTCTGATACGGCTATGCGGTGTGGACCCTTACTACTCTTTCTACCCGAAAGGGAAGCTTGAAACAGTAGATTATCGTATCCCGATCTCCAGGATACTCCAGGAGCAGAAGGAGGAATCCAGGCTTATGCCCGGACTATCACGTACTGATGAGCCTGTATATAATGTCCCCGGCCTGGGGAAAAACCACCTGAACTCCGGGCAACACAGGGACATGATCTCAATCAATAAAGACGGATCAAGAATTTACGAATTCCATCCATGGGAAAAAAAGATCGCAGATCAGAAAACCTATGTCGGAACAGACGTGCCGATCCTGGATTACCTGAAAAGGCTTGAATCGATAGGGGAATCAGCTTCTGACTACGAAACTATCTGGTACTATTTTTAACCTGTTATGTTTTGGGATTCATCCTTTATGAATCCCAAAACAGCTACATACCGTCATATACCAACCACAGCAGCAGCAATAGGAATTGCAAAAATTACTCAGATTAACCGGTCATACCCTGATTTCAGGTTGACTTCCATTTAAAAAACAATAGATTATTTAAAAAAATCCAGCGGAGTATAATAATGCCATTCTTGTCATGGAGTGAAAAATTTTCCATAGGCGTTAATCAGATTGACGACCAGCACCGTCAGCTTTTCGAACTGATCAACAACATGTATGATAAAATTAAAACAGATGCAGAGCACAGCACCCCGATTGAAGCGCTTGACGCCCTTCTTGATTACACAAATTATCATTTCAAAGAAGAAGAAAGTTTCATGGTTAAAAATGACTATGTTCAATATGAACAACACAAACGGGTTCATGACAATCTCACGAAACAGGTCATTGAATACAAAAATAAGTTTTCACAGGGAAAGGGCGATACCGGAGAATTTGTCAGATTTCTCTTTGACTGGCTTACACGGCATATAATGGACCAGGATAAAAAGATCGGGAAATTCATGGAGAGGAAACTGCTCAAGCCTATACCCAAGGAATGAGTTCCAATAAAAACTTTCAATAATATTTAAATATTAAATAACTCTACAGGTCATCATTTCCCCTGAAGATTTTATAGTCAATATCGAGCTTGGACATTTTATAACCGAGAATCCTCTTGGTGGTCCCAAGGTCCTTTGCCGCACGGGAAATATTCCCTTTTGAGACTTTCATGCTGTCAATAATAATCTCCCTCTCAAACTGATTGATCCGTTCTTCAAGTGTACCCGCTGTTCCCGGGTCACTGCTCTTCTGAAGCGAAGGAGGGAGATGATAACTTCTTAAAGCATCCTCAGAGCAGAGTATAACGCTCCTTTCAATACAGTTCTCAAGTTCCCTGACATTTCCGGGCCAGTGATAACTTACGAGCAGATCTATGGCATCTGTGCTGATCCTTTTGATACTCTTATCCATCTTTTTGGAATAAAATTCAAGAAAATGATCCGCAAGAAGCATAATGTCCGCTTTTCTCTCTCTAAGAGGAGGAGAATATACAGGAAATACATTGAGCCTGTAAAAAAGGTCGCTGCGGAATTCCCCTGACTCAACTTTACTTTCAAGGTCATGATGAGTCGCTGCGATTACCCTTACGTCAACAGGTATTGTTTCAATGCCGCCGATTCTTTCAATAGTCCTGTTTTGGAGAACCCTGAGCAGATGCACCTGCAGGTGCAGATCAAGATCGCCTATTTCATCAATAAAGATAGTTCCACCGTCCGCCATTTCGAATCGGCCCTTCTTCATCCTGTCAGCCCCTGTAAAGGCCCCTTTTTCGTAGCCGAAAAGTTCAGATTCGATAAGTGTCTTCGGAAGCGAGGCTATATTCACCTTAACATAAGGTTTACCATGCCTTTTACTGTTCTCATAAACAGCATCCGCTACCAGTTCCTTACCTGTACCGCTCTCTCCTGTAATCAATACTGTTGAATCTGTGGCCGCCACAAGTAATATTTTTTCATAAAGATCACGGACTTCCCGCGACTTACCTATTATCTTCGCAGGAAGGGTACTTGCCTCAACTTTTCTGCGGAGTTCATCATTTTCAAGCTTCAGACGTTTTTCCCGGACAAGGATCTCCATTCTGCTGTTTACAGCCTGCGCTATCATTATGGAAATCGTTGTTAACATATGAAACTCCTCTGCCAGGTCACGTCCGGAGTTATTTATTATATCAACAGATATTGCCCCGATAATACTGGTATCAATGATAATAGGAATACATATGAAAGAAATCCTGTTTGTAATTATATTTCTGTTTGCACCTGTACGGTTTAAAAACCGGGGTTCATTTCTTATATCAGGTATTACAATCGGTATACCTGTCTGCACAACTGTACCGATTATCCCCTCTCCCGGCTTATAAATGCCTCTTTCAACCTCTTCCCGCGTATACCCGTAATGTATTTCAACTGCTATTTCACCCTCATCCTTATGATAAATACTTATGAGGCCCCGTTCAATTCTATAGTACTGAGAAATAATTTTAAAAACATTATGCAGGAGCATATTTATATCTTTATTGGCGCTTACAAACTCTCTGCCAATAGCCTCGAGCAAACCGCTTTCCCTGTTTCCGCTGAAATCCATTCTAACTCCTTTATCACAGAATCACCGGTTTTCCCCCGGTAAACCAGAATTTGTCTCAATAACCTGTTACAAACATCTGTAATATGATAAATGAATAATAATACCTGAATTATACATAATATTTTTTCTCAAGGGAGGCTGTTTAATGCAGAATTTTACATTTTTGTAACTAAACTAACAGGGGGGGCAAGCCCCCCCTGTATATATTAACTTTTTCTCAGATTCGGGTAAAAAGATTAACCAATGGCCTCTTT
Organism: Spirochaetota bacterium; assembly: GCA_036745755.1. Classification (GTDB taxonomy): domain Bacteria; phylum Spirochaetota; class UBA4802; order UBA4802; family UBA5550; genus UBA5550. The sequence goes on along the minus strand of DAIOFM010000023.1, from coordinate 35,237 downwards.
CCCCTCCTCCTCTGTTCTTATTCTGACGCATCTCTCCAGATTCGTAACAAATATCTTTCCGTCACCGATTGAACCTGTTTTTGCTCCGCTAATAATCGCTTTGATTGTCATATCAACAAATTCTTCATTTACCGCGATTTCAAGCCTGACCTTTTTCAGAAGGTTTACCTCCATACCAACCCCTCTGTATGTTTCGTGATATCCGCCCTGCTGGCCGCACCCGAGAGAGTTAGTAACAGACATCTTCTTAATATCAGCTTCGAATAGAGACTGCTTTACATCATTCAGCCTTTCAGGTTTAATATATGCTATTATAAGTTTCATTATTATCCTCCATCCACTACTGGTTAGTGAAGACCTGGAAACCGGAATAAGCTTCCATACCATGTTCATCTATATCAAGTCCTCTGAGCTCCTCATCCTTGCTTACCCTGAGACCAATTGTTTTCTTGATAAGTATGAAAAGAACAAGACCTGTACCGAATGCCCATGCAAAGGCAACACCGGCTCCTATGAACTGACTTATCAGCTGACTGATCCCTCCGCCATAAAAAAGGCCGGAACTCGCATCTCCAATACCGATAACCTTTTCAGCATTAAAAAGTCCGCATGCAAGAGTTCCCCAGAGTCCGCATACGCCGTGTACACTGACTGCACCAACCGGGTCATCGACCTTCAACACTGAATCTATAAAGGTAACACTGAAGACAACAAGTATACCTGCGATAATACCGATAACAATAGACCCCATAGGAGTAACGGTATAACAACCTGCTGTTATTGCTACAAGACCTGCCAGGGCACCGTTAAGAGCCATGGAAGCATCAGGCTTTTTGAATTTTATCCAGGCTGTAAACATTGCAAAAATTGCACCTGCTGCTGCAGCAAGATTTGTTGTGACAGCAACACGTCCAATCTCACCATTACCGGTTGTTGTTGAACCCGGGTTAAAACCGAACCAGCCCATCCAGAGAATGAAAACACCAAGGGCTGCAAGTGTTATATTATGGCCCGGTATAGCTCTGGGTGTTCCGTCAGGAGCATATTTCCCTATTCTCGGGCCGAGAACAATAGCTCCCGCAAGAGCCAGCCATCCGCCCACGGAGTGAACTACAGTTGAACCAGCGAAGTCACAGAAACCACCGGTTGAAAGACCTTCCAGCCATCCTGTACCTGTTTCAGCAAAAAGTGAACCCCATGCCCATTTACCGAAAATCGGATAAATAAGAAGACAGATGATTACACTGTAAGCAAGATAACCTGTGAACTTTGTTCGTTCAGCCATTGCACCGGATACAATTGTTGCAGCAGTAGCAGCGAATACAGTCTGGAATATCATAAAAGTATATCCCCACTCAGTTCCGCCGCCGCTTCCGATGATGCCATTCATAAAGAAAAAATCAGTACCGAAAAAACCGCTCTTGGTCGCACCAAACATTATACCGAATCCAACCATAAAAAACGCCAGTGAGCCTATGGAAAAGTCCATGAGATTCTTCATAATAATATTAACAGCATTTTTCGCTCTTGTGAATCCCGCTTCTACCATGGCAAAACCAGCCTGCATCCAGAAAACAAGAATAGCAGCAACAATGGTCCATACGATATTAATATTCGTAGTTACCGATTCCAAATCCGCTTTAGTAACTGCCTCTGCTGTTTCCTGAGCCTGAAGCCCCTTTATTGATAAAAGAGCTATAAAAAGAATTGTCAGCAATCCCTTTACCGATCGCATATCAACCTCCATTTGTAGTTTATCTGGCAATATATATATGCATATACCGTGCCAAAAAAAATTTCAGCGAAGGAGGAGCCGGTGAAACCGGCAAAAGTTAACATACCGTTAACATAATCCATACTCTGTTCTATGAATGAGCATTTAATTCAGGAAATTTTCCGGAAAATGTAAAAAGTATAACAGATGAGTCCTGTACCGATTCCCCGTTAAAAAGAACAACATTGTAATTTAATTATTAAAAAAATACATAATTGTGTTTAAAAAACAAACTTCAGTTACAATAAGGGGAATTTTAAAGTTGCTCTAGTAACTACACCCTTGATGTAAAACTGCAGTTAATTGTGAATCACATTCAAACATTAATACTTGACACTGCGATTAATCAGCCTTTACTTAACTGGTAAGTTAATCTCAAAGGAGAGCCACCTTCAATGACCCTTTTTAAGAAAAAAATTAATAAAAAACTCGATAACCCTGAATCACTTACTTCAAGGATATTTGCCCTCATAAAAAATATATATGAAGGGTACTACTTCGAAAAAGAGATATATAACAGGCTGATTAACACCGTTAAGGTTTTCGTCATTTCTACAAGAAAGTTCATGGTAGATGACTGCCTCACAAAGGCTTCTGCAATAGCTTATGCGGTTATTACATCATTGATACCGGCTCTCACAGTTTTTCTGACTTTTTTTTCAATTTTTTCAGGAGTGGAGAACAAAAAAGAGGACCTGTTCAGAGATATTTCTCTATTCATGACTGAACACAGCATCAAACTTAACATAGACCCGGTTTTTGAGGCAGTTTCCGGACTCATTGATAACGCGGAAAAAGTAGGAGGGGTAGGTGCCATAATTGTAATTTTTACAGCAACGGCCACTCTCCGGGCAGTTGAAAAATCCCTTAATGACATATGGAAGGTCAAACAGGGGAGAACGCTTTTTCAGAAAATTATATACTACTGGGCAGCCCTGACACTGGGACCTGTAATGCTTATTGCCGGCACCACCGTAGCTACAAAAATGTCTAACGTTTTTTCATCAGCGAACTACAATGCCGCAGTAATTGAAGATAAAAACGTATGGGTAGTGGGAGATAAGGGCTCCCTGCTGCAGAGCACGATCAATAAAAAGCTCAAATTCACTGAAAGAGAGGAGGGAAACTTCGATTACGAAAATCAGAGGATCTTTTCATATAAATTCTCTGACAATACTTTCTCAGAAAATGATTTCAGAATAGACCATATTGCCCTCTCCAGCGAGACTTTCAACGATATACAGTTCATAAACAATAACGGATGGGTTGTGGCTGACAAAGGTTTCATCCTCATGACAGGGGACAAAGGGAAAAACTGGTCCATTTCAAAATGGGGGGATTTTAACTTTAATGATATTTATATGGTAAACAGCCAGAAAGGGTTTATAGCTGCCAACAAGGGCGTTATACTCGCAACGGAAAACGGGGGAAGGGACTGGAGAGTTATAGACACGAAAGACGTCACAATGAACTTTTCTTCAATAACATTTTATCAGAACCGCGGTATTGCCACAGGCACAAAAGGGAGGATATTCATCACTGAAGATGGAGGTCTCACATGGAATATCAGGACAATAAACGAATCAAAAAGAAAAAACAGGCTGGTTGATCTGAACTCAGCATTCTTTCTGGACAGAAGCCATATCTGGATCTCGGCTAATGACGGGGTAATTCTCAGTTCATCCAATGGCGGAGCGTCCTGGAAGCAGAAAAAGTTCAGGGAATACAATTACTACTCGGTTGTATTCCTGAACACAAACGAAGGTTTTATCGCGGGTGAGAACGGGATACTCATTCATACAACTAACGGGGGGATGAACTGGAAAAGAGATTCACTATCCACCCAGAAGATAAACAGACTCCTCTACTCTGAGGGGAATGTCTGGGCTGTGGGGAATGGAGGAACAATAAAAAGAACTGCCGACATGGGGAAAAAATGGACAGGACAATCCGGGGTAAGCATATTTGCCATGTTCATCAAATTCCTCGCACCATTTATATTTATCTGGCTGCTCTTCCTTATGACTTACACCACGACACCGAACACAAAAGTGCCCTTTAAATACGCATCAATCGGAGCAGCATTTACAGGTACTGTATGGGTTGGTTTTATATTCCTCTTCATTATATATATCAAGGCTTTTGCCACAGGGACCTTTGCCATTTACGGGGCCCTTGCGTCAATTCCCCTCTTCCTCCTTATGATATACGCTTCCTCTCTTATAATTCTTTACGGCGCAGAAGTATCATACACACTGATGCATCCTGAAACATATGCAAATTTAAAGAATACATTTGAAGAGAACAGAAAAGTTAATATATTCTACGGCCTTGCCGCGCTTGACTATATTTATAAAAAATTCGAAGAAGGGAAAGGAGACAGCCATTATTCAGAGCTTCTTAAGAAACTGTCCCATAATTCGGTTGATCTGGATTACTTCTTAAAACTCTTCGTTGAGAAGGGGCTGCTCCACAGAGAGCAGGCAGGGCCGCTTATGCCAACCATGTCGTCTAATAATATTAAACTCAAGGAACTTTTCAGCCTGATAAATGAAGCCCAGATAGCCATTCCGTCCCAATACAGAAGACAGGTATCAAAGGGGAATCTGGCCGATATTTTTAATAAAATCAATTCAGGTAGAGACAAGGTTCTTGAGAGTATGACATTGAAGGATCTTAAAATATTCTGATCAATTAGCGTAGTAGCCAAATATAAAGGGGATGAGAATAAACTCCCCCTTTATATTATCCGGGACCTCCCCGAAACTTCTGGAAAGCCTGATTGCATCAAGGCATGATTCATCAAGTGAATTATTGCCAAGAGAATCAACAAGTTCAACTCTTACTATATCCCCTGCCCTGTTCATAATAAATACAATCTTTACTTTCTGGCTGGGGATTGCCATTATTCTCATGTTACCCGGAGCATAGCCTCCAAGGGCTGCGTTGGCCAGCAGGGGCGGGTACCAGTTTGATGCTATCCTGTCTTTCATATTTTTAAAGTAGGTGAAATTTTTAAATTTAGCAGTGTTGAAAGAAAAAAGCCCGCTGTTTGAGTAAAAAAGTGCGTTCTTCATCGTAATACTGTTTTTGTCCGGAATCGCCATTCTGGATGCATTCCCGTTATTTCCGGCTCCCCCTCCGGCTCCGCCTGAACCATAACGTACAGAAACATCCCCATTATCAGAAGTCTTGATCTTTTCACCGGAACCGGACGTGGCGATTCTGCCGTTACCGCCGGCTGAACCGCTCTTCATCCTGAATTCAAGCGAATTATTAAGCCACCTGTCACCCTTTTCCTTTGTAATAAAGCCCTTTGCGGTTGAGTCCCTGTCGGAAAGGAGTGTCCCCTTTCTTATATCGCGGACATCATCCTGATTAATATTTACTATAATATCCCTCCCCCCGATACCCTGCCTTTTTTCCAGAGGATTAGATAATAATGACCTGAAAAAACCGTCAGAATCAGGCAGGATAAAAGAAACAATCAATACCGTATGCAGAAAGAACGATATCAGGATAAAAAGGGATAAATTCAGGCTGTATCTCTCGGTCACTTCACACTTACCGTTTATAATGTTTTATATATATTCAGGAATTATTACTGATATTAAATAATAATTATTAAGACAGTTTATTTTAAAAATGTTACCGTGCAAAATGTCAAGCCGGTTATATTTCAGCATTAAAGGTTATATTTCAGAATAAAGTTTTTACATTCAAAATCCTGAATATAAAAATAAAAAACTATATTTATTGATTAAATTAATTCAGGCAAAAAATGCTCTTTTGCCCCACAGTATTCAGCGGCAGAGTTATATAATCTTCACCCTTGACGTTAAAATTATTTAGAAACAATTACTGTAAAAAAAAGTAATTATTGAATGCTTTTATTATTAAAATTGACAAAGGATTTCTTTTAACGAATATTTAACAAAATATATTTCAATAACCGGACAGAATTCTCATCACTACATTATTGAGAGGGGTTACTCATGATAGGAGAGTTTATTCAAGGCGCACAGAAAAAATATATAAACCGGTCTTATGAACATCGGGGCCGGGTAAAAACAATACTTTACACAAATCTTTTTCTGCTCCCCTCATTTATGGTAATTCTGATCGGGATGAATCTCCTTGCAGCACGATCCCTGTTCGACACACTTAATCTTGTAATCTTTTCATTTATTACAATAATACTTATCTGCATAGCCCTGATATACGCCGGATATTACAATGCGGCGGTGAATATTTTTGTTTTTGCTATTTCAATAGGCCTCATCATTAATAGCTACGGAACAGCTTTAAAGGGCTCCCCTGAAAGATTTGTTGCCAGTTTCCTGCCATGGATCGTTACTATTGTTTACGCCACCTTATTCTGCACCATTAGAGTTGTCTTTGCTGTTGTAATCATCCAGATAGCGGGGTATATAGCGATGATTTACTCAATCACACTGATAAATCCTGCGATGAGAGGAATCGTTTTTTTTGATGCCCTGATAACTATATCGCTCTCATCTCTGATTTCATTTCTCGGGATCAGAATCACTCTAACAGCCAGAAACCTGAGAAAAAACGAAACGGAACTTGAACGTGAGAAGCAGATCGAAATAAACAGAAATCTCCTTGAATCACTTGTAAATATTTCAGCAGAGCTTGAGGAATCTTCAAGAAAGATGAGTTCCACAACTTCCTCTTTCTCCGGTAATTTATCAGACCAGGCCGCCTCAATTGAGGAGATAACTGCCACTATGGAAGAGATCTCAGCAGGTTCAGACAATCTCAATACAGGAGCCGAAATCCAGAACAGCACAATCCTGTCCCTTATAAACCGCATGGCGGAACTCACAACATTGACTTCAGATATAGAGGAAAAAATTTCTTCAACAATGTCAAAGACTCAGAATATTACTGAAAGGGCAAAATCCGGAGAAGACAATATCAAAGACATGAACAGCCGTATTACCGGGATTTCAGAAACGTCCCGTGAGATGATCGGGATAGTAGGCATGATCAGCGATATATCAGACCAGATAAACCTCCTGTCATTAAATGCATCCATTGAGGCTGCTCGTGCGGGAGACGCAGGCAGGGGGTTTGCAGTTGTTGCTGATGAAGTATCAAAACTTGCAGATCAGACTTCTAATAGCGTAAAAGACATTGAAGTCCTGATAAAAAAAAGTGAGAATGAAATAGCCCTGGGCATGGGCAGGATGCAGGACACTGTAGCGGTTATAACTGAAATAATTACAGGTGTTACTGAAATTAATCAGATGATGGCCACGCTCGTAATGAATATGAACAGGTATATAGAATCCCACAGCGAGGTAAACAGAGAAGCTGACCTTGTGCTGAACAAATCGCACGAGATAAAAAACGCCTCTGTTGAACAGAAAAAGGCAGCTGAAGAAACAACCAGAACCATTTCAGAAATAAATTCCCTATCTCAGAGTAATTCCTCATGGGCAGAGGAGATGTCTGAAATGTCAAAAACTATCGCTGAACGGGCCCTTGACATAAAAGATAAAATAAATATTTTTGACCTCTCTTCACTCGAGAAAGAGGAGTTGATATAAGATAAAAAAGCAATCCTGAATACAGGATTGCTTTTTCTGAAATAATATTTTTCTACACGGTAAAGGGAACTACTTGTTCGCCTCTTCCTCAAGGAATTTTTTCCTTTCCTCAATAATCTTGTCAGCCTCTCTCCCTGAAATCGGATCATAATGGGAGAATTCCATCTCAAACGTAGCCTTGCCGCTTGTCATTGCCCTGAGATCCGTACTGTACCTGAGCATTTCAGCTTCAGGAACTGTTGCCCTGATTACCTGTATTCCGCTGGAATTTTCATCACTGTCCATACCGAGAACACGGCCCCTCCTGCTTGTGATATCACTCATAATATCACCCATAAACTCTTTATCAGCAAAGATCCTTACGTTCATAATAGGCTCAAGGAGCTGCGGACCTCCCGCCTCCATTGCGTTTTTAATGGCGTTTCTTGCAGCTATTTTAAATGCCATCTCAGAGGAGTCAACATCATGGTATGAACCGTAGAAGAGTTCAACCCAGACATCAACAACAGGATATTTGGCGAGTACCCCCTCTTCAAGACCCTCTTTAAGGCCCTTTTCAACACCCGGTATATACTGTTTTGGAACAACCCCGCCGACAATACTGTCTACGAATTCAAAGCCCTTCCCTCTCTCAAGCGGTTTGACGCGTATCTGGACCTCTCCGTACTGGCCATGACCGCCTGACTGTTTCTTATGCTTATATTGGGCTTCAGCTTTCTTTGTTATTGTCTCCCTGTAGGCAACACGGGGTGTCCGTGTAACCACATCAAGCTTGAGTTTCTCTTTCAGGTTGTTAAGTATAAGGTTAAGCTGCATGTCACCCATACCGGAAAGAACAGTTTCGCTGGTAGAAACAGTGAAACCGTATTTCAGTGTCGGATTCTCCTCTGCAACCTTGTTAAGGAACTGTCCGATTTTATCCTCTTCTCCCCTCTTGGCAGCCTCAACAGCCAGAGAATAAACAGGCTGAGGAAGATCTATTATAGGAAGAACAACCGGATTTTTCGGATCGCTGAGAGTGTCAAGCGTAACCGCTTTATCAAGTTTAACAAGAACTCCTATGTCACCGGCGCAGATTTTAGGCATATCATTCTGCTTATTTCCTATCATCGCGCAGAGTTTGGTTGATCTTTCCCTGAGATCCCTGCCTGCATTGAGAATTTCAGTATCAGGAGTAACCTGCCCTGAAATGACCTTTACATAATTAAAACGGCCTGCGTACTGGTCAATAGCTGTTTTCCATACAACTGCAGCCATTGAGCCCGAATCATCGAGTTTTACTTCTACAGTCTTTTCAGCATCACCCGGCTGATGTCCGGTGTAAACTTTACCTGTTTCCGGAGCTGGTGCAAAATTCTTAATTGTTTTTATAAGATTTTTAATTCCTATCACTTTCTGGCTTGAACCGCATATAACCGGTGTAAGTTTTGCAGCCTTCAGCTGTAGCATGAGGCCGGATATAACCTCTTCAGGGGTAAGCTCCTCCCCTCCTAAAAATTTCTCAATAAGTTCATCAGTCCCTTCTGCAGCAAGTTCAACGAGAGCGGTTTTTTCGAGCTCAACAAGCTCTTTCTGATCCGCAGGTATCTCACCAATTGTTACATCTTTACCGTCACCCTTGGGAGTATAGAGCTTCATTTCAACAGTGTCCATAACACCATTAAAATTTTCACCCTCACCGTTCGGGATGCAGAGAGAGGCGATATTCCCGCCCAGGCTGGACTTTATATTTTCAATAACCTTGTCGTAACTGGCCCTTTCCTTGTCCATTTTGTTGACAAAGACAATCCTTGGTATATTGTTCTCTGTCAGGTATCTCCATGCCTTTTCAGTTTCAATCTGAACCCCGTCAACTGAATCCACAACAAGTATCGCTGTTTCAACCGCCTGAAGAGCTGACCTTGCCTCACCGATAAAATCAGCTGTTCCGGGTGTATCTATTATATTGATTTTAACATCTTCAAATTCAACAAATCCCATTGAACTTTTGATTGATATTTTCTTTGCCTTCTCATCATCATCAAAATCTGATACAAGATTTCCGCTGTCTGAACTCCCCATCTTGTCGATTTTTCCCCCGACAAAAAGCATGGCTTCCAGCAGTGTTGACTTTCCTGTTCCTCCATGTCCAATTATAGCAACATTCCTGATCTGGTCAGCCTTATACTCCTTTAACATTTAAGAACCTCCTGAAAATATCTTACAAATAATATCATTGATCCAATCTATCCACAGTGTTAAATACTGTAACAGGGTACAGGCCGAATATGCCTGTAACTGACTATTGCAAACCTTAAATACCGGCTCCTGTTGTCATTATTCAGAAAGAGAGCTCCTGCTGCTGCCGGAGCATTTCTGTGAAAAGATTGACAATATTTTAGCAGAAAATATATATGACGTTCTTTTTTGTAAAGCCTTTTATTTAGGATGGGGAAGGTATACCCAAATATTTGGCAAGCTCTATAAGCCTCCTTTATGCACTCTTACCCTGAAGGCGCTTTCTCACAACAGAAACAATCGAAATTACCACTATAAAACAGGCGGCCACATAAAGAATAAAATCTCCTAATGCCTGGTAAATTGTGTCCCTGTTTTGAGATATATCTATACTTCCTGAAAATGAGCCCTTTTTTAATATAGGCATGGTGGAAATCACCCTGCCGGAAGGAGCTATTATCGCACTCACACCCGTATTTCCCGATCTTACCAGCCAGAGACCGTTTTCTACAGATCTGAAAACGGAAGAGGCAAAATGCTGAAAATGGCCATTATATGTATCTGTCCACCCGTCATTTGTAATATTAACAAGAAAATCAGCCCCCATCCTCTTATACTCCCTGCAAAGCCTGAAAAAAATCCCTTCATAACAGACAAGGGCCCCGAAACGCGTTCCTTTAAGTGTAAAAAGTTCCGGTTTGTCCCCCGGAACAAAGTCCGAGCCGCCCATACTTGCAGCAAGCCTTTTTACCGAGGTAAACCAGTTCTCATAGGGGAACCACTCTCCGAAGGGGACAAGGTTTATCTTCGCATAGGTCTGAACGACTTTCCCATCGCTATTTATAAGAACAGCATTATTCTGGGGGAAAAGCCTCAACCTCCCCCTGTCTACTTTAAGGGTAACACCGATCTCCCCTGTAAGAATCGGAACCCCTGATTCCCTTATAAAATCAAAAAGCTGCCTGTCAAAAAGGTCATCCTCTCTATTGAAAGCCCTGAAGGATATTGTTTCAAGTGTTGCTGATTCAGACCAGATAATAAAATCAGGTTTTTCCTTCAGGGACTCCCTTGTGTATTTAATCAGTTCCCCCAGGTACCTGTACCTGTTCCCGGACCAGTTGTCCCATGGAGAGATACAGGTCTGGATAACAGAAAATCTCATCTCTTTTCCGCCTTCTCCGTTAAATGTGGAAATTCTGTAAGCGCCGGCAGCAGTAATTATTATAACAAAAATTATTATTGCCGCGAAAGCCCTTCCGCATCTCCCGCTGAAAAAGGCGGAAAAAGTTTTCTCCCCCATAAGAAATCTATGGATGCTCATTGCTGCAATATAATTAAACATAACCATTATAAAGTTAATGCCAAGGATACCTGTAACTGAAGCAACCTGAATAAAAGAAGTAAAGGGGTACTGGGAGTATCCTATATATGTCCATGGAAAAGCGAGAAATCCCGTTGACTGGATAAAATCCCCGATGATCCACACTGAGGGATATATCAGAAAATCAATTGAAGGAAATCTTTTTGAAAGAACCTCCGCAAAAAAAATCTTCAATACAAAAAAAGCTGTAAGGCTCGGTATGAGAAAAAGCAGTATTACAAGATAACCTCCCGGGACCTTGGCCCCGAAATTCCCGATCCAGCCGTACGCGAAAAAATTCCCGGCAAGCCCGGTAATAAATGAATAGAAAAAAACATCCCGGAGGCTTCTTCCACGGTTAAAGATAAAAAGGGGGACAAGTGAAAACCATGCAAAGAAGGGGAAAAACTTCAGCAGTATAAAATCATAGCTTGGAAATGATAAAAACATAAGAAATGATGTAAGCAGATAATAATGATTCACTAAAAAATTTTTTTTATTTTGCATTCTGCACCCGTATCACTTTTTTATAAAAACTTTTTATATCCAGAACTTCACTTTTCTTATCAGTTCATTCTTTTTATCGGCACAGGCCCGGAAGCCCTCAGTAATTATCCTGTAGCTGTCTGTAAAATCAAGAACACCTGTTGATAAAAGATCGGGCTCTATCAAAACGGTGGGCTTATAATGTTTCAGTAAATTTGTCGTATTGGCATATTCCATAATATCAATACTCTGACTTAAAACTTCAAAAATACTCGGATATTCAACCTTTTCATTTTTAGTCGATATCCACTGTTCAAGATTCTTCATCCATGCCCCGGGTTTTTTTTCTACCGGAATCTTTACGCCTTTTGATTCATCAACTTCATGGAATTCCTCTTCCTCTTTAAAAACATCAATGCCAATTTTCTCAGCACCTGACTTAACATATTTTTTTACTCTTGAAATTTTAAGTCCGGGGTGAAGGTTTACCGCGATGGTGAAACCGGCCCCGAGTTTTTTTGTTATATCAACAGGGAGGGGGTTGGCCACCCCTCCATCAACAAGAAAAGTATCATTATAAGCGACCGGGACAAAAACTCCGGGAATTGAAATACTTGCCCTTAATGCCTCAAGCACATTTCCGCTTCTGAAGACAACACCCTTCCCCGCATAAAAATCCGTTGCAACAATGGCAAGCGGTATGTCAAAGTCTTCAATTCTTGTGTCCGCAGGTATATACTGTTTCATGAAATCAATAAAATCGTTACCCTTGAGAAGGCCGGATCTCGGCATGGTTATATCGAATACAGAGAGAAGCTCTTTCCTGGTAAGTGAAAGCATCTCTTCCCTGAATTTTTTAAGCTTACCACTGCAGTATACTGAACCGACAACAGCCCCGATACTCGAACCGGCTATTATATCAACAGGTATGCCCAGACCCGCAAGATAATCAAATACAGCTATATGCGCAAGTCCCTTTGCCCCGCCGCTGCCCAGGGCGAGCCCGACTTTTCTGTTTCTGAAAATCCTCAGCGGATTTTTCATATAACCCCCGTTACAGAGATATTACTATAGATGCTGATTAAAGCAACAGTATGTATCTTATTTTAAACACCTTTAGTGACCGGTCAAATTATTTTCCTCATAATAAAAAATTATTATAAAATATGTTGACACATAGTCCGCATTTCTTTAGGTTGCATTCAGATCGCGCGGTGGAGCAGCTGGCAGCTCGTTGGGCTCATAACCCAAAGGTCACAGGTTCAAATCCTGTCCGCGCTAATAAAAATATGGCGGAGTAGCTCAGTAGGTTAGAGCACACGGCTCATATCCGTGGTGTGGGGGGTTCGAGTCCCTCCTCCGCTAAGAAGAGAAAAGAGCAATAGAATAATTGCTCTTTTTTTTATCCGTGACTCAACATTCTGTAAAATCCCTGACTTTTCAAAAACCATTTTAAATACACCGCGTCTTGATACGCAGATAAAAAAGGGCTGCCTTTTCAGACAGCCCCTTTCTCTTTTTTTACTAATCTGATTACTTATAGAGCCCCTCAATCTCCTTATTAAACTTGTCCATTACAACCCGTCTTTTCACCTTAAGAGTCGGTGTAAGCTCACCTGTACTCTCGGTAAACTTGTAATCAACAACATGATATTTCTTTATCTGCTCGTAGGCTTCAAGCTCCCTGTTTACATACTGGACTTCCTGCTCAATAATTTTTCTGAATTCCTCATTCTCAGTAAAATCCTTCCCTACCCTGACGCATACAGGCACAGAGGCCAGTTCATGGTCATAAACGAGCGCGTTTTTATCAAAATCGATCCCGTTCTCTTCAAAGTGGGCTATACATTCATCGAAGTTCGGCACAACTATGGCTGATACATACTTACGTTCACTTCCGATGGGTATTACCATCTCAATAAACCTGCTCAGTGAGAAAAGGCTCTCTATTCTCTGTGACGGGACATTCTTACCTGTATCAAGAACCATCAGTCCTTTTTTACGGTCAACTATTTTCAGATAGTTATCAGCAAGCACCTCAACTATATCTCCCGACTTGTAATACCCATCCTCGGTAAAAGCCTCTTTAGTGGCCTTGGGATTATTCCAGTACCCGCTGAAGAGACAGTCCCCTTTAATCTGAAGCTCATTTTCTTCGTCAACACGAAGCTCAATCGCAGAAGTTGAACATTTCCCTATGGAGCCGGGGAGTATTTTATTAAGCCTGTTAACAGTTACCTCATTCCAGGTCTCTGTCGCCCCATAACCTTCTGTAATCCTTATACCCATTGCCAGGAAGGTCTTGCAGAGATCCGCGTTAAGGCTCCCCGCCGCTGAGAACGCAAACCTGAACCTTCCGCCGAAAGCCTCCCTCACCTTGCTGAAAATAAGTTTATCAAAAAACTTGAACTTCAGTTTAAGCCATGGATTTACCCCGGCAGTAAGATTGATCCCTTCACTCATATCAATAAAGCCGTCCTTATCAGCTCTCGATTCAACAACGGCTATACCTGTTCTTATGGCTGCGTCAAAAATCTTCTTTTTAAGGGGTGACTTGGCAGCCTGCTCCCTCATTGACATGTAAACCCTTTCATAAATCCTTGGAACAGACATAAACATAGTAGGTTTAAAAAGCTTCAGATCTTCAACAAGAGTTTTTGGTGATGAGTATGCATTTGGTACAACCGCAAGCATTGAAGCGCCATGGCCGCACTCCCTTTCATAGGTGTGAGACATGGGGAGGAATGAGAGGAAGAGGTCTCCATCCTCAGCGCCCGCATAATTAACAACAATACAGTCTCTGGAGACAGCACAAGCCCAGCTGAAATGTGTATGCACAGCTCCCTTGGGGTTACCGGTTGTTCCTGATGTATATACTATTGTCATATAGTCCTTAAAATCAACAGATCTCCATCTGTCCTCGAAAAGCATCTTGTCCTTGGCGCGATAGGCTATACCGAGTTTTCGCAGCCTTGATAAATCAGTTACCCGTTTGTCTTTGTCCTCGAAGCTCTCCTTCATTACCACTATGTGCTTCACCTTCACTTTTTTATTTGAAGGTTTACAGACTTTTTTCACCTTTTCGAGAATTTCCGGGCCCTCAACAAAAATAACGGTTGTTCCTGAATCCGCAAGAATGAATTCAAGCTCCTTCTCGGAGAGAGTGGGATAAATACATACCGTTATACCGGCGGCGCAGAGTATTGAATAATCACTCCACATCCACTGGGGAGAAGTATTGCACATTACCGCGGCCCTGTCTCCTTTTTTAAATCCCAGACTCATAAGCCCGCAGGAGAGTTCTCTTACAATCCTGTAGACCTCTGAATATGTGAGCTTCTGCACTTCTCCGTTTTCGCCTTTAAACATCTGGCAGGTATGGTCCCCATAGTTTGTCGCATTCCTGTGCATCAATGCCGGAGCAGTTAACTGCTCGATGTACCATTTTCTGTTACCCATAAAACAACGCCTCCAGCAATTTTATATTTTTTATTTTATTTAAAAATCAGGTCTAAGACCAGTATTTCTTAAGTTCTTCTGCCACTGTCTCGGGTTTCATAGTGGACATAGGCTCATTATGAAGCATCTTCATGTAATTGATCTCACATGTATCAAGGGGCGGCACAGTAGTCCGCGGACAGAGTCTCATATGAGGAATAAACCGGTCGTTTCCAACAATAAAGAAGAGAGACATGTTATAGCTTATTATCTTTTTCAGTTTTATAAAGGCAATACTGCGGCATATACCATCCACCAGTTCATCAAGCCTTCCGTTATTTAGATCTTTCGGCTCAAAATAATCATGTGATATGGCCATAACATCAAAAACTCCTTCAGGAGCAAAAGCGATCATCCAGGAAAAAAACTCTCCCCTGGACAGGAACCTTTCTCCCAGACTCTGTTCGGCTATAGCAAGTTCACTGAACAGATTGCCCCCGTTTCTATCAAGGCTTATCATTACATCAGAATAATAATTTGTCGGAACAGTGGAAGCCGTTATCTGCAGGTGAGGATGAAGTATAGAACTCCCGGCATCAGGAAGATAGTTCCAGTTTATAGACTGGTACACAGCTTCAGGCTGGCCTTTACTGACATCGGATAAAAATTCAATGCAGCATAAAATTGCGTCCTTAATAATATCACCCGTAAGTTCATCAATGGGTACGAAATGTTTCTCGGTCATAACTGTTACCGCGCCATTTTCATCATAAGGGAAGGCATTGGGGAAACAGACCGCCTCCCCGACCCTGTAACGTTCGCTGCCGAAAAGCATCGGATTGAATTTCGGTGTTATCTTCGCAATATTCTCGGGACAGAAGGGGCAAAAACCGGGGTCCTTTTTTTTAAGTTCCTCATAGTCCGGTTCAGGAAGTTCCCTGTGAGGAAAAAAAAGGATTCTTGAATTTCTTCCTGTCAACGGGTCTTTGCGGACTTCACATTCACGTCCCCCCTCCTGAAAGCCATTAAATGGATCAAGGAAAGTAGCTTTCTTTAAAACCTTTTCGAAATTCATCATATCCTCCGGGATTTCAATGAGAGTATTCAGACCGTCTGCAAGGTATTTTATTTATTCAAGCCTATGAAACTCAGATATGTTTGCAAGGATTATTCGGATCTTTATTCCTTTTTGTGAAATTTGTTCCGCAAAAAGTTCCGATTATTATATTGACTGTTTTTTTTAATGAAATAACAATTTACAAAATAAGAAAAAAGTCTCATCCAGTTCTATCACAACATAGAAGCTGTTTCTGATAAGACCTGAACATGATAGTCGTATCGGATATTTTCTTAATTAAAAAAATTTATAAAGCAGGGTGCCGCATCATACGCACGATTTAATGGAGTATTTATATATGGAAGAGATCTTACAGACAATAATTTCAAATAAAATTTACCTTATTGGAGCAGCACTGATTATATCAATGATAGTATACGCCATGTTAAAAAAAATCATCAAACTGATGGTCATAATTCTCATCACAGCGGCAATTTATATAGCAGTAGTGCATCACACTGGAGGAAAACTTCCTGAGAAACTCGAACAGATTAAAAACAATGAATTGAGCGGAAACGGTGAGATAAAAAAAGTTAAAGATAATATTGTCCAGATAATAAAAACTACCGAAGCCCTGTCCGGTCAGTCAAGCTCCTCCTCATCGGAATAGAGAGATAACTCGCACTGATCTATAACCTCTGTTTCATCATCTGTAATCTCTGTTATCATAATCCGGTAATCACCCGGTTCAAAATCACTTATCGTGCCGTATACGATATTTTTCATTTCATCAATATAATCGGGCCTTGTAAGTATATCCACCCAGCCCAGTTCCTTCTTTAGAATAAGGACACCTAGTTTTATCCGGCCTGCCGGAAAACCGCTGAATTTATAAACCCACTTAAGTTCTTCAGCAGAATTAAATTCCAGTCTTTTCTGCCTGATTTTATAGGATTTATCAACCTGGGTCTTAAACGCGAACTCCCCTTTCGGCCTGCCGCATGATACCGCCAGAAGAAAACAAATCAATATAATGAAAGAGAACTTTTTCATTATAACAGTTCACTCAACCTTATACTGATCTCTGTCAAGTTCAATCACTTTGCCCTTTCTGCCGGCTCCTTTTCCTGTCCTGTTTTTCTGCATATCGTCAAACTTATTATTAAGCTGTCCCGAGGTACGCCCGAGATGAAATATCAGTTTAATCAGCGTCCAGACCACCATGCCGATTACAAAAAAAACCAGAAAACCTAATAGCCTTAAAAACATCTCTTTCTCCATAAAATAAAAATCTGCTCTATTCCCGGGTAATCACAACTTCCACCTTTTCAGGAACGATTGTAATAACATCACCGGATGCTACTCCTTTCAGATGAACAGGAACCTCCTTTCTAACAGATTTATCATCTGCCAAATCTCCCTCTGCAACCTTAAAATCATCGGCATCAACATACGCGGAAATATTCTGAGCAGCAATATCCTTTCCATCCCGCACGAGAACTCTTATTTTAACCTTTTCATATTCAGCATCATACACAAAGCCTTTTTTTCTGTTCCTGACAACGAGAGGGATTTCTATCAATGTTGTATCAGACTCCTTAAACAGCGGCACTGTTACATTTACTTCAGAAAAACCGTATTCAACTTCCCCCTCGTTAACTTTCTCAAGCCTGATCATTGTTTTAAATGTGGAATTCCTATTGTTTAATACTATATTGCCGGTATAAACAGCATCTATGGAATCAAGGACATTTCCAGGCCCGGAAAGCCTGATGTTATCCGGGCTGATTTTAACTTTACCCATAACAATACCTCTGTCAGGCTCCCCTTTAAATCTGGGCAAAATTGAAAAGAGCTTAACAACCTTTTTCTCTGCATAAAGCCGGACTTCATCCGGTATAAGATCAACTGTAACATCTTCAGGCAGTTCAGTTTTGTCTACCTGTATCGGGTATGTGCTGGATTCTCCCTCTTTGATTGCCGAGAGGTCGACAAAAAGCTTAATATTCTTTGAATTTATATTTTTCAGGTCATCCTTCCGGCCCCTGAGCTTTACCATTATGTACTTGTCAGAAGATTTTGAAACTGTAAAAGAAGATTCAAGATTTTTATAATTCAAAGGGAGTTTGAACTTTACTTCACCGCTTTTGGTGCTTGTAAGATAACCCCAGAGTATAAAAGCCAGGACAATGCTTATAAATTTCGGAAGAATATTTTTCTTCTCCGCCCATATCCTGAAATTTTCAGTATTGAATTTCATTTATATATTATAGGTCTCCTCATAGGCTGTTTTGGGATTCATAAAGAACAGTATCATATTTTTCAGATCACTGTTTTTTATCCCCGGAAGAAGTTTACCGTTAACCATCATGGAAATCTCTCCGCGTTCCTCGGAAGTGACGATTACAAGAGCATCTGTCTCTTCCGCGATTCCCAGGCCGGCCCTGTGTCTTGCCCCATGCTGCTTCTGAATCTGCTTTGAGTCACTGAGAGGGAGATAACATGCGGCACCGGCTATTCTCCCCTCCTGAATTATCAGCGCACCATCATGAAGCGGGGTAAGAGGGAAAAATATAGTTCTTATAAGTTCCTCTGAAATACCGGAATCGAGAACAACTCCCGATTCAACATAACTCTTCATGCCCGTATTTCTCTCAATCACTATGAGGGAACCGATCTTCTCCTCCGCCATGGCAAACACGGCATTAACAAGTTCATCAAGCTGGAAAGATTCCTTAACAGAATCATTAACAAGCCAGTTTTTCTGTCCGAACCTTGTAATCAGCCTGCGAAGTTCTGGCTGGAACAGTATTATTACTGTTATAACCAGGTAGGAAGTGATATTTCTTATGAGCCAGCTGAGAGTCTCAAGCTGAAGCAGGCCGGAAATGACAGCAACAATGAATATTACAACAACACCTTTAAGGAGCTGTATTGCCTTTGTATTAAGCAGAAAGTTATAAGACCAGTAAAACAGATACGCGACAATAAGAATATCCACCACGTTTCTGAAATAATCCCAGAAAGAGGCTGTCCAGTTAAATATGTTTGTAAATAATGCTTCCATCTAATCCGCCCGGACTCTCTTCAAAAAATCTACACTATCCATGGCAAGCCTGTGAGCCTTTACATCATGAACCCTTATAATATCAGCACCATTCAGCACAGCTGCAGCGTTAAGTGCAATAGTCGCAGGGAGCCTGTCCTCTTCACCATCATAAAGCCTCCCTATAAGAGATTTCCTTGAAAGTCCGACCAGTACAGGATAGCCTGTCTCGGAAAATCTTCTTAACTCATTAATAATAATATAATTCTGCTCAAAGCTCTTGCCGAATCCAATTCCGGGGTCTATAATTATGCTCCCCCGGGTGACTCCTTTATTACACGCATTTTCAGCGTTACCCGTTAAAAAATCAAGAATATCTTTTATTAGATCGTCATAAACTGTATTATTCTGCATATCTTCCGGCTTACCCTTTATATGCTGAATAACAAGCCCTGTCTTCTTTTCCGCTGCGACCCTGATTATTTCAGGATCAAAACTCAGACCGCTGACATCATTTATTATTTCAGCCCCGGCATCAACCGCGGCCCCTGCCACGGATGATTTTGTCGTATCAACAGAAATTACCGCGGGTATCTCTTTTTTTATCATTTCGATAACAGGGCAGACCCTTTCCATCTCTTCTTCCGCACTTACAGGCAGAGAGCCGGGTCTGGAGGACTCCCCTCCTACATCTATGATATCAGCCCCTTCATTATACATCTCTATCGCATGTTTCAGGGCAAGCTCCCTGTCAGTATATCTCCCTCCATCATAAAAAGAGTCGGGAGTAACATTCAGAATCCCCATGATCCTGGTTTTTCTTTTTCCGCTCATCAGAAAAGCACCGCCGCCGATACCGTATTGTTATACCCGTAATCAATTTTATCAAAATTAAGGGCATATGATATATCCACTCCTGCGGCACGGAGAGTAACACCGGTTGAAAAATATCCGTCACAGAGTCCTGCGCTGAGCATCATATACCGGTTCAGATCAAACTCAACACCGATACCGTATTCAAAATTTGACTGTTCGAGCTTTCTCGAACCGCTGAATGAGACCCTTATCCCTGTATCAGAGAGAAACGCCGCCCCTATCTTTATCTGGGGCATAAAAAAATCATATTCCGTTTCAGAATACTCACTCTTCTCAGGTTTTAGAAATCCCCCTGCGTCTCTTATCATAATCCCCATCTTGAGGAAGGGAAGAAGATATATCTGTGCTCCCACATCAGAACCTGCACCGTAATAGGAATACTCGCCAATACTCTCGTAATATCCCTTAAGACTAATACCGAAAGAAATAATATTCCAGGGGATTGAATAGGACAGATAACCCACTGAACCGGTGTACCTGTCACTTCCTGTTAGAGTACCGGTTTCGTCTCTTGTTTCAATATCCCCCGAAGTTATGGAAAAAAATCCCGCTCCGATCACACCTTTAAAGGCATTAAATGCCAGGCCGGTGAAACCCGCGTCCCTCTCTATATCGAGACTGCTGTATGAAACACCGATATTCAGGAAAAGTTTCTCATACTGTCCTTCGGAAAAATTGAGGAGATCCTCCTCGGTAATGTCATCTATATCCCCGCTCTTTGCCTTTTCTTTTATTTGAGCCTCAGTAAGTTTTTTCTTTACCTTCAGTTCGCTAAGGCCTGCGGGATTCCAGTAAATCGCGAATACGTCATCCGCGAGGACCTCTCCAGTCATCCCTGCAGCAGTATACCTGGCCCCCGCCCATCCGCCGCGTGTATATGAACCGCGGCTCCCGGCATTCTCCGCGTAAAGCGGGGAAAGCAGTATTACAAAAAACATAAGAATAAAAAATCTGATAATAATGTTTTTCATAACTTATCCTGTTCAGTAATTTACCAGTATCCTGATATTCTTTTTGCCGTATTCACTGTCATTTTCGGCAACAACCCTGATTATATACATTCCCGGTTTAACATACCGTCCGGAGCCGTTCCTTCCGTTCCAGTAGACAGGGAACTGGGAACCATGCCTCTTTAGCACTATGTCACCGTTTATATCAAATATTTCAACTTTAACATTGTAACCTGCAAGCACAGCGGACGGATCACCTATTGTAATCCTGTTCTGTTTTTTAGGGTTAAAAGGTACCGGGTAGGCGACTATTTTATTCATATCGATCGCAAACAGCCCCGAGCATACTGAAATTATAAGGACAATTATAAAAAACCTTACTTTCATATTTAACCCCCTTTTTTTATATTCAGAAAATGAGATAAAAGATTTAATAAAAATAAAACATTTTATTTCCGAACTCATACCCGGGCGAATCTCATTACATTTGCGAACACCTGAACAAAACCCGTTGACCGGCCGGGCTGTTCATCTACGGGCCTGTCCTGAGCCCGGCAGGGGGATCTCTTCGGAATTACAGGCTGGTGTAATAAGACCCGGCCTTGCAATGAATTAATAATAAGGTGTAATTTTTTAAGGTCAACCACTATTCAGTTATGGAGTAAAATAAATAGAAAGGGCTGCCTTTGCAGGCAGCCCTGGAATTTCGATAGTGAAAAAAACTATTTTTTGAGGAATGTGTACTGATAAACCATATGATCATCATATGTTTTATTAAGTATACCAACAACGTCCTCAACGAATACAAGCTCTTCATTTGTAGGAATCATGAAAACCTTGATCCTGGAAGCAGGTGTGGAAATCAGTGTCTCACCATGCTTGGCCCTTGTTCCCAGGTTTTTGGCCTTGTCAATTTCTATTCCAAGACAATCAAGCCCTTCAAGAACCTTCTGCCTGATATCACCGGCATTTTCACCAACACCTGCAGTAAAAGCTACAGCATCAACTGTGCCGAGAGCGGCCGCATAAGATCCGAGGATCTTTCTCAGTTTGTAGCATTCCATATCAACTGCAAGCTGACATTTTTTATCACCTGTTTCAGCATTCTCAAGGATGTCCCTTCTGTCTGTGTACTGGCCTGTAATACCGAGAAGACCGGATTTTTTGTTCAGAAGCGTATCCATCTCTTTCGGGCCTACACCAAGCTCATTCTGCATAAACATAGGGATAGCAGGGTCTATATCACCGCATCTTGTTCCCATTACCGCTCCCTCAAGAGGAGTGAGACCCATTGTTGTATCAACACTTACCCCGCCTTTGATAGCAGTACATGAAACACCATTACCAATATGCATAGTTATAATATTACAATCCTTGGCTGGTTTTCCGAGAAGATCCGCCACCCTTTTGGAAACATAAAGATGGCTTGTTCCATGGAAACCATATCTTCTTACCGCAAACTTTTCATACCACTCATAAGGTACAGGATACATATAAGCATGGGACGGCATTGTCTGATGAAAAGCTGTGTCAAAAATAGCAACCTGCGGACATCCGGGGAGAGCTTCGATAGCCGCTTCGATACCTATAAGGTTTGCAGGGTTGTGAAGAGGCGCAAGATGTGATACCTCTTTAATTGCAGCTATAACTTTGTCATTGATGAGAACGCTGTGGTTGAATTTTTCACCACCGTGAACAACCCTGTGGCCCACAGCTGAAATTTCACCCATATCAGCTATAACAGCACCTTCGCCTTTGACAAGTGCTTCCAGTACAAGCTTGATACCGACTTTGTGATCCGGAATTGAAGTTTCGTTTTTAATTTCCTTGTCAGTTGCGGGAACTTCATGCTTGATAAAAGATCCTTCGATACCGATCCTTTCTACGATACCTACAGCGACAACTTCCTTCTTTTCCCAGTCAAAAAGCTGGTATTTCAAAGAAGAGCTTCCGCAATTTAAAGCTAAAATTTTCATTAGATCGCTCCTTTTGATGAATATTACCAAAAATATTAATATCAGGATACATTGCACCCTGAGATTGTCTGTTTAAATGATGTTTTCGGTTGAATCCGGCAAATTTATATATCTGTTACAAATTAACATTTTGTAAAAAAGAACTGAAAAATTAGCAAGAATAAAAAGTAATGTCTGCGAAAAAATTATCAGTTTAGTTCTTTATGTGCAGATTTGACAGTTTCTTCAATAAGTTCATCAGAAATAATTCTGACCGATGAGTCATCTTCAAACCCTCTTTTAAGGTAAACGAGGAACTCGATATTACCTGCAGGACCTTTAACAGGGGAAAAAGTCATCCCTACAGG
The DNA here is from genome assembly GCA_036745755.1 of Spirochaetota bacterium. Taxonomy (GTDB): domain Bacteria; phylum Spirochaetota; class UBA4802; order UBA4802; family UBA5550; genus UBA5550. The sequence continues at coordinate 12,134 of DAIOFM010000023.1, read as the reverse complement.
TATAAACCCGCAATCTGCAATGCCGTAAACAACCCTCTTTACAATCCCGATATGGTGTTCAGGGCTTTTAACAACACCTTTTTTCTGCTGGGAAGACTCTGCCTCAAACTGAGGCTTTAAAAGGACAACTCCCTCAATCCTGTCAAACAGGGCTGCTACGGAAGGAAGCACCTTGAGTATTGATATAAATGACAGATCCGCGGTAAAGAAGTCTATATCGCCGCTGAACATCGATTTATTAATATCACGGGCATGGGTCTTCTCCATCACAACAACCCGGCTGTCAGTCCGAAGGGAGTAATCAAGCTGGTTATAGCCCACATCAACAGCATAAACTTTAACAGCGCCGTTTTTAAGCATGCAGTCGGTGAACCCGCCTGTTGACGCGCCCAGGTCAAGAGCCACCCTGCCGGCAAGGTCTATCCCGAAATAATCTATACCCTTTTTCAGCTTATCGCCGCCGCGGCTTACAAAGATTCCCCCGGGCCTGTCAACAGTGACATTTTCATCACCATTAATTTTTTTTGAGGGATCACGGACAGTCTCGCCATTGACCTTTACCCAGCCGGCAATAATTTCACGCCTCCCCTTCTCCCTTGACTGTGAAAGGTTCTTTTCAGCAATAAAAGCATCAAGCCTGATCTTCTTCATCAGCTCAGCTACTCCGTAGTTAATATATTTTTTAAACATGGAACCGCATTTAATGTCAAGCAGTTCAACGGAACATAACTGATTTAATAAAACCGGTAAATCCTTAAAGGGGTTTTACTAATCTGAAATTATCACTATATTTAAGTTAATACAAATGCTGTTTAATAACGGTATATTATGATAAAAAGAAAAATTTATTTCCTTGTTGGAGCAATACTGACGGCCCTGATCGGCACATACATCTTTGCCGTCATTATGGCCGGAAGAGTTGACAGAAAAATTAATGATCGTACTGTCAAAGCCATAAATAATACCGTAGGCACCATTACTGTCCGCAGGGTAAACTACATGCTTGAAGTCTTTTCAGAAAAACTTGCAGGTAAAACTGAAAAAAAACAGCGTGACAACCTTAAAAAAATTCTTGAACCATTCAAGCAGTTCCAGCTCGAAAGATACACTCAATGCGTAATTGATAAAGAAGGGGTCCCTGTTTACCTTTTCTCTTCTGAAACACCGGAAATCAGTACTGACATGCAGAATAAACCATACAGGGAATTCACCACAAGATTTCAGAAACTCAAAAAAAAAGGCGGGGGCTTCTACCTCTACAGCAACAATAACGGCAGCATCCCGGTAAGATTTATTCATGTATCCAAGATCAAAGGTTCACCTTTCTGGCATTGCATCGATATTGATCTCAATGAATATATAAAGTCAATTACCGGCGTATTTACAATTCTGGAGGAACTCAACAGAGTACACAGGCGGATGCTGCATATTATAGCCGTCTCTTTTTTTATCTTTATTCTGCTTATCTCCATTTACACCACAAAAGAGATATCCGGATATGAAAAGGAGAAGAAAGAACAGAATGAAAAACTGGTGGCAACAAACACCCTTCTGGAAATCGAGGTTAATATAAGAAAGCAGATAGAACAGGACCTGAAAAAAATAAACAGTGAACTGAAGTTAATCTCATTAAAAGACGGCCTTACAGGCATTGCCAACAGAAGATATTACGAGGAATACACGGCAAACGAATGGGAAAGGATGGCAAGGGAGAGGAAACCGCTCACACTTCTTCTATGCGATATCGACTATTTTAAGAAATACAACGACGCCTACGGCCATCTGGAGGGAGATGAATGCCTGAAACTCATTGCAGAGGCAATTAACAGATCATGTAAAAGGCCCGCTGACCTTGCTGCCCGTTTCGGGGGGGAGGAGTTTATCGTTGTTCTCCCGGATACCGATACAGAGGGGGGAAAACTTGTAGCGGAATCTATAAGGACCGGAATAGAAAACCTGAAGGTTGAACACTATGATTCCCCGGAAGGGATAGTAACAATAAGTATCGGCATCGCCTCCACCATTCCTGTCCATGGCCAGGAATGCCGTTCGCTGGTACAGGAAGCTGACGAGGCCCTGTACAGGGCAAAACAGAACGGAAGGAACCGAATAGAAACCGGTTAACTGTCAGCCTGACCGTTCGAGCAATCCGGCAGCAATCCGGCCGAGCATTTTAACAGCAGGTTCATCCTCCTCCCTCCAGCATGCGGAGTTAAGCCTTATACAGTTTGTGAAGCTTCCCGACATTGAACAGATAGTCCCGGGTGCGATTGAGATCCCCTTCTCAAGTGCAAGGTGATACAGTTCAACTGAATCTATCCCCAGGGGAAGCTCAACCCATAGGACGAATCCCCCGTCAGGTTCTGAAACCCTGGTCCCCCTGGGGAAGTGTCTCCTTATGGCCGAGACAAAGCTCTTCATTTTCTGGAAATACGCTTTCCTCTGCGTACGGAGAATATGTTCATATCCCCCTGTAGCAAGGAGCCTTGATACAGCAAGCTGCGGAAGGACAGAGGTCCCCACATTAAGTGAAAGTTTAATGTTACGCATCTCTTTCATCCATTTTCCCGGTGAGACCCATCCAATCCTGAAGCTGGGGCCTATAATCTTTGAAAAAGAGGAACAGAGAATAACATTCCCTGACCTGTCAAAAGAACGGACTGTTCTCGGCCTTTTATCAGTGAAATACATATCACCCCATGTGTCATCCTCAATTAACGGAATATCCTTCTCCGCGATAAGCTCAGCGAGTTCCCTCTTGTTTTCATCAGGCATAAAGTGCCCCAGGGGATTATTGAAATTCGTAATAAAAAGGCATGCCCTGACAGGATGGTATTCCAGAGCCAGGCGCAGGGCCTCAATGCTTACCCCATGTTTTCTGTGAGTCGGGATCTCTATGAGGCGAAGTCCCAGGGAATGAAAGGTTTTAAAAAGATAAAAATATACCGGCGATTCGACAGCCACAAGATCTCCGGGCCTGCAAAGAACGGAAAGCGCGATATAAACACCCTCCATGCATCCGTTTGTAACTATTATATCATCCGGCTGAACAGGGGTCCCTGCAATATGGCTTTTTTTGGATATCTGGACTCGCAGCTCCTCCACCCCTTCAGGGTTGCCGTAAAGATTAACATACCTCAGGTCCTTTGATACTGAGGAAAGGTGCATGGACATCTTTGAAAAAGGGAGAAGCTCAGGATCAGGAAGTGCCGCGCCGAATTGAATGAGTGACGGATTTGCCGAATCCTGAATAACCCTCATGGCAAGATCCTCAAGCACAACATCAGAAGGACCGCCAAGCTGAGAACATGTATCATTTTCATGATGAGGCTCAACTTTCTTCCTCACATAAAAACCGGACTGCGGCCTGGCCTCGATCTCACCTCGGTCTTCAAGGAGCCTGTAAGCCTGTATAACAGTGGACATGCTTACACTGAATCTTTCGCTCGCCTCTCTTATTGAGTAGAGACGATCGCCGGAATAAAAAGCCCCTCCTGAAATTTCTCCGGATATCCTGTCAGCTATTTTTTCATACAAATTCAGCGATTCGTTCATAAAACCCCCAACTGTTATGGTTGGAAATGCGTAACAGTTTCGATCTTTTTTAACTGTTATGGTAACAATTTTATACTTTGTGGCTTTATTTCCAAGCATAAAACGTGTAATTTACATTAAAATGATGATGGGGGTACTTTATGCTAACTGATTCATTACATACCGGTTTTTTCAGAACTTCTGGAAAAAAAAGAGGCTTTTCTTTTATCCTCAGAAAAGGTGAAAGAGAGGTTATCAGGAAACGGGATAAAGCCGTAAAAGTCAGGTGTATATCGGGCCTTTTATGGGTCACTCAGGAGAAGGATATCAGGGATATTATACTTAAACCGGGTGAGGAATTTATCGTCACCCACAGGGGTAAAGCTCTGGTAAGTTCCCTGGCAGACTCTGAATGTTCATCATCATTAATCTGACAGGAAAACTCTCCACCTGTTAAATTATAGATTCAAACCGGACAGGTTTAATACAGATCAGGACCCCTGTGTTAATCTATCCGGTTTGAATATTCTTTTTTAACCGGTGTATTCATCAATGGTCTTCTGAAACCTGTTCATCAATATTACAAGCTCCTCTGAATCCTGGTGCAGATCCGTTGCCCCTTCAGTATTTGACATCGATATATTATTTATTTCCGAAATATGCCGTAATATCTCCTCCAGGCCGCTGCGCTGTTCCAGTGCCGCCTTTGAAATAAATTCCGCCCTCTCCCTCAGGCTCTCCATACTTGCCGTAACTGATCTGCCGGCTTCAGACTGCCTGTCCCTGAATGAAACTATTCCGCTTATGCTGCTGTTTATCTCATCAACACCGCTGATAATCAGGCGTATAAGCTCGGAGGTCTGACGGATCACTGCCTCCCCCCTTCTGGTCTCATTCTCATTTTCAGCGATAAGGGCTGTTATTTCCTTAATACTTGCGGCCGTTCCGTCAGCAAGTTTTGATATCTCATCAGCTACAACGGCAAACCCCCTCCCCGCATCTCCGGCCCTGGCCGCCTCAATTGCAGCGTTAAGTGAAAGGAGGTTAATCCTGTCAGATATTTCATTAATAATACCAACAATATTTTTCATCTGATCGGAGCTCTCCCCGATCCTTGCCATGTTCCGCTCCATCTCCATGAGCGACTGCTCCCCGGTGCTGGCTTTTTCAGTAATCTCCGATGTAACACCAAGAGATGTAGTGACCCTCTCCCCCATCTCCCTTATAATCTCGGAAAGATCAGAAAGCTGGCCGGAAATTGAATTTACATCACTGTCCTGTACCCCTGCCGCAGTGGTAATATTTTCAATACCGCCCGATATCTCCTCAATATTTGCCGTAATTTCTTCAATTGATGAGGCCAGGTTATTGGTATTGCAGGAAAACAGGTCACTCCTTTCAGACATCTTTTTCATCGAATCCATTATTGCAGCGGAACTTTCACCAAGCACTTTTTTTATAAAGTCATAATTTTTCATATTCCGATCAGATTCAATTGTCGCAAGCTCAGTGTTCCGGCTGAAAATCTTCGATATCAGTATTGATATTATCCAGAAAAATATAAATGAAAAGATCGTATTGTTAACAAAAATAGTAAGCTGCTTTATATTTACCCCTGCTATAAAATTTTTCATTATCACGAAAAGGGCTATATCGGTGACAATAAAACCGGATGAAATCAGGGCCAGGAAGGATGGAGTGGTAAAAACAACGCACAGGGCCAGGCAGGGATAAACAAAAAAGATATAACTTGATAGTGCAAATTCCGGATTCATAAAAGGTTCCCTTATAAGCCCCCCCATAATGGCAAGGGAACATATAATGATCATCAGCCTTGCAGATACTTCATAGTGCCCTTTCCGGAGTATTGCAAGTCCTGCCATCATCCCGAAAAAAATAAACGGTGTTATAAAGATTGTTTTTATGAAATCCTCCCACCCGACAAAGAGCATGCTGAACTGGATTATAACAACCGCGAAAAAAAGTATAAGCTGAAAAATCAGCAGAAGCCTGGCCCTTGTAAAAAGGAGGTAATCACTGCTGTCGTATTTTAAAAGGAAGTATTCTGATATTTTCATTGAACCGGACCTGACCAAGATAAAATAACATAATTGTATTAAATTAAACATAGCAGCTTTATATTACAAGTAATTAATTGGATAACAGAACTGCCCGTTAAGGCCGCAAACACTTTCGCAACCGGCATTAAAATCCCATTTAATAATTCCTTAACATCAGGCGGCTCCATCTTTCTAATACTATAGAGGCCTGTAAAGGGGGATCCGTGATGAAGAGGAGAATAATACTATTCATCAGAACATTATTCCTCCTCTCTCTTATACAGTGCGGAGGAGCGGATATAATGACGGTTAAAGACCCCGTTACTCCCGAAGGATATTTTTTCAGCGGACCTCTTCCCGAAAAAACAGCATACCTGACATTTGATGACGGGCCGGCCGCATGGACAGAAAGGTTTCTCGATGTGCTGCAGAAAGAAAAGGTAAAAGCAACATTCTTTGTTTCAGCATACTGGAATATAAGGGAACATAAAGGTAACCTGAAATTCATGAAATACAGACGGGCGCTCATCAGGATGATTGAGGAGGGGCACATAATAGGAAATCATACCGCCGATCATAAAACCCTGACCAGGCTTTCTGATAATGAGATCAGGGAGCAATTCAGCAAAAACCAGCTGCTTCTGAATGATGCGATGGGTGAGAAAGCGCCTGTTATGACAATACTCCGCCCTCCCATGGGGCTCCCCTGGTACAGCAAATCACCTGACGGCAATAAAACCAGAATTGAAAAACAGTTGCGGGAAACAGGTTTAATTGTCTTATGGACAGGAAAATTCGATTCTTCAGATTCATGGGAATGGGTAAAGGGAGAATGGCACAGGCCCTGTGACAGGATTGACGAATCTGCATCTGAATTTATCCGGAAAACTCAAAGAATATACAGAAGAATCGTATCCGGGGCTGACGGCCGGGGGATAATTATACTTATGCACGATACACACAATACAACACTGAAGATACTCCCTGCTGTAATAAAAGGTCTGAAAAACAGGGGATACAGGTTTGACACGCTGGAAGGGTATTTCATCTGGCGATATGGAAAAAAAAGCAGTGAACTCACAGGAAAAAATAATTCATGAAAAAACATCCATATATACTAATCATTTCAGGAGCCGCCCTGTGGGGGCTGATAGGGATATTTGTCAAAGGCCTGCAGGAAGCGGGATTCACGTCAATGGAGATAGTTGTAACAAGGGCAATCTCCGCTTCCCTGATCCTCTTTATATACATAGCCCTGACAGACAGGGCCCTTCTTAAGATAAAGTTATCTGATATCCGCTACTTCATAGCCACAGGGATACTCAGTATGGCTTTCTTCAACTGGTGCTATTTCACAGCTATAAAAGAGGTGTCGATTTCAATTGCGGTCATTCTTCTGTATACGGCCCCGGCATTCGTAATCATAATATCCCGATTTACATTCGGAGAGAGGATTACAAAAAGAAAAATCACCGCACTGTTCCTTACGGTAAGCGGATGTATACTCATTGCGGGTCCGGTCTCCGGCGCGGAAATTTCAATATCTGTCAGGGGATTTATTATCGGCCTTGGCTCAGGTCTCGGTTACGCTCTTTACCCTGTATTCGCAAAACCTGCAGGGAAAAAATACTCGCCTGTTACAATTACAGTCTACACGTTTTTTTTCACGGCACTTTCTCTCCTGCCGTTGAGTGGAATTTCCAATATCATCAGGCATATAAACACACCATCTATTATACTTTACAGTGCAGGACTCGGGCTCTTCCCCACCGCACTGGCGTATATATTATACACCAGGGGGCTGAAGCACGTTGAAGCCGGCAATGCCGCCATAGTATCCACAATAGAACCTGTTGTGGCCATACTTACTGGCTTTATTATTTTCGGGGAGAGAATGAGCCTGCTTCAGACAGGCGGAGCGATGCTTATACTGCTCTCGCTCATCATAACATCTCTTCTGCCAACAAAAAAAGCCGCTTCAGGATATAAACATTATAGCAAATTTCGAAATGAATAGGGCATTGCCATCCCGGCCGGAGTGACAACGGAAAGCAGTAATCATAAGGCAATGAACATTTATCCTGTTTTCAGGTACAGATTTTTGTCATAAAGATTCCGGTATTGCCGTTTGCCGAGTGCCGACATCGGCGGTGTACCGAGGTATCGGCAAACCGGAATGACAAATTATATTCCAAATCAAACGTAAACGGCTACAGTATAACGGCAGGCTCAGCCGTTTTCACAGAGTGTTATTGAAATTCGCCCCAGTCTCCTGCTGTAATTTATCGAAAAATCCCTCCCCTCTGTCAGGCCCAGGTAAACAAGCTTGTTCTTTAAAATACGCAGGAATTTCTGCGGGTCAATAACAGATTCAAGGAAATACTCACCGGGACGGAGCTCGCTTATATATTTCTCATCATCTATTATATCAGTTACCACCTGGCTGTCGGTTTCAGCCCCTATTGCTATTTCATATTTTTTTCTGTCAGAGCTGTATCTCTGCCTTATAGGCGGCCAGTCTTCAGGAAGGAAACAGTTTACAGTAAGGAGGTCGAAGACAATTGAGTAAAGCTGCTCAGCCGAGATAATCGTCTCCCCGTTTCTTGTAATGGAGAGATCAAATCCCTCATTCATAAACCTGATCCCGCTTTCAATATTCTCTCTTTCCATTATTTAAAGCCTCCGGAAATCATAGTCTGCGGTAAAATTATTATAACGCAAAAACTGGAATATAACAAAATATTTTTAACGCTTATATGTATAGTGTTTTTTCCGTAAAATACCGGTACAAAAAACAGAAGAAATAAAAAAGACAAAACAGTTTGATTTTACTGCATGCAATGCTATTGATTAAATCAGATATTTCTGTTCAGTTATTCCGGCAGGATTCGGGTATAATATTCTATCTCTTTTTTCCGCTTTCTCCTTAAAACGGCCAGCCCGAACTTCCCGAAAAGATTAAACAGGGGAAGCAGCCAGGGGAGCAGTCTTTCCATGAAAGGTGTAAGATAACTTATCCTTATCATCATTTCATAAAAATCATCAAATGTTTCAGCCCTGAAAAAGAGAAGGTCCCCCTTTCTGTCCAGCCCCCACCTTTCAGCGATTTTACCTGCGGCACTATCTCCATCCCTCACCTTCACTTCAACATCGCATGGTGTTTTCATAAGGTACGCCGCAGTATTCATATTTTCAAGTGAAGCTGCCGCCGCCCGGGCAAGCCCGGACCTCCAGGATACCTTATCTTCCAGGGGGGCTGATTTATCAATCTCATAAACCGTTATTCCGGGGACTGAACTTACGGCCTCCCTGCAGGCCTCAGGGCATCCGGAAAAAAATACAGGTTTTACATTATGACTGTAAAGGGAGGAGGCGAAAATCTGGATTTCCGAAACAGGCACTCCATTTGCCTTAATATGCCCGTGCCTCGACGTCAGGGTATGGGCCAGAAAACCGCTGCTACCTGAAGATGAATGCATACCCGTGAATATAACCGCCTCGCATCCGAATACCTGGCCAATACCGGGAACAGGGGCTCTTTTATAACCTGACACAAGCCTTGCCCTCCGGTCCATAAATTCAGGCAGGATATTATAGCCTGTACGGTGGAAGTCTTTTATAACTACCTGCTCAGCGCCGGCATTAAAAAGGGCCTCTGTGACACTCCTTACATCAAGGGACATATCGATACATGCGTCATACCATTCATCCGTATTGAATGATGAGGCATTATAGCTCATGCATCCTGAACTTCCTTCAATGTCTGCGATAATAAGTATTTTTTTAAACATAAAATCAGTTGCGCGGATACCTTGATTCAATTAACTGACGTGCACCGGGGCATACCAGTATTATTTCTTCCATAAGCTGCATGATATCGTAAGGCTTCTCTATGTACGAATTCATTCCGGCATCTATACATTTTTTAAGATCATCGGGATAGACATGGGCCGTAACAGCTATAATCGGGACTCCGGATTTACCCATCCGCTTCTCCCTCTCCCTGATTAAACGTGCTGCTTCATACCCGTCGATTTCAGGCATGTTAATATCCATAAAGATCAGGTCATAGTCCCGGATTTCAATCTTTTCCAGACACTCCCTTCCATTATTTGCCGAGTCTATAACAAAACCCCTTTTAGCAAGTGTCCTTTCAAGAAAAATCCTGTTTATTACCTCATCCTCCACAATAAGGACCGATATCCCCTCTGAATCGGGACCGGATTTAGATTCACCGGGAACCATATCGTCTTTCGAGGAAACTGTCTCATCCAACCATGCCTCGCAGGGAATCCTCACAGTAAATGTACTGCCTGAACCCGGATCACTCTTTACATCAATAGAGCCATCCATCATCTTTACAATTAACCTGACAATGGAGAGCCCCAGACCAAGCCCTCTTGTTTTGGCTTCACCCTCCATTTTAATCTGCGCAAAAGGTTTAAATATTTCCTTTATCTTATCATCGGGGATCCCTATACCGGTATCTGTTACCGAGATCTGGAGACAGTCATTATAAGCTACATCAAGACTGATCTCTCCTTCATGGGTGTACTTAACAGCATTGTTCACAAGATTAAATATAATCTGCCCGATCCTGTCCCTGTCTGTCATAACAGTAACACCGGGTTTCCCTGATAACATTTTATAATCAAGCCCCTTCTCCCTGGCCATCATCTCCATCACCGGGGAGATATTGCCGATAAACCCGTCAATTTTAATCGGTGTCATCTCAAGTCTGAACTTGCCTGAACCTATACGTGTATAATCAACAAGGTCAGTCAGTATCCGGAGAAGGTTATCGGCTGACAGCCTCAGCATTTCAAGAAGCCCCTTTTGTTCATCAGAGAGTTGAGTTCCCTCTAAAAGCTGTGACATCCCTATTATCCCGTTGAGCGGGGTCCGCAGTTCATGACTGACACCGGCAAGAAAGAGCGATTTGGCCTCATTGGCCTTCTCCGCTTCTGTACGTGAAATCAGCGCGGCCTCTTCCGCCCGGGACGATTCCTCCAGAGCCTCTTCAAGAAGCATTTTTATTTCATTACTTTTTTCAAGTTCACGGTTCAGTTCTTCAGTTTTCTTCCCGACCTTCCTTTTGAGGGCTACATTCCAGATATTAACTGCCGTGAAAAAAAAGAACAGTACAACCAGCAGAAGAATCCCTGTCTTTACATATGCACTGTCAAGCATGCTTCTCTGCTCGTGAATTCCAAGCCACTTTTCATAAATCCTGTCATATTCACCTGAATTCTTGAGCAGGCTGAGACCCTCGTTAAGGGCAGCAAGGAGTTCCGCGTCCCCCTCCTTAACTGCGATACAGTACCTCTGCTGCATTACCGTACCGCCAACAGTGTGTATATTGGTAATATTGAATTTTTTCTTTAACATCTCCCCCAGAAGCAGCGGTACAAGGGCACAATCCCCCTCCCCGCCTGAAAGAGAACGCAGGACATCCTCCAGATCAGACCTGACAATTATTTTACCGGCAATCCCCTTCCTGTAAATATAATCATGACCCAGGTCACCGGACTGCACAACAACTTCCCTGCCTGCCAGGTCTTCAATACGCTTCAGTGAACTCCCGTCACGCACAAAGACAACATATGACACCATTAGGTGCGGTATTGTAAAATCAGCTTTTTGGTCCCTTCCCGGGCTTTTGAACATGCCGGTTATGATATCTATGCTGCCCTCTTCAAGTTTCTTTCTCACACTGTGCCATGGTGCAAGACTGATATCAACATTCAGCTCCATCACCCTGGCAACGCTTTCAAGTATATCGACAGTAAAACCGGCAGGTCTGCCGTTTTCATCCAGGAACTCAAAGGGGGGAAAGTTATGGTCACCCATGGCTTTCAGGCTTTTTATATCACGATTTTTATCTTCTGCCGCTGCAAAGGATATATCAGTAGTAAGGATCCCATTTAACATTAGAGGAGCTGTCAGCATTAAAAAAACTGCTGTAATTTTCAGCCATTTTTGAAAAGACATACCATCTCCGAAATCTTTACTATATTTAGACCGTACTGGTTTGTATTGCCGGCAAAAAAATAATTATATAGATGAATATAACTTATTTAAGATATAAAAATTTTTAAAACCTTTCAAGCCGATTTTTAAAAACTGCAATCGATATAAATGAATAATTAAACCGGATATTCAGCAAAACCATTTAGCGCTTTTATTCATCTTACAGATAATGAAAATATTAATCAGGTATCAGAAAACAGAATGCTGTTAAAAAATAGTGTCTCAGGCGAAAGAGGAAGGGGAAAATATTACTCATCCATTCCGGATCTATCCAGCAGATTTACAAGCTCCCGTGTTGCATCTGATATTTGTTCTGAAGATCTGTTAAGTTCAACGGCAGTGGATGCAATACCCTGTGTGGCCCTGTTTATATTTTCAAGAGAACGGGAGACAACACCTGTAATTATAAGAACTATTGCTTTTCTCTGTACTGTATTATTAGAAGTGGAATATCTTTGATCCCACCCCTGAAAATAGTACCACAAGTAAGTTTAGTTTTAACCGATAAAT
>DAIOFM010000022.1:24536-40498 GCA_036745755.1 Spirochaetota bacterium | reverse complement strand
AGAAGTTCTTCAATACTTAATTTTGCCATTTTTTACTCCTTTATACTTAGTGAATCACTTCAAGTTAATGCGGTCTTTGCCGCAAAAACCTATAAAGGGCCAGGCATTGATTCCTTAATACGCTAACGCTAATATATGGAACTAAACCTAAACCACTTATATATAATAATTAAACCTAATTAATTATTGTTTGCTTCAGCAACAGCCTGGATCCCTCTCGCAAGAGATGCCATAATCTGGTTCATGCCGGTAGCAATAGATCTTGCAGGCCCGTTCACCAGAGACATTGTCTGCGACAGAAGCGCCTCTTTTGAAGGCAGAGACGCGATCTGCTTAATCTGTTCCTTGCCGTATACGGTATTTTCGAGAATACCCGCGAAGAATGAAAACTTGTCATTCTTTTCGGCAAATTCCTTGAGGACTTTTGCCACTTCACCAACCTGTTCCCCGGCGAAAGCAACACCGATTGGCCCCTTCAGATGTTCATCTATATTCTTGTAACCTGATTCTTCAAGGGCTTTTCTGAAAAGGTTATTCTTTACAACTTTATACTGTGCATCTTTCTCCGCAAGCTGACGCCTGAGAACTATAATATCATTTACCTTGACGCCTGAATAATCAGTAAGGATTACATTTCCCCTTTCCTGCAGTTTAGCCTTGAGGCTTTCAACTTCATCTATCTTATATTGCTTTACCATTACCTTTCGATCCCCTTATGATTGATTTTTATACCAGGGCCCATTGTCGAACTGATGTGAACGGACTTGATATAGTTACCTTTCGCGTCTGAAGGCTTATCTTTCAAAATCTGGTTATAGAATGCCTTTATATTGGAAGAGATCGATTCATCATCAAAGGACACTTTCCCGATAAGCATATGAACAACGCCTGTTTTATCAGCACGGTACTCAACACGCCCGCCCTTGAGTTCTTTTATTATCTCTTTTACATTATCAGTTACTGTACCTGACTTCGGTTTCGGCATAAGGCCTTTTCGTCCCAGGATAGCACCGAGCTTACCGACTTCTTTCATCATATCAGGAGTCGCCACTACGGCCTGGAAATCTATCCAGCCTTCCTTTATCTTTTCTATTACATCTTCAGCGCCTACGTAATCAGCACCGGCCTCCTGGGCCTCCTTCTGTTTCTCGCCTTTACATATAACGAGAACTTTCTTTGTTTTACCTGTACCTGCAGGCAGAACAGCAGAGCCCCTTATATTCTGCATACTTTTATGAACCACTTTTATTGACATATCAATGGACTCATCAAATCCCGCCCATTTCAGATCTTTCATAAGCTTTACCGCGTCTTCAACATTGTGAAGGACTGTTTTATCCACCTTGGTACGCGCTTCGGTTATCTTCTTTCCTCTTTTCATTTCTCTACCTCTTTTCACGCTGCAGACTGTAATCAGTCAGCAACTTCAACTCCCATAGATCTTGCTGTTCCGCCTATTATATTGACCGCACCGTCTATATCATTCGCATTTAAATCGGGCATTTTTATCTGTGCGATCTCTTCAAGCTGCTTTCGTGTAATCTTGCCCACCTTTATTTTATTAGGCTCACTTGATCCCTTGGCAAGCTTAAGGCTCTTCTTAATAAGTACAGACGCCGGTGGAGTTTTTGTTATGAAAGTATAAGACCTGTCTTCATACACAGTGATAACGACAGGGATAATTGTCCCCATCTGGTCTTTAGTTCTTTCATTAAAGCTTTTGCAGAAATCCATTATATTAAGGCCCGCCTGGCCGAGAGCAGGTCCAACCGGAGGAGCAGGGTTAGCCTGTCCGCCTGCTATCTGCAGCTTAATCATTTTCATTACTTTTTTCTTTTTTGGTGCCATTTCTCTATCCTATATTGATAACTCAAAATTATTGTTCGTGAAACAGGGTCTCACTCCAGCAATGAACCGATTTCTAAATGGATTCAATGCTGTGCTTTCAGGACTTTTTAGAGGTTACCCTCTACTCGCTTTTATAAAATTTAAAAAATATTATATCTTACCTACCTGAAGAAAATCGAGATCTACCGGAGTCCCTCTTCCGAATATCTCAACTCTTACTTTAAGACGACCTTTGTCAGGGTAAACTTCTTCAACAACACCGGTAAAGTTACTGAAAGGACCATCAATTACCTTTATATGCTCACCGATTGAAAAATCTACAGTAATTGAAGTCTTTTCTCCGGTCTTCTGTTCCCCTCCCAGCGAATCAAAAAGAGACGCAACCTCATTATCACTCAAAGGCTTCGGTTTGTTGGAGCCGTAAGCCCCTACAAAATTAGTTACACCGGGAACACCTTTTACGACACTCCAGGTATGGTCATTAAGTTCCATCCTTACAAGAACATAGCCGGGAAAAACCTTTCTCGACTTGGTCTTCTTCTGGCCGTCTTTAACCTCCTGCACCTCAACTGTGGGGATCTTTACATCAATAATCTCCTCAGTGAGTCCAAGGTTCTCCACTTTTTTCTCAAGAGTCGCCTTTACCTTATTCTCATGCCCGGAATAAGTATGAATTATATACCACCTTTTAGCCATAACTAATTCATCACCTTTCTAATCAGGGCCATAAGGCCGGAATCAACCAGCCATAAAAATATGGAAAAAATAACAAGGGCGATCACAACAACAACCGTGAAGCTGGTAACCTCATCCCTGTCCGGCCAGGTTACTTTTCTCAGCTCCTCCCTGGAGTCCTTGAAAAACTGCATCCAATTTTTAATTTTATCAACCAATGGGGCAACTCTAAGCTTTAGTTTCTTTATGAACTGTATGTTTTCTGTCAAACTTGCAGTATTTTTTCACTTCAAGCTTACCTGACTGGCCCTTTTTATTCTTTGTAAAAGAATAATTTTTATTCTTACATTCTGTACACATAAGCAGCACAACGTCTCTCATATGAAAACCCCACACTTATATATAGTAAACCAAGAGCAAACTAATATTTGCCCCTTTCCAGTCAAGCATTTTTACCGCGTGACAGGGAAAAG
This sequence comes from Spirochaetota bacterium, assembly GCA_036745755.1. Lineage (GTDB taxonomy): Bacteria > Spirochaetota > UBA4802 > UBA4802 > UBA5550 > UBA5550. Next base: position 37,502 of record DAIOFM010000022.1, on the reverse strand, counting down.
ATTTCACTTTTGCATATAATGAGCCTACGACCAGAATCGAACTGGTGACCTTTTGCTTACCATGCAAATGCTCTGCCGACTGAGCTACGTAGGCATTAATTGCAATTTTAGGGAAAAATCAGGATAAGATCATAGAAAGAGCCCTTTCTATGTCAACAATTAATTTTACAGTTTAATGCTGATTTTATGCCAAACCGGAAATAATTATCAATTGCGGCCGAAAAATCCCCTTTCACCCCCAACAAGCAGAGACATAGCAATTCATCTGTAAACTATAACTGCAACCGGATAATGTCAAGCTGTAATAAATGATTTTAATTATAATAATGAAGATTTTATCACATCAGCAAACCCCCTCCATGATACAACATAAAAAAGGAGCCATATTTTGTTTTGCCACAAAAACCGAAAAAAACCCGGGAGTTTCCCTTAAATTACAAAGCAGCAGCAAAATCTGTTATCTCTGAATTTTTTACACTGAAAATTATACCCGGGTAATAAATCTGTACAAAATAACAATTGTTACCTGATAAATAAAAAACAACCATTCTGCTGTAAAAAAATACTTTTTTATCGAAAGATTTTTTGCCATTCACCACCTTACTTTTTATATTCCCCGCAGAAAGCATTTGAAACTCAATTAAAGTGCTGCAGAAAAACCTTTTATTTTATATAATTATCCTGAACCTGGAGGCTGATATGAACCGGGGACCAGTTGAAAATGTTGATGAAAACAAGCTGAAAAAATCCGAAATATTTTCAGATATAATGCATGCAAACAACCGGAGAATGGTAAAGTCGTTCCTTGCCATTATGGTTATTTCCAATATTGCGGTAATTCTGATAAAAATAACAGGTAAAGGCTCGGAATACCTTAACTATAAAACGATTGTCATTGAACTACTTGTTGTTTCAGCCATACTTTTACTTTCTGAAATGATCGTAAGAAAGCATGCAGGAACGATCTTCTCCGGATATATTACCCTTACATCAATTTTTATAAGCCTTTCCGTTTTTCAGACAGCTTTTTTCGGAGCTCCTGAACTCTTTGCAGCAAATTATATAGCTCTGACCCTGAGTATTTTCTATTTTAATCCGTGGCTCTGCATATACAGCCTGGTACTGGTGATTATTGCCCAGACGGCATCCTTCATGTACAGGCCGGAACTCATTCCGGGAGGGCCGGCCAGTAACCTCATGGTGCGGTATATCCTTTATCTCATGGTCGGTCTCGGGGCAACTACAGGCGCCACGGCAGCCAGGCACCTCCTGAAGCTCACGGTGGCGAAACACAATGAATCCCTGGACTATATAGGCTCCCTTAAAGAGATGGCCCGCTCTGTCCACAACTCGATTATACTGATGAAAAAGCACGCCACTGAGCAGGAGGAGATATCCACGAGCATGAACGGCATATCTGAAAACCAGGCCGCGGCCCTTAAGCAGATCACCGGCGCCCTGGACAACCTGACAACTGACGCTGATGCGGTAAACAGCACCTCCCGCTCCCTGTACGAAGAGATGAATATAACAGTGGAAGCCATAAACGATCTTAAGACGGTAAATGATTCACTGCAGGGCGACTCACTGGAGGTTCAGAGGTCTCTTGGCGATGTACTCAGCTTCTCCGAGAAGTCCTTTACACATATTGAAACAACAAGGGAAAGATTTAACACAGTCCAGACAAAAAGCCGGGAGATGTCAAATTTCATACAGCTGATAAATGACATAGCTGACAATGTGAACCTCCTCTCCCTCAATGCCTCCATAGAAGCCGCACGCGCAGGCACTGCAGGACGGGGATTTGCCATAGTTGCTGAACAGATTTCAAAACTGGCGGATGAGACAACAAGAAACTCCAAAGAGATTGAACGGATAATCAATGAAAGCACAAAACTGATAAACGAAAGCACCCACCTTATTGAAGATTCATCATCCCTGACAGACAGACTTCACGGGGCCATCGATTCCATCAAGAAGCAGATTGACGTGGCAGTGGACAAAATAGGCGATATAGATATAACGATAAAAACCATCAGGAACCTTAATGACAGAGTGCATAATTTCAGCCGCTCAATAGAGGAAGCGACTTCTGATCAGAAACTGGCAACTGAAGAATCGAGCCGTACTACATCAGACATAGCCTCACAGGCCGGTGAAATTGTGAATATTTCAAAAAGAATTAATGAATCAACACGGCTGCTCAATGATATAGCCGACGGACTTAAAGGAATAACAGGAGAAATTATAATCTGATTTTTTATTTTGAGGCTGTTTTTTATTATATTTTTCATTATATTTATGGTAGAAAATAAGAATTATTATTTTTTTGCCGTCATTATAAAAATTTGTTTGACAGACCAGGCAGTCAGCTGTAATTGCTTCATCAACAAAATTAAAAACCTATGAAAAACTTGAGAAAAAACAGCTCACTTGCAGCTTTCGCGCTCACAGGACCAAAGTCATACAGCTTTGGCTTTTTCTATTTTTATTTTTACGGAAACTACACTGTAGAGTGATCGAGTTTTATTCAGGTATATATAGAAAAAGACCCTTTGATGAAACTCAAAGGGTCTTTTTTTTTTAGGTAAATCTGCTTCGGCAAAGGGAGTTAATAATATGAAGAATCTCAAACTTGTTAAATTCAATGATTCAGGTAAAAAAAGTACATTTTTTAAAGTAGGTAATTGTGAAATCGGCAGGGATTTCATCATTGTCGGAGGGCCATGCAGCGTTGAAAGCGAGGAGCAGACACTTCTCACAGCGGATGCCGTTAAAAAAGGGGGAGGAAACATGCTCAGAGGAGGGGCGTTCAAACCGAGAACCTCGCCTTACGATTTCCAGGGTCTCGGACTCAAGGGGCTGAAAATTCTTGAAAAGGCAAAACAGAAAACCGGCCTCCCCATCGTAACTGAAGTCATAGACCCGCGGGATGTTTCATGGGTATGCGAATATGCGGACATCCTTCAGATAGGCGCAAGAAACATGCAGAACTTCTCTCTCCTGAAAGAGGTGGGGAAATCAAATAAGCCGGTCTTACTCAAAAGAGGAATGTACTCAACACTGCGTGAATGGCTGAACTGCGCTGAATACATATTAGCTGAAGGCAATCCCAATGTCATACTCTGCGAAAGGGGGATACGGACATTCGAAACGTACACAAGGAATACCCTTGATCTAAGCATTGTACCGGCCATCAAGGAATTAACGCATCTTCCTGTTGTGGTTGACCCCTCACACGGAACAGGTAAACTGAGCCTCATAGAACCGATGAGCCTTGCAGCAGTTGCGGCAGGAGCGGACGGCCTCATCCTTGAAGTACACATAAATCCTAAAGAGGCCCTCAGTGATGCCGATCAGCAGCTTACACCTGAACAGTTCGCCAGCCTCACGGAAAAAGTTTTTAAACTGAAAAAATTTATGGATGAAACAATCTACTCGGAGACCGAACCGGAGGAGTAACTTGAGAGAAATCAGAATCACCCTGGAAAACAGGGAATCCACTGTATATACCGGAGAAACACTCTCTGCCATCAGGAAATTTGCAGCGCCTGAAAACAGTGTTATAATTACAGACTGCAATATTCTTAAATATTACTCTTCATCCTTTAAAGGCTACCCTGTAATCGAGCTAGGGACCGGGGAGGGAATAAAAAACCTCTCCACTGTTGAAAATATAATAAGGAGAATGATTGAGCTGAGATGCACCAGAAACACCTTTCTTATCGGTATAGGAGGGGGAATTGTTTCAGACATCGCCGGCTTCACGGCATCAATATTCATGAGGGGTATACGGTTCGGATTTGTTTCAACATCCCTCCTTTCACAGGTTGACGCAAGCGTCGGAGGGAAAAACGGTGTTAACGTGGACATGACCAAAAATATGGCAGGAGTATTTTCGCAGCCTGAATTTGTTATCTGTGATCACGGCATGCTTAAAACGCTGCCGGATGAGGAGTATACAAACGGCCTGGCTGAACTGGTCAAGACTGCATGCCTTGAAAACGATGGACTCTTTGACTTTGTTTCGCAAAACAGGGAAAAAATCCGTTCAATGGATATGGACGCTGTTTCAGAAGCTGTTTACCGGTGCGTCAGGTACAAGGCGGGTATTGTTGAAGCGGATGAAAGGGAAAACGGCCCGCGCAGGGTGCTTAATCTCGGGCACACAATAGGCCATGCCATTGAAAAGGTCAAAGGGCTGAAGCACGGATTTGCCGTTTCCGCAGGCACAGGAATCGCGCTCGATATATCACTGATGGAGGGAATTACGGATAAAGCCGCAGTGGAGGATATTAAATCACTGCTTCAGTATTTCGGTCTCCCATCGGGGACAAAAGGCATTATAAGTAAAGATAATCTGAATGATATAATGAACGCCGTTGAATCGGACAAAAAACGCGAATCTGAGAGTGTAAATTTTGTCCTGCTGGAAAAACCGGGAAAACCTTTAATTAAAGGTATCGGGTTCAGTGAACTCTCTGTCATGTTGAATGACATACTACAGAAAGAAGGAGGCTGCTGATGATCTGCGTGAGCATTGCCGATGTTACTGCTGACGAAGCATGCAGAATAATACGTGAAAATGAAATTTCCGAAGTACGCCTTGACAGGATAAAATTTTCAGACAGCGACATTGAAAAAATATTCACTTCAGGGAAAACCGTGGCCACATACAGACCGGTAGAGGGCCTGAAGGAAGAAAAAAGAAAGGAGATACTCAGGGCAGCTATAAAACTCGGTGCATCGTATGTTGACGTGGAAGTTGAAAACGATGACTCCTTTAAAGATGACATCAGGGAATGTGCTGCTGGAACGGACTGCAAAGTAATAATATCATACCATGACTATAAAAAAACCCCGGTTATGCGGGAACTGGAACAGATTATATCATGGTGCTTTGAAAGCGGGGCTGACGTTGCTAAAATAGCATGCCAGGCCAACAGCAGCAGTGACGCGTCCAGGCTCCTCTCCCTCTATTCTTTAGGGAGACCGATAATATCAATAGGCATGGGAGAAGCGGGAAAAATAACAAGAATCGCCGCACCTCTCCTTGGCGCCCCTTTCACCTACGCGTCACTTGATGCTGAAAGAGAAACAGCGCCCGGGCAGATCGATTCCGCGACCCTGCAAAACATAATCGATATGATAGGGAACTCCTGATGAGTGAAAATCAGCACATACTGCTCGGCGTTGCCGGTTCCCCTGTTCTGCACAGCAGAAGCCCTTACATGTTCAGGGAGATATTCAGGCATAAAAAAATAGACGGGGCATATATAAGATGCGCGGTGAGTACCGCTTCAGATGCCGCCCGGCTGATAGGGGAACTGAAATTCAGAGGGATGAACATAACAGCCCCTTTCAAGGAGAGCGTAATCCCTTTCATCAACTCTGTCTCAGGAGACGCGGGTTCCATCGGAGCGGTAAACACAATTTTAAACAGTGACAGCAGTCTGACAGGATTCAACACCGACTTCCTTGGAGTAACCGAACCGCTTGTAAAAAGGACCGGCAGCCTTAAAGGAAAAAAATGCCTGGTTCTTGGAGCCGGTGGAGCGGGAATCGCAGCGGCATACGGCCTGAGAAAGGAAGGGGCTGAAGTTATAATCCTGAATAAATTTATCGGACAGGGTGAAGAAGCGGCGGCAAAGACCGGTTCTCTATTCAGAAAGCTTGAGTCACTGAGAGGAGAAATTACAGATTCAGATATTATTGTAAACACTATCCCTTATGAAATAGGCGCACTGGACATCAGGGGAATAAAAATAGGCGCACTGTTTTTTGACGCCGGATATAAAAAGTCACATTACTGCGATCTTGCACCGGAACTCGGTTTTGAATTTATCGGAGGGGAGGAGTGGCTTATCCACCAGGGAATCCATGCCTGCGGACATTTTCTCGGATTTCTCCCGGATGAAAAAATACTCTCTGATGCCCTGGAATCCGCGCATGAGATGAAGGGGATTATTTCTCTGACAGGATTCATGGCAACAGGGAAAAGCAGCATAGGCATGCTGCTGGCAGAGAAAATGGGATACGAATTCGCAGACACAGATGCGATAATTGAGAAAAAACAGTCAATGAGCATAACAGATATATTCAGAAATTACGGTGAAGAGAAGTTCAGGGAGATGGAAACTGATGTTCTCCTCTCTTTCCGCGGGAAGAAAGGGATTGTGCTCTCCTGCGGCGGAGGAGCGGTCATTAAAGAAGAGAACCGGAACTTCCTTGCTGAAGAGACACTCCCCTTCTGGCTCTACACATCAATGGAGGAGACACTGAGGCGCGGAAATGACGGCACCAGGCCTCTCCTTGAAGGGATGAAGAGCCCTGAAGAACTGATTCCTCTTTTCAGCAGAAGGATCGGCATGTACGCCTCACTGTACGGAACACTGGTAATATCTGAAGGGGAACCTGAAAAAATTACGGAGTTAATAAATGAAGAGATACGTTTATCCTTCTGAAATAAAGGGGAGCATTAAAGCCCCGGCATCAAAAAGCGCTATGCAGAGAAGCATCGCGGCCGCCCTCCTTGCAGACGGGGAGAGCATGCTTGTGAACCCCACTTTCTGCGATGATTCAATTGCGGCCATGAGAGTGGCAGAGGGCCTGGGCGCCGGGATAAAAAAAGTTTCTGACCATGTGCTTATATCCGGGGGGCTGAAACCTGTGACTGATACACTTCACTGCGGAGAGTCCGGTCTCTGCATAAGGATGTTTACCCCTGTTGCCGCTTTGACCGGTACTGAACTTACCCTTACGGGTGAAAAGTCCCTTGCAGAACGTCCTGTGTCAGCGATTGAAGGGCCGCTCAGGGAACTTGGGGCGGAGATCTCATCAGAAAACGGCAGGCTCCCCTTAAAGGTTTCAGGGAAACTCTCAGGCGGGGCAACAGAAATTGACGGAAGCATGAGTTCACAGTTTCTTACAGGGCTTCTCATGGCACTCCCCTCCTGCACGAAAGACTCCCTGTTAAGTGTAAACAACCTGAAGAGCAGGGAATATATAGATCTTACAATCAATATTCTTAAACAGTTTTCTGTTGAGATTGAGAACCATGACTACAGGGAGTTCAAAATAAAAGGGAACCAGAAATTCAGGCCCGGGATAATCGAAATTGAAGGGGACTGGAGCGGAGCGGCCTTCCTTCTCTGCGCCGGGGCCATAGCCGGAGATATTACAGTTAACGGCATAAGCACCGGCTCATCACAACCGGACAGGGCGGTGGTGGATGCGCTAAAGTCAGCAGGAGCCGATATTTCAGTGAAAAAGGATTCTATTGAAATCAGAAAAAGCGCGCTTAAAGGATTCGAGTTTGACGCCACAGAGTGCCCGGACCTATTCCCTCCCCTTGCCGCGCTCGCTCTTTACTGCAGCGGCGAAACAGTCATTCACGGTGCTGAAAGGCTGAAGCACAAGGAGAGCGACAGGGGAAACACGATAAAAACCGAGCTTGAAAAGATTGGAGGGGAGATCGAACTTCTCCCTGACAGGATGATAATCCGCGGCGCCCCGGTGACAGGCGGTGAAGTTGAATCGCACGGAGATCACAGGATAGCAATGGCCTGTGCCATTGCGGCACTGGGAGCCTCTTCACATGTTGCAATAAACGGCGCTGAATGTGTCAGCAAATCGTACAGTGAATTTTTTGATCATATTATAAAACTGGGGGTATCGGTGAAATGAACAGTTTCGGTACGCTTTTCAGGGTATCACTTTTCGGCGAGTCTCACGGCCCTGCAATCGGGGTTACGCTTGACGGCGTGCCTGCAGGGATTGAATTCTCCGGGGCGGACATGGAGACAGACATCGTCAGGAGAAAACCGGGCGCTTCAGGCACTACACCCAGGGTGGAATCTGACATGCCGGAAATTTTAAGCGGAATGTTTAACGGCCGCACAACCGGCTCTCCCCTTACGGTAATCTTCAGAAACAGCAACACCCGTTCAGGGGATTACGAAAGTCTGAAAACCCACCCCAGGCCCGGACACGCGGATTTTACGGCAATGAAAAAATACCGCGGCTTTAACGATTACAGGGGAGGGGGCCACTTTTCAGGAAGGATGACACTTGCCGTGGTTGCAGCCGGTTCTATTGCGAAAAAAGTTGTTCCTGCAATGGAAATATCATCTGAAATTGTTGAGATCGGAGGAGTAAAGGATTACGCCGGGGTTCTCGATGAGGCCATAAAGTCAGGCGATTCCCTTGGTGGAATTGTGCAGGTAAAAATAAAGGGTCTCCCTTGCGGCCTTGGTGAGCCTTTTTTCAACTCTTTTGAATCAGTTTTAAGCCACCTGCTTTTCTCCATACCCGCAGTAAAAGGGGTGGAGTTCGGAGCGGGTTTTAACGCCGCACGCATGAAGGGGAGCGAAAACAATGACCTGATCATCTCACCTGACGGAAAAACCGCTACAAATAATACCGGAGGCATTAACGGCGGCATAACAAACGGAAACGAGATAATTTTCAGGGTCGCTGTAAAGCCGACTCCAAGCATCAGCATACCGCAGAAAACGCTTAACATAAAAAGCGGCTCTGCGGAAAATCTTGAAATACGGGGGAGGCACGATGCGTGCGTTACACTCCGTACACCTGTCGTATTTGAAGCATGCGCTGCCATAGCATCGGCGGACATGTATCTGATAAATAAAGCATATATTTAAACGGAGCAGAACTATGAAACTTGAAGAGATAAGAAACACCATAGACCAGATCGATGCTAAAATACTGAAACTCCTGAATGACAGGATGGAACAGGCCCTGCTTGCCAACAAGTTCAAAAGCAGTATTGAAGACCCTGCACGTGAGCAGGAAATTCTGGAAAAAATAAAACATACACCGAATCTCCTTCTGGAGCCGGGCTTTAATGAATCGATGTATAAGCTGATTATATCATGGAGCAAAGAACTCCAGTCAAGGAATTACCAGGTTATCGGGTTCCAGGGCGAGCACGGGGCCTACAGCGAAGAGGCCGCGAGAAGATGGAACCATGACCTCCTTACCATTCCCTGCACCACCTTCAACGGGGTTTTTGAAGGTGTCGATTCAGGAATGTTCGACTACGGTGTTGTCCCGGTTGAGAACACCCTCGGAGGCATAGTGGGTCCTGTCAACGAACTGCTGATCAATACCGGGCTTTATATAGTGGGAGCAGTTGATATGCCTATACATCACAGTCTCATGATGCTCCCGGGCACAGACCACAGGGAGATAAGGGAGGTATATTCACACTCGCAGGCCCTGTCACAGTGCAGGAACTTCCTTTTCCGCAACAATCTTGTTCCTGTTCCATTTTATGACACCGCAGGGGCCGCCATGATGCTTACTGAAAAAAAACCGAGAGCAACGGCCTGTATAGCCGGCAGACTGGCTGCAGAACTATACAACCTTGAAATTCTAAAGGAGAATGTTGAGGATTCAAACGTCAACCGGACACGATTCCTGATTCTCTCAAAAGAGAAAAAACAGGCAGAGGGCAACAAATGCTCAATAACATTCACAACAGAACACAAATCGGGTACTCTTTTCAACACCCTGGAAATTTTCGCAAACAGAGGAATTAACCTCACACGGATTGAATCAATCCCCACTAAACCAGGGCACTACTCCTTCTTCCTCGACTTTGACGGGTCAGAAAACGATAAGGTTGTAATGGAGGCCCTGGAGCTGGCTGCGGAGGCCACGTCAGACATGAAACTTCTGGGCTGCTACTGTGAAAAATTTTTTACTGATGATATGATGAAAGGAGACCTGTAATGAAAATAGTTATTATCGGAGCCGGCAAAATGGGGACCTGGCTCACAGAGGAATTATGCTTTGACCATGATGTGGCGGTGTACGACTCAGACCCGAAACACCTGAAACATTTTATAAATATAAAACGTTTCATGGAGCTTGAGGAAATTACCGGATTCAAACCGGAGCTTCTTATTAATTGCGTAAACCTGCAGAAGACCGAAGAGGTCTTCGAACAGGTACTGCCGCTTATACCTAAAAAATGTATAATAGCGGATATTGCCTCGGTAAAAAACGGCCTTGCCGATTTTTATAAGAAGTCAGGGAGAAAGTTTGTTTCAACCCACCCGATGTTCGGCCCCACTTTCGGTAACGTCAGGGACCTGAGTTCGGAAAACGCTGTTATCATCAGCGAATCTGATCCCGCAGGCAAAAAGTTTTTCCATGAACTTTTTGAAAAGGTCAAACTTAATATATATGAATACAGTTTTGAAGAGCACGACAGAATAACAGCCTACTCGCTTTCAACGCCTTTCTCGTCATCACTTGTATTCGCAGCCTGCATGAAAAAAATTGACGCTCCGGGAACAACTTTTAAAAAACATATGGAGATTGCACGCGGCGTGCTTTCAGAGGACGATTATCTCCTGTCGGAAATACTGTTTAATCCCTATACCCTGAAACAGATTGAGAGCATAAACCAGCAGCTCTCCTACCTTACCCACATTATAAGGGACAGGGATTATGATGAGATGGTCAAATTTCTCGGGAAACTGAGGGGAAACATAAAATAACCGGTAAACAGAACAGGGGGCTCCAGCCCCCTGTTTCTTACAATTTCTGAAATAATTAATTCTAGTCTACTGAAAATGAAGATATATTTTCATTGCTGAGTGAATCCTTGACCCTGTTCATTTCGCTCCTGTTTCTCAAGCCTTCAACTCTTACCTTGAAAAACTCGCCGTCCTGTACAACCCTTACAGGCCTGTCTGTCATCCCTTCAATCCTGGATTTCAGGTTCTCGGCATTTCTCCTTGAATAGAACGCCCCTGCCTGGAGCTTTATATCGCCCGTATCAGCATAATCATCGTAGCCGCTGTTTCTTACCCTTCTCTCAGGGTATTCATCATTGGAAACCGGTTCAACGTATTTTGAACTGTAATTCCCCGCGCCCGCAGAATTACTGCTGCCCATCCTGATAACATTAATTCCCACTGTTGCCTCTCCCGATTTAACCATATCAAGCTGTTTTGCGGCGCCGTATGATACGTCTATAATCCTGTTCCCTCTGTATGGCCCGCGATCATTAACCTTGAGACGGATCGCCCTGCCGTTATTAAGGTTTTTCACTTCAACAATTGTTCCGAAGGGAAGTGTTTTATGAGCAGCAGTATAGTTGTTCATATCAAATTTTTCACCTGAAGCAGTTACCCTTCCGTGAAACTCCCTTCCATACCAGGAAGCAACACCCTTCTGGTAAAATCTGTCACTCCTCATTTCACTATCTGAATAACCGGAATTACTTCTCTCGTTGTAATTCGATGCACCGGAAGATTCGTAATCGCTATAAGAGTCTCTTCCGTTGTTATTATAGGCCCCGGAGGAATTGTTGTTCCTGTCGTAGTCCTTTTTTATCCCGGCAATATTATTATCATACTCCTGGCTTGAGGGGTAATTCCCGTTTGATGAAGAGACTTTCCCGTCATTCCTGTAAGGCGGAATTTCATCATCCCTCCCCCTGTCGCTTCGGTCGAAAGCTTCAAACTCCTCGGTCTGGAAGCTCCCTTTATAATCGTTCCCCCTTGTCTGAGCTTTACCCGGAGTACAACCGGGAATAATCAGAAAAACTATAATAGCTATAAGAGAGATCGCGGATCCTTTCAGCAGTTTTTTCATCTCTAATACCTCCAAATATACAAACACCTGTTTATTATATCGGACAAAAAGCATCAGCCCTTTATCCTAAATTTCCCTTTATGTCACAAAAATCCTTGACCTGTGCATATATTTGCTTAAATAACCTTCAATGTATATTCTTTCAGATTTCAGAATACATCAGACTGATAAAAGCGGGTGATAAATGAAAATTGTTTCCAGTAAACCTACAATAACGCGAAAAGAGCTTGAAGGCGTGCTTGACTGCATGATCCACGATGAACTTACTACAGGCAGCACAGTAAAAAACTTTGAATCTGTTCTTTCAGATATCACGGGACTGAAATATCCCCTTGCTGTTAACTCCCTTGTATCATGCTATATACTGATCCTCAAGGCACTTGAAACCGGCCCGGATGACGAAATAATACTCCCCTCTTTTTTCAGCAGCGCGCCTCTGAGCGCCATAAAACTCACGGGGGGAAAACCTGTACTTGTGGATTCTGAAGATAACTCCGTGTTCCCCTCCGCCGCGGCAATAAAGGAAAAAATCACGGAAAAGACCAAAGCGGTGATTGCGGGAGACATGTTTGGTTTCCATTACGATTCAGATGAGCTGAAAGAACTGAATGTACCTGTAATAATTGATATATCACACTCAATAGGTACAGAATATAATGATAAACCGGCAGGTTCAGCGGGTTCATTTACAGTTGCCTCCTTTGCCCCATCAATGATAATCACTACGGGGAACGGCGGGGCCGTACTTACCAATAATTCAAAATACTTTTCATCCATGAGAGATCTTCGCGGAGGAAACAGTGAGACAGTGAATTTCGATTTTACCATGACCGACCTGCAGGGGGCCATGGGGATGACACAGGCCATGAAGCTGAAAAACTTCATAAAAAGGAGGAGGGAGATTGCCATGAAATATTATGAATCCGCCCGTATTACATCCCACAGGCCGCTCTACCCCTTCAGTGATTCCTCGGCATACCAGACATTTCCCCTTATTTTTGACGCACCGTCAGAAAGGGTGGAAAAGTACTGGAAGAAGAACGGCATTGAACTGGAAAGAGTAATAGCGCATCCCAACCATGAACTGCTCGGCTTTAAAGGTTTCGATTATCCCAACGCGGACAGGCTTTCCAAAAAGCTCTATTCACTTCCGCTCTACCCGACTCTTACCAAAAAGGAGATAGAAAAAATTTCAAAATCACTCGGGGCTTTTATTTAATCAATTCTGTAATGCAGAAAAAATTCAGTGTCCTTGAGATTCCGGTATTTGACTGCGTCATAACCGGAATGACATTACTATCATAATTTCGTAAACTTTTATATTTAAGAACAAAA
>DAIOFM010000022.1:0-24436 GCA_036745755.1 Spirochaetota bacterium | reverse complement strand
AACCGGAATGACATTACTATCATAATTTCGTAAACTTTTATATTTAAGAACAAAACTTCTCACCCGAAGTTATAAAAAATGTTCAATAACCAACAGCAACACTACAGGAGAAAAAAATGTACGTACTTACTATAGAAGACCACTTCGCTTCAGCCCACCAGCTCAGGGGATACAAGGGAAAATGTGAAAACATTCACGGCCACAACTGGAAAGTTGTAATGAACGTCAAAGGGGAGCAGCTTAATGACATAGGCCTGCTTATAGATTTCCATGAGCTCAAGGCAATCCTGAAAAATATAACGGATTACCTTGACCACAAAAACATCAATGAAATCGAGCCTTTTGACAGGATAAATCCCAGTTCAGAGAATATTGCGAAGTTTATTGCGGAAAGGGCACAGGAGGAACTTCAAAAAACGTCAGAGGAACTCGCTGTTGAATCCGTAACAGTATGGGAATCTGAAACTTCCAGGTGCACCTTCTACCCCTGAGCCTCCCTGGGAGCAAGGAGTTCACTGATCTTGCCCTTCAGCTCATCAAGGTTTGACGATTTTGTAAGGTATGCGTCTGCTGTCCATGTCATAAAGTTACTCTTGTAATTGGAATATGCTGTATAGATTATAACAGGGAGTTTCTTCTCCATTGTAATAATCTTACCGAGAGTCTCTATCCCGTCCATTTCCGGCATCCTGATATCCATTATTACAAGGTCAAAGCCGCCTTTTTTCACAAGATCCATCGCCTCTTTGCCGTTCATGGCCTTTTCAACTTCATATCCGGACTCTTCAAGATCCTCGGCATATAATTCTCTAAGATTTTCCTCGTCCTCAACAATTAATAACTTTGGCATATATTTAACCCGGTGTTTATTTTTACTTAAACTAACCAATTACACTGATATTATCAAATTTTTCTCAGATATTTTCTTCATTAATTACCGCTTTCTGTTCAACAACGGGGAGAGGTATCTTTATAACGAATTCCGCTCCCCCCTCCTCCCTGTTAAATGCCCATATTTTTCCCCTGTGGTCTTTTATAATCTTTCTGACATTCGCCAGTCCAAGGCCCACACCTGTAATTTTTGTAGTAAAGAATGGTTCAAATATCACGTCAGGGTTGTCCGCATCTATTCCGCTCCCGCTGTCAATAAAACGGACAATTATACTGGCCTCATCGCTTTCGGTGATTATATGTATCCCGCCCCCGGAAGGAGTAGCGTCAATTGCGTTCTGAAACAGGTTAAGAAGCACCTGCTTCATCTGGTTGAAATCAGACTTCACATTCGGGAGGCCCTCATCCAGATCCATCCTCACTTTTATACTCTTTTCAAGAAGGACATTTTTCAGGAGCCTGTAGGTGTCCCGTATTATATGGTTTATATCATTGAACTCCTTTATATACTTCGACGGTTTGGTAAAGTCCATTACATTTGACAGTATCTTTTCGAGACGTTCAGATTCCTTGAGAATAATATCAGCGGACTTTGTTATCTTTTTCAGGTCAGGGCTGCCGTCAGATGAATGCTTCAGTATCCTCTTGGCATAGCCTCCCATTGTAACAAGGGGATTTCTTATTTCATGGGCGATGTGCGATGCTATCCTCCCCACTGCTGCCATCTTTTCTGATTCCACTATGGCATCCTGCCTCTCCTCCAGCTTTTTCATCTCTTTTTTCACTTCAGTCAGATTAAGATAGTTTTCTATCAGAAACGCCGCCTGAAACGTAAAAATTGAAAGAAGATCAATACTCTGGGAAGAGATCCCTGTCATATTATATTTGTTGTCAGCAATAATCAGCCCTATGACCTTGCCGGAGGAGATCATGGGCATTGCCACAAATTCATCCACCTCCATAAAACTTCTTATCTCCTCATCCAGCCTTTCGTCATTCCAGGAATCCTGGACATGGACCCTCTCCTTGTTTTTTACCACCCGGGTAAATATATTATCTTCGCTCAGACTTATACTATAGCCCTGCACCTTTTTTAAAAGGTTCCCCCTTTTTATTTCAATGGGATACTGCACCGTATAGTCCGTGTCAGTGGAAGATAGTGAATTCCATATCTCAATCGCCTCGTCAAAAGAATCAGGCCCCACTGCCATCTTTCCGGTAAGTACATCCTCGTTCAGCATAAAAAGCATTGCCCTGTTAAACCCGAGCCCGGAACCGGATGTCACACCGACAAGTATATTGTAGAAAGTGGTTTCAGCTTCAGCTTCCTCTCCCATGGTTTCAGAGAGATGGCTCAGGATTGACGCATGGTAATCCTTGCTGAAGCGGTCCGTTATATCATCGATTATAATTACCACCTGCGGCTCATCGTTCAAAGTCATATATGAAATCTTTAGATCAGATATTATAGATTTTCTGTGGATGGACATGAGATGAACATTTTTAAGGACAACGGTGTCGGCCCCCTGTTCCTTCATAACCTGGCTGATCCCCATCTTCAGCCTGGTATTGACAAAATAGAACAGGGAATTCAGCCCCTTCCCTATGACCCTGTCAGCTTCAACACTGAACTTTTTGCAGAATCCCTCGTTCGCGTATATAACGTTCTCATCCCTGTCAATAACAACAAAATGTGAATTAATGGAGCAGATTATATGGCTGTATATTTCGTGAAACTTCTTCAGTTCATCACTCTGGGAGGTAACAATGGAATCAAACTGTTTACCCACAGTAAGAAGTTCCCTGAGAACCTGTGAAATTTTATCAGAAACAATTATGTCCGATTCATTCAGCACAAACTTCCCTTTCTTGAACTCATTAATTATCTGTCTCAGGTTTCTGATGTTGTTCCACAGGAAAAAACCGACCCTGTAATAATAAAAATATAACCTGAGGACAAAATATATCAACATCCCCGATATAAGCATGATATACGTAGTCCCCTCAATGTTCTCCCTGTAAAAGAGAAGCCCAAGGACAAACAACGCCAGAACCAGATTGGGGATGAATATCTTGACCACCCAGTACAAAATGTTTCGCATATTCTGATTTCTGCTCTTTATCATTTTTTTATTGCCAATTATCTTTAAAATCCAGTCAATACATAGTTATCGCCGGGTTGCAGCCCGTGCCTGAAGTAATTGTATAAAACTGCACTCAGACGGACAGGCAACTCAAAGCTTATAATTTAATAATAGTGAATAAAAAGACAATCATCAACATGCAGCATGTAAAATGTGAAAAGATTTGGACGGATAATTATGAAACTTGTAATAGCAACGGGTAACCGCAATAAAATTATTGAGATAAAGAACAAATTTTCAGATGCCCCTCACCTTGAAATAATACCGCTTTCAGAATTCAGGAACATACCTGAAATAATAGAAGATTCCGATACTTTCAGCGGGAACGCCATGAAAAAGGCCAGGATAATCCGTGATTTCACCGGCCTCCCCTCAATGGCTGATGACTCCGGGCTTGTTATCGACGCGCTGGACGGAGAGCCCGGTGTATATTCCGCAAGATACGGAGGGGATGGACTTGATGATCGGGGGAGATACCTTCTCGTTCTTGAAAAAATGAAAACAGTTCCGGAGGGGAAAAGAGGGGCCCGATTCGTGTGCGCAATAGCTGTTGCCATGCCTGACGGAAGAGAATTCCTTACCGAGGGCATCTGTGAGGGGACTATTTCACTGGCACCTGCAGGTGCAAAAGGTTTCGGATACGATCCTGTATTCTATCTCCCTGAATTCGGGAAAACAATGGCAGAGCTTGATCTGAATGTAAAAAACAGTATAAGCCACAGGGGGAAGGCACTTGAACTGGTCTCGGAAATAATAAAGGAACTTGCCTGTGAAAAATAAAATCACTGCAAAAAATGCGACGAAGGTCCTTGAGATTCTGGCCGGAATTTACGGTGAAGTACAGCCTGACCTTAAATTCAGGAACAACTTTGAACTCACCATAGCAGTTGTTCTCTCAGCACAGACTACAGATAAACAGGTCAACTCAGTAACAGGAGAACTCTTTGCAAAATACCCCGGCTTTGATGAACTTGCCGAAGCGCACACCGCTGATGTCGAAAAAATAATAAAAAGTACCGGTTTCTTTCACGCCAAATCCCGAAACATTGTGGCACTTTCACGGATGGTAAAAGAAAAATTCGGAGGGGAACTCCCGGGAGAGATGGAAAAACTTCTTGAACTGCCCGGCGTCGGGAGGAAATCAGCCAACGTAATCCTGTCAATCGGTTACGGAATTCCGGGCCTGGCTGTTGATACGCATGTGGGAAGGATAGCGAAAAGACTTGGATTCACCGCAAGTGATAATCCGGACACTGTTGAAAAGGACCTGTGTGAAATCATACCGCCAGCCGGATGGAGGGACGCCCACCTTCTCTTTATCAGGCACGGCCGTGAGTTATGCAGGGCAAGAAACCCGCTATGCCATTCATGCCCTTTAACCGGATACTGTCTTTACTACAGGGATACTATTGCCTTTTGAATTTCGCGGTGTAATCCCTGAATATATTGACAACCTCAAGATCATGAATGTCCCTGTTTCCATCCCCGGCAGGATCAAGCCCTGAAATCTCCTTAAGTGAATTATACGCGCTTTCTGAAATTTTTCTGTCAATATCAGTAAGACGGTCCACAAGAAAACTTATGGAATCATAATCCCCGGTATAGGCCAGTATATCAATGATCCATTTCTTTACAGTAGAATCCCCATTCTCGTAAAATAAAAAAAAGTCATCGCTCTTCGCATGATAATACAGCGAAAAATATTCTTTGAAATGAACAGCTTTAAGAAAATTATCCGGATTTTTAACCGACTGTGCAACAGCGTATTGCGATATCCTGCTGAAATCAAGAATTATCTTCTCACTATTCAGATACCTGAAGATATAGTCAGCATCGGACATTCCAGAATCAAGAATAAACTCCTCCCATTTTGCGGCTGAAAAATTTATCTCTTTTTTGCCCCTTTCAGCGAAGAGAATCAGATCCGTTACATCATTGGTTTTACTGTATTCAGACACAGAAAATTCAAACTGCTGATAGACCTGATAGAAACCATATTTGAGAAGATTTTTTGCGGTCATGGAATAAACCTTACCCTGAGGCGATGAAAAAGAAAAAACTAAAAACAATGCTAAAACGAGAGAGGCAAAGGTGAAAATTCCTGAAAACGCCCCCGCAAAAGCGGATTGAAATAATTTAAACCTTCTTTTTGAATACCCATACATCAGTATAAAATAAAAACCTGCAAATTTTGTAGCCTTTATAACAGAGACTCCGGCACCCGGTTCAAAAATAGAATATAAAAGCCTGTCCAGATAAAAATAAACAAAGGCCGCCGCAATAAAAACCGGGATTGATATGCCGGGCCTTATTTTCAGTCTGAGAACAACAAAGAGGATAAGTGCATATATAACAGTATTGGAATACCTTCCGTCCAGAAGTCTCACCAGAGGCTCGTAAGGCCAGTGGGAATTCTGTACATAATTTATGAGAGTGAAAATAACTGTCATAAGATAGATGAAGAGAAAAGGGAATATCCTCGTAACAATAAAAAGATATATGGTCCCTCTTCTTCCATACCTTTCCCTGTATACCTCCCGCAGTTCATCCGCATCGAGCTGGGAAAAATTATAGATTATATAACATGAAAGGACCATTATATAAACCCTTACAATGACTGACACCCCGCCCCAGTCATACAGCATATTAAAACCGAGATTCACTGCATAGAGGAGAACAAGCATCAGCAGAAAATGAGATATTTTCTTAAGTTCTTCTTTTATTGTATGCATACCGTCACTTCATTCTTTTTTTAACGTCAAGGGACCTTTAGTACTAAAACCGCATGCAGGTCTGCTATCTGTTCCGGAAATAATTTCATAACAGAACAGATTTTCAGGAATTATCACCGCACCTCCCTTAAAATTCAATAACAAATTCATCAGCCGTATTTTTAATGCAGGGAGGCAATATTTCATTTACAAAATAACCGGCAGACTGCCATTATAAAATATCTTAATCATTGGCAGTTTTTTCTGCTTATATTATCTTTTGCCTATAAGGGACTTTATGAGATTCAAAAACCATGATTACGCGGAATTTTACGACAGGCAGCAGACTGAAGCCGGCTATCCGGGGAAACTCCTCGCACCTGTAATCGAGGCCCTTAAAGGGTTCAACTCTGTAATAGATATAGGAGCAGGGACCGGATTCTTTACAATACCATTACTTGAATCCGGCCACCGTGTCACTGTGGTTGAACCTGCTTCAGAAATGTCAGATATAATTTTAAGAAAATGCCCACCGGGGAAAAGGGAAAAACTCTCTGTAATAAATGACCTGTGGGAAAACTGGACAGGTGAAAAGCATGATGCCGCGATCTGTATTCATTCCCTCTACTCGATGGATGACAGCAGAAAGGCCATTGAATTGATTCACCGGAACTCTGAGAAAAGAATAATCATTGTCAGGGAATCCTCTGAAATGAAAACACTGACCGGGATGACAAGGGCTAAACTTGGAATCGAGTTGAGCCGTGATTATAATCCTGAAATAGTCAGTGCCCTGAAAGAACTGGATGTCCCTTTCACGGTAAAAAATATAATGGAGCAGCGCCCTCACAGGGTAATTGACCCGGACAGGGAAACCGGGTCAGTGATCTATCACCTCAGGCTGGATGAATCTTACAAAAACAGGGTACGCAATATTATCAATGAACTCTGCTCAAAAGATTCCAGAGGGATATATTTTAATGCTGTTTACAGTGATAATATCTATCTATTTTAATTTAATAGAACTCTATTATTTAAACCCTGTCATTTCGAACGAATGTGAAAAATCTTAATAATGATGGTAAAAATTAGATTTCTCAGTCACTGCCGCTTCTTCGAAATGACAAATTCGTTCTATTCCAATCGTTAGTTGCTATAATAATGAATTTAAATACAGGATAAAGGGATTGTTATCCTCTGTTATGTAATTAAAAAGAGATAAAAATAAGAAAATAATCTTTAAAAAATCGATATTTTAAATACTATTATAATAGTCAGACCGATGATTAACCTAATATTTTTCCGAGTAAAAAATCAGGAGTATCCAAATGACTTCTATAGAAATAATAAAAAGATCCGAACTTGAGGACAGGCTGGACAAAGATTTCTCTCTCTTCGCAGAACTGACAGACCTGTTTTTTGATGACTCACTTTCACTTCTTAAAAAAATTGAAGACTCGATAAACAGAAAAGACGCTGATGCCCTCCGAAAAACAGCACACACGCTAAAAGGGGCTGTTGCAAATTTTTCCGCACCGAGAGCTTATAACGCGGCCTTTGAGCTGGAGACCGCGGGGAGGGAAAACCGGCTTGATGATGCGGAAACAAAACTGGATACCCTGAAGCGGGAGATTGACAATCTTACACTGGAGATGAAAGCCATTCTCAAAGAGGGTTCTTTTTAAATTTCCGGAGAAACTATGAAAACAGAAGAAGAATTATCCGAATTCGCCATTGAGTTGTGCAGAAATGCCGGCAAAATTCTCATTTCCGGGTTCCGGTCAAAAAAAACACAGATAAGTTATAAAAGCCGCACTGACATGGTGACAAATATTGACAGGGAATCTGAAGAATTTATTGTATCTGAAATAAAAAGCTCCTATCCTGAGCATTCGATAATCGCGGAAGAGGGGAGCAGAAAGGATTCAGAGGGTAACTATACCTGGTACATTGATCCCCTTGACGCGACAAATAACTATGCCCACGGTATCCCCTTTTTCTGCATTTCAATCGGTGTCTATTCATCTGCTGATAAAAAAATTGTCAGCGGAGCGGTATATGATCCCTATCACGACGAGATGTTCCACTCATGGAATGGAGGAGGGGCCTTCTGTAACGGCGAGAAAATCCATGTTTCAGACACAGCTGATATCGGGATCGCCCTCCTTGCAACAGGTTTCCCCTACGCCAAGGAGGATATGGCGAAGAACAATTCAGGACAGTTCAACGCCTTTCTCCCCAACATACAGGGCATAAGAAGGATAGGCTCCGCTGCCCTTGATCTATGCTACCTTGCTTCAGGGAGGATCGACGGCTACTGGGAACCGATGCTGCACCCATGGGACACTGCCGCGGGGAGCCTTATAGTCACAGAGGCGGGGGGGCTTGTAACAAAGTATGACGGCGCCACATTTGATCCGGAATTCCCTGAAATTCTAGCCTCAAACGGAATTCTGCATGACAGAATGATTAAAATAATCCACTCTGCTTAAAAGTAAAAAGGCTGCAGGTTTTATGGAAATTAATGCTGAAGTCCGTTTCTACACGGTAACAGAGATAAACAGGATTATAAAAACCGAACTGGAAGCAAATCCGGGGTTTAACAATATCTGGATAAAAGGGGAGATTTACAACCTCACCTACCATTCTTCCGGTCATATATACTTTACACTCAAAGATGAGGGTGGAGTTATCTCCGCCGTATTTTTCCGTTATGCCAATAAAAACCTGAAGTTCAGGCTTGAGGAGGGGATGAGCGTACTGGCATACGGGGGTATAACTGTTTTTGAAAAAAGGGGAAGCTACCAGTTAAACGTCCTTTCAGTAAGGCCTGAAGGGGCGGGCGAACTGCAGAAGCGGATTGAACAGCTTAAAAAGAAACTCACAGATGAAGGGCTCTTCGATCCTTCCCGAAAAAGAGAACTCCCCTTTCTCCCTTCAAAAATAGGGATAGCAACATCCCCCACAGGGGCTGCTGTACGTGATATAATCAAAGTGGCCCTTAGAAGGTTCCCCAACATCGAAATTGTCATTGCACCGGCAAAGGTTCAGGGTGATGACGCCGCGCAATCAATTGTACGCGCAATAAATGAACTTAACAGGCCTGAACTGGGTATTGATCTTATAATAGCTGGAAGAGGAGGAGGCTCCTTCGAGGATCTTTACGCATTCAACGAGGAGATCGTTGTCAGGGCATTCGCTGAATCCCCTGTGCCCATAATCTCCGCCGTGGGGCACCAGATAGATCACCCCCTGAGTGATGACGCGGCAGACATTGCAGCCCCTACACCCTCCGCGGCAGCGGAGCTTGCGATCCCTGAGAAAAAAGATCTCATTGACGAAATAATATATCTTCACAACCGGATATCCAAAGCCCTTTCAAACAGTTTTTCAAGGGACAAAACACGTCTGGAAAATATTGTATCCAGAAAAATTTTCAGGGCCCCCTATGAACTGGTGAATTACAGGGATATGATGCTCAATGACGCAGAGAACAGGATCGCGCTTTCCATGAAGCATATTATTTCAGAAAAGAAAGAAAGGCTTCTACGCGTACCGGACATCTCCTCAATAGAAAAAAGAATACTGTCAGACCTTCGCCACAGATTCGAAATGCAGGTACAGGCAGTGCACAAACTCTCCCCCCTGGCAGTAATGGGGAGGGGGTACGCGATAATTACTGACAGTGAAAATAAAATAATAAAAAGTGTGGAAAAAATTTCTGATGGTGATAGCCTGAATATAAGGCTGAAAGACGGCCGTGTAAGCACGAATGTAACATCAGTAATCAGGGAGAAATAATGGAGAAGCAGAAAAAAGGGGACTCTAAAAAAACATTTGAAACAGCCCTGTCAGAGCTCGAAGAGATCGCGGAAAAACTTGAGAGCGGGGCACTGGGTCTTGATGATTCAATAAATGAATTCGAGAAAGGGATAAAGCTGGCCAGGCTATGCCAGGAAAAACTTGACGAGGCTGAACGTAAAATAGAAATCCTCCAGAAAGGGGAAAACGGCAGCGTCAGCACAAAAAAAGTCTCAGTAAAAAATGATACAGGCGAAATAGAAGATGATGAAGAACTTCAGGGTTCATTGATATAGGAGGGTTATGAAAAAATTAGCTGTAACTCTGCTCCTGGCTCTTACTGCTGCGGGGTGTTCAAAAAACGAAGGGATAAGCTTTTGTGAAGGTGTTGATACAGAGGGGAAAGGTGTGAACTGCGGTAAAATTTTTACCACAGGGGACCTCACGGCTGTGATAAAAAGCAAAACGCCTTTTGAAACAGATTCAATAACTGTAAAAGTCACGCAAACAGACGGTGAAAAGAAAAAAGCTGAAAAGACTTTCACTGTAAAAACAGATTCTGACAAAAGCAGTGCAAACACAACCCTTCAGTTCTATAACAGCGGGAAATACCTGGTTGAGGCAGTCAAAGGTGAAGAAAAGGTTGCCGAGGGGACTGTTGAAGTGAGGGACACCTACTGAGCGGTGTCCCCTCCCTCTGCGGATTTTTTCCTGTCCTCTCTGTATACAACTATAACAAGAAGAAAGGCCCCTGCAATAATAACCATATCCGCCACATTGAATGTGGGCCACCTGTATACTCCGTCAACCCCCACTGATATAAAATCGACAACGCCTATTCTTCCGGGGATAAGCCTGTCTATTATATTACCGAGAGCGCCGGCAATTATAAGCCCCATGGCAATTCTAAACAGCCCGGGCATATTCTTTTCATAAAAATAGTAGGCCACCATCAGTGCAAGAACGACTATTGAGACCACGAGAAAAAAACTTTTATACCCCTGAAGTATGCCGAAAACACCCCCCTCGTTAAAAGTGAGATCAAACCTGATAAAGCCTCCGAAGAAATCCACTGTTTTGTAATACCCCAGGTTTAAAAGGGCAAGGTGTTTTGTGTAAAGGTCCGCCGCAAGTGCGACCGCAACAGTCACCACCGGTATTATATGTTTTTTCATCAAATTTTCCCTGATATTAAAGATTCTTTACAACAGCAGTACATCTTTCACATAGTTCAGGATGTTCGGGGTCGCTTCCCAGATCATCAAAGAAATTCCAGCACCTGGCGCACTTCTTACCATTGCTCTTAACAGCTGAAACCGCTGAAACCTCGTACTGAGTAAGACCTTCATCAGAATCTGCAAGAATAACCTTCGCCACCTGCATAAACCTTCTGAGTTCCTCCCCCATTGAACCAAGGAGCGTTTTAAGTGAAGCGTCTTTTACATAAAGAGTAATTTCCGCCTCAAGTGATGTCTTTATAATTTTGTCCTTTCTCAGTATTTCAAGAGACTTGAGCACATCTTTCTTTATCTCCGCCACCTGGTTAATCCTGTCATGCACATCATTGTTGCTGTACTTTTCATTCAGCTTATAATAGGTCTCCATGTGGACCGAGCCCTCTTTACCCATGAAAGTCCATATCTCTTCAGTTGTGAACGCAAGTACCGGGGCGATAAGCCTCACGATAGAGTTATATATCTCTTTAAGTACAGTGAGATTGGCAAGCCTGAGCTTCGAGTTTTTCGCCTCAACATAGAGTATATCTTTTGAAATATCAAAATATATGGAGGAGAGTTCAACCGCGCAGAAATTCAGAATTTTCCTGTACACCAGGTGGAACTCGAACTTCTCGTAGTGCCTGATAACTGTTTCAGAGAGAACATAAAGTTTGTGAAGTATCCACTTGTCTATGTCAGTAAGCTCCTCGTACTGCACGGCGTCACTATCGTTAAAGTCCGCGATATTGCCTATGATATATTTCAGCGTGTTCCTGATCCTTCTGTATGAATCAGCAACCTGGTTCATCATCGTCATACCGATACGTACGTCGTTCCTGTAATCCTCGGATGAGACCCAGAGTCTGATTATATCAGCGCCGAACTGGTTTATTATCTTTTCAGGAGGGATGACGTTCCCCAGGGACTTGCTCATAGCCTTGCCGTTCTCATCAAGCATGAACCCGTGGGTAAGTACCGTGTTAAACGGGGCCCTTCCTCTAAGCGCGAGCGCAGGCCAGAGTGAGGACTGGAACCACCCCCTGTGCTGGTCGCTACCCTCAAGATATATGTCAGCAGGCCATCTCTGGTCCTCCCACTTCTCAAGAACCGCGAAATGGGAAACCCCTGAGTCAAACCATACGTCGAGAATATCAAATTCCTTTACAAGTGACTCCGAACCGCAGCTGCATTTTGTCCCTGCAGGAACAAGGTCCTTTATATCCTTTGAATACCATGCGTCCAGCCCCTCCTTACGTGAAAGGTCTGCAAAAAACTGGACAGATTCCGCTGTCATAAGGTTTTTCCCGCAGTCAGCGCACCTGAAAGAAGGGATAGGCACACCCCAGGATCTCTGCCGGGAGAGACACCAGTCGGGCCTTGTCTCCACCATCCCCCTGAACCTTGTCTCACCCCATGTGGGTACCCATTCGGTTTCATCAACAGACTTGAGTCCCTTTTTACGGAGATCATTATGGTCCATGCCGAAGAACCACTGCTCTGTCGCTCTGTATATCAACGGCTTTTTACATCTCCAGCAGTGCGGGTATGAATGCTCAATCTTCCCGCTCTGAATCAGCATATTCTTCGACTCAAGGATTTTTATAATTTCAGGGTTGGCCTTGAATACATGCACCCCTTCCATTTCAGGAAAGTCGGATGTGAATTTACCCTCATCATCAACAGGGCAGTATATCTCAAGGCCGTTCTGGAGCCCCGCGATGTAGTCGTCATGCCCGTGACCCGGAGCAGTGTGAACTATACCTGTACCCTGTTCAAGAGTAACATGATTGCCGAATACGACTTTTGATTCCCTGTCCACAAAGGGGTGACGGACATGAAGGTCTTTTATATGGGAGGGGTCAAGGGCAACCTCCTCGTCATGCCTGAGCCCTGTGACCTCTTCAAACTGAGCGAGCAGGCCCTTTGCAAGAATGAAATAATCCTTCCCGAACCTGTATGAAAAATATTCAAACTCCGGATGGAAACAGACCCCGAGATTTGCCGGAAGGGTCCAGGGAGTTGTTGTCCATATTACAACGTATGTATTATCCTTATCGCCGCCAAAAGTTACAGAAGAGGGGTCTACCTTGAATTTAACATAGATAGATTCAGATGTGTGCATATCATATTCAACTTCCGCCTCTGCAAGCGCCGTAACACATGTGGGGCACCAGTAGATCGGCTTTTTGTTCTTATAAATATATCCCTCTTTCATTATCTTGCCGAAGGTCTCTACAATTGTGGCCTCGTAATCCTCCGCCATAGTCTTGTAAGGGTGATCATAATCACCGAAAACACCCAGGCGTTTAAACTCCTCCATCTGTATACCGACGAATTTTTCAGCGTAATCACGGCACCTCTTTCTTATCTCGACCTTGGGCATCTCCTTGGCCTTGTCGCCCAGCTCCTTTGTTACATTAAGCTCAATGGGAAGGCCGTGGCAGTCCCAGCCGGGCACATAGGGGGATCTGAACCCCATCATAGTCTTATGTTTTACAATAATATCCTTTAGAATCTTATTAAGAGCGTGCCCCAGGTGAAGGTGTCCATTTGCGTACGGAGGGCCGTCATGAAGGATATAAAGCTCCGCCCCCTTTCTCGATTCCTGAATTTTATCGTAAATCCTCTCATCCTCCCATTTCTGCACTATACCGGGTTCCTTCTTCGGAAGGTTGCCTCTCATGGGGAAATCGGTTGAAGGAAGGTTTACTGTTTTTGAATAATCCATTATGTCCTCTTTTGCTCTTAAAAGATTTATACTGATGCGGTATTAAAAGCCATAAAATGATGAAGGGCCTTAAAATAAATTAAAAATTTTAACCGACACCCTGATTTGTCAATATTTTTTTCTGACGCTCCTTTATCGCAATTAATTCCTTGACTTCACCCTGCCTGAAGTAATAATTTTTATATTCAATTAATAATTTCAGATCATTAAACCGGGAGAGTAAATAACGCTTTCTTTGGAAAAATATCGTCATAGTATTATATTAAATCTGAAATCTAACTTTACCGGGGAATAATATGAAATATTCACTTATATCTTCAAAACCCGCGGCCATTTTCATTTCACTGGCATTACTCTTTACCGCTTCATGCCAGCTTGATGTACCGGTGAAAGAGATGGTTGACGCCAAAACCGCGATTAATAGCGCCGGGGAGGTAGACGCGGAGAAATACAGTCCTGATGAGCTGAAAAAAGCGGAAGAGCTGCTCCTGAAAAGTCATGCTCTTCTGGCAGAGAAGAAAGAGTCAGAGGCAAAACAGGCTGCAGAGGATTCACTTGCAGCGGCAAAAGAGGCTGAAAAAAAAGCCCTGCCCCCGTACGCTGACGCCCATATGAAAAAAGCTGAAGATGCATACCTGGAAGCGGACAGGGCCTTTGCCGAAAAATTCTCCCCGGAAAAATTCAGCAAAGCGGGGACGGCAAAAAACGAAGCGAAACAGAAGTATGATGCTGGCGATTACAGGGTGTCCGCTGATCTATCAGACCAGGCATATACGCTGTCAGTTGAAGCAAAAAATGAATCACTTGCCAATTCATCAGCAATAGAGACCCAGATCAGCGCGCTTCAGAAAAAATATAATGAACTAAAAAGCAGTGAATTCAGCGGTTCAGCAGAAGAAAACCTGGCCAAAGCTGATGCTGCTATTAAAGCCGCAAAATCCGGCATGGAAAATAAGGACTATAAAACAACCATGCAGGAGGTAAGAAACGCTGAAATTGAACTCGATGCGGCAGCCCTGATAATAACCAAGAAGGGGATGTACGCAAAAATTGAAAAACTTCGTGGAGAAATGAACTCCGTAAAAAAAGAGAGCGTTTCCGAAGACGTAAAAGCTGACCTTGACAAGGCCCTCCTGGCCCTCAACTCGGCAGAGGCTTCACTTGAGCAGAATTACGTTGAAGATGCTAATATGAGGATAAAAGAGGCTGAAACCCTGATAAACGGCGCAGACTCGAAACTCAAAGAGAAGAGAGCCCTGGCTGCTATTGAAAAGGCTGAAAAACTCCTGGCACAGGCACGAGAGAAAGACCAGGCACAGAAGCACGGGGAAAACCTCGCCAAGGCCGAGAATCTCATCTCTGAAGGAAAATCAAAGGTAGAAGAAAAAAATTTTAATGACGGAATAAACAATGCTGAAGAGGCGGAAACAATAATAGCGGCAGTACTGAACTCCATCGCATCTGAAAAAAATGAAGAAGACCTTAAAGTTGAAAAAGGCGATAAAGAAGACGGGAAGAAAGAAGATACTGTTACTGAAGAGAAGAAAGTAACTGACGGGAAAAAACCCTCGGGGAAAATATACGTCGTACAGTGGCGGAAAAAAAATACAGACTGTCTCTGGAGGATCGCACAGAAAGTCTACAAGGACGCCGCCTACTGGCCTGCCATATATATAGCTAACAGGGACCAGATTAAAGATCCTGACCTTATCTTCCCCGGGCAGAAATTCGTCATACCTCCGAAACCGAAAAAAAGGCCGTCCTATAAAAAGATAGTGGAACAGGAGAAGGCAAGGGAAAAGGCCCTTGAAAAAGAAAAAGCTGAGAAAGCCAAAACTGAAGCTGACAAAAAAACAGAGCAGGAGAATAAAACAGAAGAGGCCGGCGGTAAATCAGAAAACATGGAAAAATCTGAAACTAAATGAAATTCAGGCTTACAGTTTTAATATTGCTTATCATCAATGTCCCTCTTCAATCGAGGGACATTGATTTAGATGCCATCTACCTGAAATCCGGGTCAAGGATCTACGCCGATATTGTTTCGGAAAAAGAGAGACTCTACTCAGATATATCCTCCCTTTTCATAGACAGCAACGTAATTTACGCGGTATGGAGCGGCGGCGAAGAGATACTCTACATCAAGGAATTCCGGGGCATAAACATAGTCTACATATACACAAAGGGGAACCTGAAGAGAAGGGAACTGGGCAGGTTCCCGGGCACGGTAACAGCAGCAGTCCACGGAGCCAGGGGTAACCTTGTAACTTTCAAAACCATCTATTATAACGATAACGCCGAAGCCGAATCACGGGTAGTCCACGTGGATCTCATTACAGACAGAATTTCGGCAGAGGAATCAAAATCCCTTTTCCTCGATTTTTCACCGGCCCCGCGAAGAAGAGGAGTGATCAGGCAGAACAGAGACGGTATTTTCAGGAAAGACCCTTTCACGGGCGCAAGAACAAAAATACACTCTGCCGGGGATTACAGCGGAATGCAGTGCAACGGGGAACCTGTTATAACCTACCTCTCCCATGACGGCAGAAACAGCCTTCTTGTGTGCGGGAGCGGAGGAAACTACAGTGCCAGACTTTTTTACGGCGGGAGAAAAAGAGACCTGTCAGGAATCAGTTCGGCGGGTGATATAAGATGGATAAGCAATGACCGGTTTGTTTACAGATCAGGCGGTGCAGGAGACTACTCTGTCAGGGTATATGATGCGGGTAAAGGGAGATCTTTTACGATACTCTCCGGCACCATGAATCCCGACATACACTTCTCGGAAAAGGCGGGGCTTATCACATGCCTTGACAACCAGGTAATAAATATTTTCACAGCCGACCTGAGAAAAAAAATAATTACAGGGGTAGAGGGGGAGGAGAGCACATTCTCCCCTGACGGGAGAAAATTCATTTCTCTCTACAGGAAAAAACTCTACGTAACCAGCCTTACGATGCTCCAGAAATACCAGATTGAAATACGCAGAAGGGCGGAAAATATTCTCTCCCTGTATAAAAAAGCAAATAGTCTGAAAAACGACTGGGAAAACGGGTACACCTCCGAATACCTCTCCAAAAAAATTTCCCAGTATGAAAAAGTACTAAAAAGAAAAACGAAATGAATAAACCGGGATTACTGAAAAATTTCATTAAGTATTATCTCTATAAGCTCAATCACGGGGTTCCCTATACATATTCCCCAATCACACCTGAAGAGTGGGCAGAAATAAATATGGGAGCCGGGGAATACCGCCCTAAATGGAAGCTCAACCTTTTACTTTTCATTATAACTTTTTTTACCACAACACTCTTTGCGCCTGCATCAGGCGCTACATTCGGAGAAGCCCTTCTCAACGGACTCCCCTACTCTGTAACACTGATGGCAATTCTCTCAATCCATGAATTCGGCCATTACTTCGCTGCAAGAAAATTCGGCGTAGACGCCACTCTCCCGTATTTTATCCCTTTCCCTTCAATCATAGGGACCATGGGAGCCGTAATAAAAACCAGATCACCAATCCCGCACCGCAGGGCCCTTTTCTACATAGGGATAATGGGCCCTCTTCCCGGATTTTTCGCAAGCCTTGCGGCTGTCTGCATAGGTGTTGCCATGTCACAAATAACCGAAATACCCCTGAACGATGAAATAATCATCCAGCTGGGAGATTCACTGCTATTCTCATTAATTGTCAGTTTAATTCACGGGCCGATACAGGGAGGATACGACCTCTTTCTGCATCCCGTGGCATGGGCCGGCTGGATCGGTTTCTTTATAACAAGCCTTAACCTGATGCCCATAGGGCAGCTTGACGGAGGCCATGTTCTCTACTCGCTGACCGGGAAGGGACAGCTTTACGCGGGATGGATAACATTTGCCGCACTGATTATTATGACATTCATCTGGCCCGGATGGGGGCTATGGGTTTTTGTAACACTGCTGCTGCTCATGGTGGCACATCCGCCGGTAAGGGAAACCACCCCGCTGACATGGAAGGAGAAAACTGCAGGGTGGTTCTGCATGGCTGTTTTTATTCTAACGTTTGTTCCTGTGCCTGTTCAGCTTATATAGCAGAATCCGCGCTGCTGTTCACCTCAAGATAATACCTGCGGTTCTTCATTATTCTGAAAGCGCAGATTACGTCAGCCCCGAACCATACAATACAGACATGAATAAAAGAAACCATGTTTATCTCTGTACCGACTATTGAGAAAACTTCCGATGCCCTGAACATCACGATACCGTAAACAAGGAAAGCTGCTGTCATGCCGAATATAACAGCATTTATAAAAATAACCTTTGCCATGGAAGGATACTTTGTAAGGCACGCGTAGATCAGAAATATAATAAGAATAAGTATTATAAAGCTCATAATAAAATCCGTTTTTAAATTTTTCATACCGGACAAAACCCGGTTCATAAACCGGGAAATACCGTTCTTTGAATTATAGGTTATGTTCCTTCATTTATGTCAATTTTAAAAACAGATGCCGGGCCGTTTTCCATTTCAAAATAATCAGCGAAATTCAGGCTGTTCACTGCGAACAGAGGCAGATCAAAAAAAATTTTTGCAGAGCCGGACAAAACATCCTTTATAAATTTATAAAAAAACTTGAAAGATTCACACCATATATTTCTATATAATTTAAGGTTTAACAGATTCAGCCTGACACTTTTATTGTGCTTATTGTTTAAGCCATCATAATAACCGGCAACAAATAATCAGACAAACTGAAATAAATAAAAGTAAAGCCTGCGACTTTACGTTTGTTTATAAACAGGCCGGTAAACAATGGTGAAAGCCGGATTCAGGCGCACCGGATAAAAAATAAATTTCAAATGGTGAATATAATGAAAAAAAATATCGTAATTGCCGCATCCATCCTGACACTGTTCATGCTCGCCTCATGTAAGCTCGGGCAGATTTCAGACCCCGCGGCAAAGATTAAAAAGGAGAATGAAAAGTTCCTGAATACGGACAGTAAAGGTTCAGAGCTATTCAGGGTGCTTCTCTCCTCTGACGAGTACAGGGTTGTGCAGTGCAGGTACGACAAGACCATAGCACGTGTTAATGATATCGGCGGGGACAAATACATCTCCAGCGAAATCGACAAACTTAATATTATAGATGAAGCCCGCACCGCCCTGATCACCGTCTGGCTCTACCCTGACTCGGGCAGGATAATGAAGATAAGACCGCAGAGGCCGACATACTTCAAGGACGTTGACCCGCTCCTTAATGATGATATTATGAGATGGAACTTCTCCTTTCCCAAAAGGGTCGTAGAGCCGACAAAATTTGATATCCTCTACAGGGTAGTTCTCGCCAAGAAAAAAGGGGACGAGGAGATTATAAAAGCGGTACAGGAAAAACTTAAAGAAGAGAACTGATAAAGAGAAAACCGGTTAACAATAACCACCCTGGAACTGCCGCATAAACTGAAAAAAGAAGGCCGTCACCTGGACAGCCTTCATTTTTCAAACCGGCAGATTAACCTTTACAGGAGACCTCTAATGCTTACTAAAAAAATCAGAGCAGAGTGGTATTTATTATAAACCTTACCGAGTTTTCATCAATCATCAGTTTTTTCGAGATAGCTTCAGGCTCCCACCCTTTACCGGATAATTCACGGACAGTCTTTACAACATTATCATTCAGGTTACGGCCCGGTATTGCCTTAACGTCCCCTTTGACCTGTTTGAGAATAGGGTTATTGTTATCAACGGCCTGGATAAAATCTGAGAATTCCTTCATCTTGCGGTCAGTCAGGCTGAACATGTCCTGAAGCCTGCTGTCTGTCATATCTATCTCTTTGCGGATGGTTTCCACCTTTCCGAACATGGCGTGTATCTGTTTAATCCTCTCCTCCATATGATCAGAGAGGCCGTCAAGTTCGTTCAGCCTGTCACGCAGTTCCCTGATGTCCCCTTCCCTGGTCCTGAGGATAATGGCCTCCTCCTCAACCTTCTTGAGGTTCTGGCCGATCTTATCAACCCGTTTGTCGGATCTTTCGATGATTTTCTCAAAGGCCTTTATCCTGCCGTCAATTGTCTGTATGATAAGTTCCGATTTATTCACTGAATCCAGGTTTCTTGAAATTATATCCTCGTACTCCCTCAGCTCATTTATCCTTCTCTCAACAGCGGAGTAGGCCTCGGTAAGTGAGTCAATACGCGAGTTAACAGTGTCCACCCTGGAGATGTTTTCAAGCAGCTTTTCGGTCTTGCTGATAACATGATCATTAACATCCATGAGATTACGCACATCACCCTCAATATCAGCAAGTTTCTCTTTTTTAGCGTAATAGCTTCGAATCTCCTTGTCAGCGCTCTTTTTGAGATCCTTAATCTGGTCAACATCAGCGACAAATTTTTCAAGTTCCCTTGATTCCTTCTGGGCATCTTCAAGAATTTTGCCAAGATGCGCCACAGCGGTATCCACCTTTTTTATCATCTGATCTGATTTACCGAAAATGTCGTTATCCTGCTCGTACTTGATTATCTCATCCTTCATCTCAGTGAGCCTTCTGGAAAGCCCGCCCTCCTCATCTTTGAGCCTTCCCATAAGGGTATTCAGCCTGAGCTCAATTGACTGGTACTCTGAATCGATGGTATCGAGTTTATTTTCAGCAGTTTCGACAATGCGTGTTTCAAGTTCGACAAACCTGTCCTCGAACTCCTCGATCTTCTTTCGTATCCCTTCAGCCTCGCGCCTTGCCGCCTGTACAATTTCATCCTTCTTGGAAACAGCGTGAATACTGAGATTGTCAAGTTCTGTCCTGACCCTTTCAACTTCATTCTGGAAAGTGCCGATCAGCTTTGACTTCGACTCGTCGATGTTGGTCTCGACATTCCTGATTTTCTGGTTCAATTTATCAATATTATCATTAACATCAGTTTTAAGTTCATAGGATTTCTGCTTGAACTCGTCAAAGAACGAATTTTCCATGTTGGCAAAGGAATCCCTCATATTCTGGACCTGCGCACCCAGGTTATCAGCGTTTTCAACAACCTTTACAAGTGGGGCAATCTTCAGTTTAAAGTTCTCATGAAGGACCTCTCCTGAATCAGAGATTCTTTTCTCCATCTCGTTTACAGAGCGGGTAAACTCCTCTGAAAGCTGAAACATCCTCTCTTTTGATGATGCTATAAGTTCATTCTCCCTTCTCTCAAGGTCCCCCTTAAGATTGTCAGCATGGAGGTAGAACTCTTCAGATATTTCCCTGGATCTTTCACGAAGCCTGTCTTCAAAGTTGTCCGTTATATGGCCCACCTGGCTGTTCAGGTTGTCCACGTTTTCAGAAAGGTATGTCACTTTCTTCGCTATATCGCCGAAATTTTCCTTTGCTGAGGCGATAAACTGTATCTGTTTATTCAGGTCTTTAGCAGCTGAGGATATAACCTTTATGTCCTCATCCACCTTTTTCAAATTTGTCTTTTCAACATCAAGCCCCTTCAGCCTGTTCTCTATTTCAACTATCGATTCGGCCATATTCTTTGCAAGGGCATTCGATTTTTTAATCAGTATATCAATCTCGATGGTGGCGTCCTGGAACTTACGGCTCTCCTTTTCACTCATCTTTTTAAAGTCATCAAATACCCTGGCAGAATACCTTCTGAGCTTTGTCATGCGGAGATTGGCCCTGTCGAACCTTCTGAACATGACAAGCATGAAAAAACAGGCAAGAACTGTTATAAGGTTTATTATCATCCCGGATTTCCTGAATTATAAAAATTTATAATATGACATAATATTTTTACAGAATTAATCGATTTCTGTCAATATATATTTTATGTCGCATTAATATATGAAGATTTTTTGCCGGAAATATTACATATAACGAAAAATGTATATTATTTAACGCCCCTGAAGATAAAACTGCTGCCGCCTACCCTTATTTCATCCCAGTCGTGAAGAAGTCTCGGGCGGAGGAGCTTTCTGCCGTTTAAAAATGTCCCCCTGTCAGAGATCAGGTCGTAGAGATAATACCCCCCTTCAACCCGCCTTATCCTTGCGTGCCTGTTTGAAACTCCCGTGTCCTCAACATGTACAGCATTTTCCCCGCCGGAACCGATAGTCACCTCGGGTTTGAGGATCTCTATCTTTCTGCCTATATTTCTCCCCTCCTTCTGGTGAAGCCATACCTTTGAATACATTATATCAGGGACTTCCCTGGGCGCCTCCCCGTCAAAGTGCCCGTCCTCGAGGAGGGAACCCGCCGGAATATCCGCCGCGAAGCCGTACCCTGTACCCGGTTCATCTTCCCTGTTAATCCGGGAATACCGCTCTCTGCTCCTCCTGAAAAAGACTATAAGAAGAATAAAAAGGACAATCAGAAGCCCCAGTACCATGATCGATATGATAATATATGAACCATCGGGAAAATCGAGCCTGAAAAGCTGCTTCTCCGTGGTAAACTCAGCAGTGTCCCTGTCCCTCAGTTCACCGTATTTCAGCCTCACCTCGAGGTTATGCTTTGAACTGTCCCGTTTAACGATAGACATGTAGTTTATTTCATAGATGTTCCTGATCCTTGAAAGAATGGTGCGGTAAAGGCCTGTTACCCCCCTGCAACCATCAGGGATAAGAACTCCCCCTGTAAGTTTGGCAATCCTTGATATCTGCCTTCTATCTTTCAGCGGCGCGGATGTTATAAAATAGACCGGGACCCCGGCATCCCTTGAAAACTTTATCACATCATCAGAGCTGATGCTGCTCCCCTCATCTTTACCGTCAGTGAATACAACGACCCCCCTGCGCACGCTTTTAACGCTGCTGAGAAGTTCTATTGAGTCGTAAATCGCGTCGTAAAGGGTGGTCCTTGTGCCGTGCCTCTGTATACTTTTAATCCCCTTTAAAAGCTCCCCCCTGTTTGAACTGAAGCTGTTCAGCATAACCACCCTGTCATTGAATCTGTAAAGGGCGATCCTGTCATTATCACATGCCGAGCTTACTATACCCTTTGCGTCATGCTTGATCTTTTCAATGAACTTCGCGTTAATGCTTTTACTTGAATCTATGGCAAAAACAAGGTGAAGTCTTTCAGCAGTGGAGGAGATATTCTTCACCTTTACGTAATTTACCATGTAACCGTCTTCATAAACCCTGATATTCCCCTCATCAAGGGCGGAAAGCCCCCTGCACTCAGGGTCAACTGCGGATATATTCACCTTTATCCTGGGGAAATCGGTTCTGGCGTCTATGCTGTTAATCTTGATAAAAGGGCCTGCCTCAAGGGGGGCTCTGACCCCCATAAACAGAAAAATGCCGGTTATTATGTAAATTATCAGTTTTTTCATCTTACAGTTCATCTATAGATCAATTTTTATAATTATCGGCAGGTTTGGGGATAGAGGCAAATAAAAAAATAGAGGGGATGAGGGGGATAAAGAATAGAGATAGGGAGATTACAAACAGATAATTTATAGTAATAATTTGATTTAATATTACCTGATAATTAGCTGGAAAGAAGAAGAGCAGGCTTAAACAAAAGCGAACCTGAACGAACAAGGGGTTTTACCCCTTGTTACAACATAACCAGAGAATAGAAATAAAATATAAAGAATAAAAAAATTACCACAAAAGCATATAAATCAAGCCTGCCTAAAAACACCATTCCCATCATCGTCTTTCAAAAATCTCCCTCATCTCCAAAAAAACACTCAATGAACAAAAAGAATAAATATATCAAAAGCGGATAAAGCATACCTGACTGAACCGTGCCATCCCCCTAATCCCCATCCTTTATCTCCCTATCCCCTGAAAAAAAGTTAAAAATAACCGCATATAATTCGTATTAACAGCATGAATGCTTGACAATACTCAATTATTTGCAATTCTTTAGGAGGAGAGGATGAGAGAAAAAAAATGAAACATCTTACAAGAATAACCCTTGATCCTGATATTATGGGGGGAAAACCCTGCATAAGGGGAATGAGAGTAACAGTTGGCATGATAATCGGTTTACTCTCCTCAGGACATTCAACAGATGAAATATTAAAATCATACCCATACCTGGAACCTGATGATATCAGGGAAGCGCTTGAATACGCCGCATGGCGGACATCAGAATATGAAGTTGAACTGCATAGCGCATGAGATTCATTATTGACATGAATCTCTCCCCGCAGTGGGAAAGAATATTACAATCCGCAGATATTGAAGCAGTTCACTGGTCAAATATCGGCAGCTTTAATGCTCCGGATACCGATATTTTTAATTATGCGCGAAGCAATGATTATGCAATAATCTCCTGTGACATCGATTTTACCACAATACTTGCCCTGACAAATGCCGACAGTCCCAGTGTAATTTTAATCCGGGCAAAAAATATTCTGCCCGATTCTTTTTCAGAAATACTGATTACTTCCATTAGGGAAAATCATACTGTCATAAATAATGGCGCCATTCTCGTTATTGATGAAGATAAAATGAGAATAAGAATACTCGCTATAGGAGATGAAGGGAATTAAGGCTATGGAGTTGAGTGGATGAGGAGGTAAAATTCAGAGTTATACGTCATTTTTTAATTGCTTTTACACATACCATTGTGTAACTTAACAGCAGAGGTGAAAAAATATGGCTACCAACCTGAACATAGATATCAAACTGCTTGATGAAGTCTATCAAATCGGAAAATTTAAAACCAAACGTGAAGCTGTTAATACTGCCCTGAAAGAGTATATCCAGAAACATAGGCAAAAGGATATGCTGAAGTATCTGAATACTATTGATTTTGATTCAGATTATGATTACAAAAAAGCCAGAAAAGATGATTAAATTTTTGATAGATACATCAGTCTGGTCAGAAGCTCTCCGGCGAAAAGAAAAATCATTAGATTCGTCTGAGACTTTAGTTAGAAGAATTATTGAGAATGATGATGAAATAGTAATTATAGGAATTATACTTCAGGAAATTTTAAGCGGGATCATAAATAAAGAGTTAT
>DAIOFM010000021.1:15851-41247 GCA_036745755.1 Spirochaetota bacterium | reverse complement strand
GATCAAACCTCTTCTGTTTATAGGCTTCGTTTTTGAAAGCGTTATGCGCATTTGTTTTTCCTGAGGCTCTGTCAACTTCGCCGGCATATTGAAGGATCTGTTTGTCATTCCATACCGATATTAGTTGTTTCTGGTCTGTTATAAGCGATGACCGCTCTTCAGGCTTTACTGTTCTGTAGATTTCCCACAACCGGTTTTTTACTGTCAGTCTTTGCGCAAGGTTGAATCTCACCGGGGCTTTCAGGTTACTGCGCTGATCTAAAACCGCAAAGACTCTTCCGCCGTCCTTTTCAGGTATAAGAATAACTCCCGACATTACATCCTCAAGCGTTATACTTTTTATTACGCTTTGAATCCGCCCCTTTTCAACAGCGCTGCGTATGGCAAGTATCCGTTTCACCTCTTCATCACTGCGTACCCTGCGGTAGAGCATGGCGCTTAAATTGTAGATATCACTATGAACATAGTGACGGTTATATTTCGTTGTCCGCTCCCAGGTCCCCGTATTTGTCTGATATCTCTGTTTCACGGTATAGGGATCTACTATTCTGACAGTATCATGGGATGAGGTATAACCGATTCGAATCACCTCTCCTCCCTGTGATTTCCCTTCAGCGATGAGCTGCTTCAGCAGGTCATTCATTATTTTCCTTTTCCCGGCGCTCCCCTCCGGTTTTTTTTCAGATTCAACGGATACATCGCCGAAAGATTTGTAGGTGAGATAAAAGGCTTTATCTATCCTGATATTATCAAAGCTGTAATCAAAAGACTGTTTACTGTCGTTGATCACAACAGGATTGCTTACAGATGGGAATTTTTTATCTTTATAGGATTCGTAGGGCCGGTATTTCACAGTGGTGTTACATCCGGCAAGTATAATTACTGTGAATAATAGAGGGAACAGTAATCTTTTCATTTTACAACTCCTTTCCTGTTGCTTCCACCATAATATTGAGGAGAATAATATTTAAATATCAAAAATTTTCACATGATATTAGCAGAATGACTGTGATATGCAAGTTTTTTTTACTCTTCCTGAGAGTTTATGTTTCAAACATATATTGACAATATATTTTATGCATGGAAGGTGTTTTTGATTTTATTGATGGTTAAAAACAGGAATGTATTAAAGCCTGCAGGAGACAATATTTTGAAAAAGGAAATAATTAAGATAGAGAATATACCGGCAGTTTTATACGGCCCTGATTCTGATAAGATTTATTTATACGTTCATGGAAAACATTCATATAAGGAGGAGGCTGAGAGTTTTGCAGATGTTGCTGTAAGCCGCAGTTACCGGGTTTTGAGTTTTGATATCCCTGAACATGGTGAAAGGGAGGGTGACAGTTATAAATGTTCGGTTCAGAACGGTGTCCATGACCTTGAAGTTATTTACAGTTATATTAAAGAGAGATACCGGGATATATCTCTTTATGCCTGCAGCCTGGGGGCCTGCTTCAGCCTCATGGCATATCAGAATGTCGTATTAAGTAAGTCTCTTTTTCTTTCTCCGATACTTGATATGGAGAGGCTTATACGGAATATGATGGTCTGGGCGGATGTTACTGAAGAGGAATTGAAAGAGAAGGGGGAGATAGAAACCTCTTTCGGAGAGACCCTGTCGTGGGATTATTATCAGTATGTGAAAAACCACCCGATAGATAAATGGGACAGCAATACTTTTATTCTTTACGGAGGGGCCGATAACCTGACAGAGAGAAGTGTTCTTGATTCATTTGCAGAGAAATACAACTGCGATGTAGATATTCTGGAGGGGGGTGAGCATTTTTTTCATACCCCTGAACAGCTGGAATACCTTGAAAGATGGATAAGAAGAGTAACCGGTTAGCATATTTTCTGTCATTTAATCCGCATCCGACAGGGGAGAATAATGTTTGATATAATATTTGAAATACTGATTGTAACTGTCGGATATGCTGTGGGGAGAATAGCGATCCCGGCATTGACTTTCGGGAAGATCAGATCTGCTGATTCACCGGAGAAAAGCAGAAACCGTAAAACCGGAAAACAATCAAAGAAGTGGTATGGAGAGAAAAGGGCAGGTATCTGTTATTTAAGTGTGGAATTAACCGGCCTTATTGGATTAATTATAATAACGGGTATTATTGTTTTTATTGCGTTTATTATTCACTGAAGAGCCTGGATTTGGCTCTGTTGAGGAATATAAATAGCAGGCCGGGGGAAAAGGAAATAGTTTATGGAAAATCGTGTCAGGGACTGAGGCGTTACCCCGCAGTGAAGTGAGGAGTAGGAGCTGAAGGCCCGGCCCTGAGCAGGTAAGGATTAAATTTATTGCCTCCCCCCGCTCCGCTCCCGAAGGGAGAAGAGCGGGATGTTTTCCGGAACATGATGTATGGACAGGTTTTAACCTGTCAGTTTTATTTATACGGCAAAGCGAAGGGAGACGCCCGGCCGGATAAACCGGTAAAAAAATATTTTTTCCACATGGGAAGATGATATAAAATTATTATTTTTGTATATTTGTATTACCGGCAGAATTTTAAAAACAGTATAATAATGGTGACATTTTCTCTGCCCATTCGGACTCGGGTGATGGGTTCTCGAAAGATAAAAGGCCGTTTCCGGAGAAATACTGGTTTGCTCAGCAACAGGGGGAGGCGCAATGAATTCATTTGAATCAGTTTTTATTAACAATTTTGCTGACTCGGAGTTCATGGAACAGCAGAAGGCGAGAGTCCTTTTTTATTTTTCAATTATTGGTTTTATATTCCTTCTGCTGATACTTGTTTTTTCCAACCTGTTTATTGACCAGCAACTCCTGACAGGGCGCAATCTGATGAGGGTCTCTCTTCTGATGGTTTGCTTTGTTTCTCTTTTTTTCCTGAGGAGGGGGATGTACCGGGTGGCGTCAAATACGGTTCTTTTTTCATCCACTGTTGTTTTCGGTATTCAGCTTGTTGCGGGGAGCTTCGCAAGCTCATCCGATCTGGCTATAAGGCTTTATTATCTTTTTATCTTCATCTTTATTGCGGCTGTCTTCTGTTCAAGAGTCTCCACGATTATTACCATGTTTCTTCTTTTTGGATTTTTCGCTTCTGTTCTGGCCAGAAACAGAAGTATGATAGGCGGTGATCTTCATACGCTGGTGATTAGTTTTACAGCCTCCCTCCTCTTTATCTCAACTCTGGCGTATCTTTTACTCAGTATAGTAAGGGCAACGTTTATGAAAATCGCGGAAAATGATGAAAGGGAAAAGCAGCACAGGGCTCTAGCTCTGATGCTAGGGACTGTAAGGGAGGTCTCGGAAAACCTTGCGCAGCTGTCGAATGAGCTGACCGCTGAAAATCAGAACCTTTCACTCAGGACTGCGCAGCAGGCTTCATCAATTGAAGAGATAGCTTCAACCATGGAGGAGACCGCGGCATCAATAGGCAGAAGTTCGGAAAGCACTGAGCAGGTGAATGAACTTGCGGTTCAGTCCGCAAAGATTGCGGCTGAAGGTGTTGAACTTGTGGAACAGGTGGTGAGCTCAATAGGTGATATTGAAAGTTCAAGTAAAAAGATAGAAAATATTATTACCATGATAAACGAAATAGCTTTTCAGACAAATCTTCTCTCTCTTAATGCTGCTGTTGAAGCGGCAAGGGCCGGAGAATCAGGCAGGAGTTTTGCAGTTGTCGCAGGGGAGGTGAGAAACCTTGCCCGGAGGGCAGCGACCGCCTCAAAAGAGATTGATGAACTTGTTAAATCATCTATAAACGCGGTTGGTGCCGGTACGGAAAAGGTGCAGCAGAGCGGTGAGTTTATTAAAAAAATATCTGAAGCTGTTGCCGGTGTAAGCAGGGGGATATCTGAAGTCGCCCTTACAACGCGGGAGCAGAAGGCGGGAATAGACCAGGTGAATTCCGCTGTAATAGAGATGGACAGTTCTACACAGAAAAATTCAATGCTTGTTGAGAAGAACAAAAATGTCAGTGATGAAATATCGATGCAGGCGAAAAGGCTTGTCGATTTACTGGATGAAATTGAAACATGATGTTCCGGAGGATTAGATTGATTGCAGGGAGGGTGGGTTGTAACAGTTTACGATTGATTTTACACTATTTGTCATTCCGGTTTGCCCATCGGGCAATACCGGAATCTTAATGACAGAAATTTATTTCTGAAAACAGGATAAATTTCTGTCCCCTGCTCTGGCAGTGAAATTATTGTCTTATCGCTTACTGGATTTTATATAAAAGATTTCCGTTCCATTTACTCCCTGCGTAAAGTAAAATACGGATATAATATTTTCCGGATGCCGGGGGAGTGAATACATGTTTCGCATTTTTGCCGTCTTTAGCACTGTCGTCATCCCTTTCAAAGGCCTCGCCATGCCTTTCATTTCCTTTTATCTGTGAAGATTTATATACCTCAAGAGCCGGGTCCCCTTTCCCGTTTGTTTCAAACTGGTAGGATTGTCCTGACTTCAGCATGGTTACAAACCATCTTACGTTGTCATTAACAGTAATCGTGAGAGCCTGTGATTTCTGCAGTTCCATTGTGGGTACTATAACTATTGCCTGGAGCGGTGTTTTTCCGTTTCCGCTTTTCAGACTGCCTCCGCGAACGCTTATTTTTTTGCATGAGCCGAAAACAGCCAAAGAGAGTGATACAACCATAAAACAGACCGCAATTCTTTTAATAACCATTAGTTACCTCTGTTGTTGTTTTTTACAATAATAATTCCTGAATATATTTTTCAGTGTAAAATGTAAGATTTGTCTCAGCACGCCGTCTCGGCGGCGATAGAACATTTTAAACCTGAAATAAGTTAAGGAATAAATACTGAATTTTTTTTAAAAATACCAGTAGAAATGAACATTGTCAATGTATTATTATTTCTGGTGTTCTAAAAAATCGTGTATCCGGGGTCGGGGTGATAATCAGCGCAGGTTTTTTAGAGTATTGTTCTGTCTGTGGAAATTTTTTTTATTAGCCGTGGTTTCAGACAGGTATTATTATTTACATAATAATACATCTGGTTAATGTAAAGTATGCTGTAATTTTTAAGTGGTGTTTAACTAAATTCTCACGGATGAATATATGAAATCACTGAGAGAACTCTACAGAATAGGCCCCGGCCCTTCAAGCAGTCATACCATGGGCCCATCTTATGCGGCTGAAATATTTAAATCAAAAACCGGTGACGCGGCGGCATACAGGGTAACTCTTTACGGCAGCCTTTCCGCGACCGGAAAGGGGCACCTTACAGACCGGGCAATTTTAAAAGTTCTTAATAACCGTAAATGTGAAATTGTGTGGGAGAAAAGAGAACTCCCCCTGCATCCTAACGGGATGCTTTTTGAATCTCTTGATGAATCAGGGAAAGTTACAGAGAACTGGACTGTGTACAGTATAGGGGGAGGGGCGCTTCTTGACAGTTCAGGCTCGGCCGGGACCCCTGATGTTTATCCCTTCAGTAAAATGTCAGATCTCCTTGAACTCTGTGACAGGGAGGGAAAGACATTATGGAATTATGTTGAGGAGTATGAGGGTGCCGGTATCCGGGATTTTCTTGGAGATATATTAATCGCGATGAAATCATCCATTGATAACGGCCTTGAAAAGGAGGGGGTTCTCCCGGGGGGGCTGAACCTGATGAGGAAAGCTTCTACATACTATATGAAGTCAACGCAGTCAAAGGGATATATGGAAAAGACAGGAAAAATTTTTTCCTACGCCCTTGCGGTGGCCGAGGAGAACGCAAGCGGAAATGTTATTGTTACGGCCCCTACATGCGGCTCGGCCGGTGTCCTCCCCGCAGTCCTCTTTTTTATGAAGGAGTTTTACGGGCTCAGTGATGAGAAACTTGTGCGCGCACTGGCGACAGCAGGCCTGATCGGAAATTTTGTGAAAAAAAACGCCTCTATATCAGGAGCGGAAGTGGGCTGCCAGGGGGAAGTCGGTACCGCATGCGCTATGGCTGCCGGCGCTGCAGCGCAGCTTATGGGCGGTACACCTCACCAGGTTGAATACGCGGCTGAGATGGGGATGGAACATCACCTGGGGCTTACCTGTGATCCCATTATGGGGCTTGTGCAGATCCCCTGTATAGAAAGAAACGCCATAGCCGCGGTAAGGGCAATGGACTGTGCGAGTTATGTGCTTCTTTCTGACGGGAGGCATATGGTCTCTTTTGACGAGGTTGTTAAGACAATGGCACAAACAGGCCGTGACATGAAAAAGCGGTACAGGGAAACATCTCAGGGCGGCCTGGCTTTCTTTCACAGGAATCCTGAAACCGGTAAAAAAAGAAAACGGAGAGTACTTAAGGAATAGCGGTATGTTATTTTCTGTCTGAACCGTATTATTGCGGGCCCTGTTTTTATATTTTTTTTTGAAATAATGGAAATTATCACTATTATTATATATAAGAAGGTCGAGCTTTATTATGAATGGCGGGAAAAAGTGGAAGAACATACTGCAATACTGAACCATATAATAAGCATAACAGAGAGCAGGGACATAGAGATTCTTGAAATGTCAATGCTCAGGACGATCTTTGAGCTGGTGCCCTGCCGCATGGTTTATTTTATAAAGACCCATGTTGAAGAGATGACTATTAATGCTGTTACAGGTTATGACGCGGATGGTTATTCCGGGTTAATTGATAAATCAATCTTTGACAATGTCTACAGACTTAAAGAAACTATGATTCTTGCTGTGAGTGACCATAAAGCTACATCTGTAGACAGCTTTTCTCACCCCTTTACAATCTGTCCGGTAGATATATTAAGCAGGAATATCGGTTTCATCGCCCTTGACCGGCCGGAAACTTCAACGCAGGATCTCTATATTCTCGAAAGTATTATAAGAATATACCAGAACTATGTTTCATTGCTTATTGATAACCAGAGGGATACACTTACAGGGCTGCTTAACAGAAAGACATTTGATGACAGGATTATGAAGCTTATTGAACTTCGAAAAAAGGCGAACTCGGGAGACGAGGAAGTTGACAAT
Organism: Spirochaetota bacterium; assembly: GCA_036745755.1. GTDB lineage: Bacteria > Spirochaetota > UBA4802 > UBA4802 > UBA5550 > UBA5550. The sequence continues at coordinate 34,260 of DAIOFM010000021.1, read as the reverse complement.
GAAAGAAGAAGCATTCACGCCGGGAAAAGGTTCTGGCTCGGGATGTTCGATATTGATGATTTCAAGAGAATCAATGACACATTCGGGCACATTTATGGAGATGAAATTCTCATTCTCATTGGAAGGCTTATGCATGACGCTTTCAGGGGTACAGACCTGAAGTTCAGGTTCGGCGGTGAAGAGTTTGTGGGTGTAATAGAATCGGAAAATTACGAAAGCGCATTATCGGTTTTTGAAAGGTTCAGGGAAAACGTCGAAAACTATAAATTTCCTCAAACCGGGAAGATTACCGTAAGCATCGGTGTTGTTGAAATTACGGGAAAGGACACCCCGTCCGTGTTTGTGGGATGCGCTGATAGAGCTCTTTATTATGCGAAAGAACACGGAAAGAATAAAACCTTTTTTTATGAAGAGCTTCTTAAAAAGGGCCTTGTTAAACCTGAGAAGACAAAGACCGGGGATATTATATTTTTTAACGAGTAGCCGCAGTATAATTTAAAAATTTTTCTTAATGCCGCAAAACCTGCAAAAAGCACACGTGGATTTTTCATAAATAAAAATAAAAAAAGTACAGAAAAAAGTTTGACTCAGCCTGTTCTTGCTGACCTGATACTTCAAAATAAAAAAAGAAACTTATTTTTTATTAATGCCGTAATACCTCTGTTCATGGAGAAAACAGGTGTCAAAGAAAAAAAGAGATCAGATAATCCCTATACTGAAGACTATCCCTACACTCAGCGGCCTCAGCAATGAGGAACTTGAGCTTATCGCTCCGTTGTTTTCTGAAAAGACCTTTCACTCCGGAGATTTTATTATTGTGGAGGGAACACAGGGAAACACCATGTATATAATAAACAAAGGTGCTGTTCTTGTGACCAAGTCTGACAGAAAAGGAGAGCCGATTTCTTTGGGTGTTCTCAATGACGGGGCTTTTTTCGGAGAACTTTCTCTCTTTGACAGTCTTCCCCGTTCAGCCACTGTTACGGCAATAGAAGATACATCGATATTTATGCTCACCAGGGATGAGCTGGATTCCCTGTTCGCCAGCAACCTTGAGATAACCAATAAAATATATTATAATACTCTTATAGAAATATTTTCCCGTTTCAGAAAGAATGTTTCGAATTTTACTTTTTCACAGTATTACCTTCGTGAAAAAAATGAAATACTTAATAAAATTAATCGTGACCTCTCGTCAGCGCAGGAGATACAGGAGTATTTTGTTGATACTGAATTAAACGATTCTTCATGTATGGAAATAAGGCATTCATATATCTATCAGCCTTCTGAAGCCATTGGCGGTGATTTGATCAGCATGAAAGCAAAAGACGGCCGTATATATATGATGATTGCTGACGTGCAGGGGCATGGAATAACAGCCGCACTTGTGACTGGTGTGCTGAAAAGCGCCTTTGTTATGCTTGTTGATGAATGCGGTGATCAACCCGATGTTTTTCTGACAAAACTTAATAACCATCTTTACGAGGTAATAAACTCGATTTATGCAACCTGTTATTACGCGATAATAGATACGTATCTGAAAAAAGTTACCTTTGCAAAGGCAGGGCACCATCACCCGTTTTTCTGGAAATCAGGCAGTGAGTCTTTTGACGAAATTACTTCAAAAGGGCCGGGGCTGGGCATGGTGGATGATCCGGTATATTCGGTAACTGAACTTCCGTATAACAGCGGTGATAAGCTTCTTTTTTTTACTGACGGAATAATAGAACAGCGAAACAGGGATGGGAAAATGTATTCCCTGGAAAAGCTCAACGGCTCATTCAAAAACGCCATCCTTAAAGGTGAGGAGAAGATACTGAACTCCCTGCTTCTTAACCTGCATAACTACGCGGCCAATGTTGAGTATGAGGATGATATAACCATGCTCCTTTTTGAGTTTTAATTAACCGCAGATACGTGTGCGGTGGCCGTTTATATTGAGGAAATTTTTCAGCCCTCTGCTTGTGTAATCATATATCCACATATTTTTTTAAGAGTCACAGCACACTTTATGCCATTGTTTAAACAGTTTTTTTGTTTTTATGTTGTAAAAAATATCATAAAAAGCGAATTTTTTTTGATTACCCCCTTTACTTTTCTATATTGGCTCCATAATAGATTGCAATTTAATTGGACAATGTCCAGCAGGAGGCTGTATGGAAACTGATGACCTGGTTTACCGCAAACTGCAGAAACACCTTGACAGGATGCCAGTGGGATTCCCGGAGAGCGAGTCGGGAGCTGAAATAAATATTCTGAAGGAATTGTTTACTCCGGAAGAGGCGGAGATTGCCCTTGAGCTGAGTATGCTCCCTGAATCCGCTTCAAGGATATATCCCAGGTTAAAGACGCACTTTAGCAGCGTGGAAGAGCTTGAGGTAAAGCTTGATGATATGTTCAGTAAAGGACTCATAATGGGGGGGAAATTGTTGTCAGATGACAACAATAAAAAGTTATACAGTAACGCCCAGTATGTAATAGGTATTCATGAAATGCAGTTCGATAGAATTAATAAGGGGGTAATGGCTAATACTATTAATTATGTTTTTAATGATTTTTATAAAGAATTCAGCAAAGATGACGTGCCTGTTCAAATGCGAACTATACCAATCCAGAAAAGTATTATAAAAGATAATTATGTTGAAACATATGACAATATAAAAGATTTAATCCAGGGGACTGAGGGCAAAATTGTAATTATCAACTGCGTATGCAAACAGGGTATGGATGCCGTAGGTATTCCCTGTAAGGTAACCAAAACTCGTGAAACATGTATGATTTTTAACGCTTTTGCTGAATCCTTAATAGAGGCTGACAAAGGAAGAGTTATAACAAAGGAGGAGGCCATTTCTCTTGTTGAGAAATTTGAAGAGAGCGGTCTTGTGGCTCAGCCGGAAAATAATAAAAATCCTGAATTTCTCTGTTTCTGTTGCGGATGCTGCTGTGGTGTTTTGAATATGATTAAACGATTTCCAAAACCTGCAGAACATTATATGTCAAACTATTATGCATATGTAGATTCAGATCAATGTGAAGGTTGCGGTACATGCACGTCCAGATGCCAGATGGATGCGATATCTCTTGTGGAGGAAAAAGCGGTGGTTGATCTTGACCGCTGTATAGGTTGCGGGCTCTGTACATCAACGTGTAAAACCGGTGCAGTGGTCCTTGCCAGAAAGGATAAAGCTGTAGAACCTCCCAGAGATCATAATGATCTTTATAAAAAAATTATCATGAAAAAGATAGGCCCTGCCGCAGCGATTAAGACTATGATTAAGCATAAACTGGGGATGAAGGTGTAACAGGATAGTGGTTCCGTAGTATTGTCGCAATAGCCTTCTATTGTTACTGGAGGCTATTGTTTTATGTTTGAGAATATGGAGGCTGTATGGAAACTGATGACCTGGTTTACCGTAAATTGCAGAAACACCTTGACAGGATGCCGGTAGGGTTTCCGGAGAGTAAGACCGGAAAAGATATAAAGATACTCAAAGGGCTTTTTACGCCGGAAGAGGCGGAGGTAGCCCTTGAATTGAGCATGCTCCCTGAACCGGCTTCAAAGATATATCCCAGATTGAAAGAACGGTTCAGCAGTGTGGAGGAGCTTGAGACACGGCTTGGCTCCATGATAAAGAAAGGGCTTATCATGGGGAAGAAAAAGAGGGTGAAGGGCAAAAGTATTAAATATTATAATAATGCGCAGTTTGCAATAGGAATCTATGAGATGCAGCTTAACAGGATGAATCCGGAACTTGCAGGCAATATCGTGAATTACATGAGGGAGGATTACCCTGCCGAATTTTTAAAGAAGAAAAACCTTCCACAGGTATATACGATACCGATTGAGAAAAGCATAAAAGCTGAAAATTCTGTGTCCACCTATGATGATATAAGAGAGATTATCGGTAAAGCTGACGGGCCTATCGCGCTACTTAACTGTGTGTGCAAGCAGTCTCACGATCTGATTGGCGATAGCTGTAAAACCACAAAACTGCGAGAAACATGCATAGTATTGAGAGGGTTGGCAAAACAGTCCATTGCTGCAGGTCTTGGAAGGGAAATCTCAAGGGATGAATTTTTTAATCTCATGGAGACTTTTGAGAAGGAGGGGCTTGTCGTACAGCCCCAGAATTCCATGAAACCCCTGCTGGTATGCTTCTGCTGCGGATGCTGCTGCGGAGTTCTGAATGTCGTAAAACAATTTCCGAAACCGACGGAATTATTTAAATCAAATTATTATGCATCAGTGGATTCTGAACTATGCGTCGGGTGCAGCACCTGTACAACAAGATGCCAGATGGGTGCGATCTCTCTTGTGGATGAGAAAGCAGTGGTTGACCTTGACCGCTGTATCGGCTGCGGGCTCTGCACTTCAACATGCAAAACAGGGGCTGTTGTTCTTAACAGGAGAAGTGAGGCAGTAACTCCTCTTAAAAACAATGACGCGCTTTATCAGAAAATTTTGATTAATAAAATCGGTGTTTTAAGTACCATTAAAACACTGATAAAATATAAAATGGGTATCAAGGTTTAAAGAGAAGCCTCCCGGATATATTTTAGTTTATTATTCCACTCCGCAATATATTTAGATCGTGTCATTTAGAATCCCTTGTATTTTTTCAGGTGAGTCATTTTGCAGGCCGGGAACCAGCCGTATCTGGAGTGTCAATTATTACTGTTTGACATTTTGTTCTGTTTATGTTTGATGAAACTGTCTTTTTGCCCCTGAACCGGCTGTGAGGGAGACGGTTATAAGGAGCCGGGGTGTATGCCAATAAAACAGATTTTAGTATGACAGGAGTTTTGTTGAATGAGTGCTGAAGAAAAAATTGTAAACAGTGTCACTCCGGGTTTCCTGGGGAAATACAGAACCGGGAAGGGTGAAGGAGTGGAGTATATAGCTCTTGATACGGGGTTCCTGCGTCTTGAATATGCCGGGGAGGATGACTATTTTATCCTTTCCAGGGTTTCATTTACTGCTGCAAAGTCGAAACACTCACCGGCAATAGGTGAGGTTCTTGAATGCCGTTTAAGCCCGGATAGTGGTAATGATGTCGTAACATTCATCGGCGAGATGAGCGTGTCAGGACTGCAGTGGGCCGGGGGAGAGGTTCTGTGGAGCCATACGTACGAGGATGATTCGGAATATTCCGGCGGCAGGAAGATAGACCTTGCAGCATGGTTTGATGAATGTATAGCAAAGATGATTAATCCCTCCGCGAAGATCCTTGCAGCTATAAAAAAAGGGTATAATGTCAGGAACGATATTGACAGCATAAAAAGGGGGAACAACAGCGCCAGGGAGAGACTGTGGCAGAAATGTTCACCTTCATCGGCTGAAGAATCGGCCCTTGTGCTGGAACTTCTGGATTATGCCCTGAAGAATGATGACACTGATTTGATTTTTTCATGCTGTGATCCCCTTAAACGCGCGTCAGATGGAATTGATATTATACTGGAAAGTGTGACATCATGGCTTGAACAGGGCCTGCCCGGGAGGAATTACGACAGGTCGGAGATGCAGGAAATACTTGCTGTCCATGCCGCACAGGGGGGCGCTGAGCTGGCCGGCAGATGGATGAATCTGTGCCGCAGTTCAATTGAGAAAAAAGGGGTCAAGGCTCTACATATGATTAATGAAGGTTCTCTTTTTACCTCCATCGCTTCTGTTGAAGCTCCGGATGAAGAAGTGAACGATTTTATCAGGAGTGTCGTTTCACTTGTAGAGGAAACACCGGAAGAGAAGAGGGAGGGGGTTGAGGAACTTCATGTTTTCAGTTTAATGAAAAAGCGGATTTCAGGGGGATAAGCGTGCGGTATGATATCCTGTAAGCGTTACTTCGTAGCAGTTATTTCCGTATATCCTCTTTTTATTGAGAGTCGCCATTCTGCTGTTGTTAGTTTTTTAAGGAAGAACCTGTCGTGGCTTACCAGTATGAGCGCTCCCTCAAATCCTGCCAGCGCCTCTTCAATGCATTGAACAGAGGGGAGGTCCATATGGTTGGTGGGTTCATCCATGAGTATTATGTTCGGGACTTTAAGCAGCCCCAGGCCAAGCACAAGTTTTCGGATCTCGCCGGGGCTCGGCATCTCTGTTTCAAGAATTCTTTCAGGTTCGGAACCGAGTCTGTGCACAACTGAAAGAAGTTCTCCTTTCTCCTCCCCTGAAAGCCTTTTGATTCTCTTGTCTATCTCCAGCCACTCCCTTCTGCTTATCTCCTGGCTTATATAAAGAATTTTTTCATCAGGAAGTTTAAGGGACGATTTTATATGCCTGAGGAGCGTGCTTTTTCCTGTTCCATTATCTCCGGTTATTCCTATACGGTCAGTGGGCAGAATTGTCAGTTCAGGCATTTCCATAAATCCGGAGCCTCCCATCTTTATATTTCCTCCGGGAACTATGGCGATCCTGTCTCCCCTGAATTTTTCCCCTTTCAGTGTGAATCCGTCAATTCTTCTCCTCCTGAAATGTTTTGATTCAGCCTCTTCCTTCAGTGTCCCGGCCCTGTTCTCAAGGAGTTTGATCTTCCTTGAAGCTGTCTTATCCTTGCCTGTAAGGCGCGCAAGGTCAACCCTGCTCTTGCTGTCATGATCATGCCTGCTGATTCCCCTTTTGGAAAGCGAACCGTTTCTGCTGCTCTCCCTCTGCTTGAGAGATTGGAGGCTCCTTCTTGTTCTTTTGTATTCCTCAGTGGCAAGTTCATGTTTCCTTTCACGGCTTATATCCTCAAGAGACTCCTGTTTGAGGCCTACTGATACACCTCCCGGGCGCAATACCGCACTGCCGGGACGGATGAATAGCGTTGCTGAACATAGTGAATCGAGAAGTTCCCGATCGTGACTTATAAGAATTCCTGTTCCCCTGTAGGTTTTAAGCGCATCTGATATGAGGTCCCTCGCTGCTGAATCGAGGTGGTTTGTCGGCTCGTCAAGGGCGAGTATTTCAGGTTCGCGCCAGAGGGTCACCCCTGCCTGGAACCTTTTCCTCTCCCCGTGACTTAAGGTGTTCCAGCGTGACAGCCAGTTGTCATTGATGCCGAGAAGCGATCTGAGTTCGCCGGATCTGTTACAGCTGCTGTCCAGGAAATCCTCTGAAAATTCAGGGGGAGTTTCTGTTTCCTGCTCACAGTGTAATGCCAGTGTGCCGGGCCCGGGTCCCGTAATTGACCCCGCGGTGGGGAGAAGGATGCCGGCAGCGAGCCTGGCGATCGTGGTTTTACCAGCGCCGTTAGGGCCGACAATACCTGTCCAGCCACTGCCGAACTGGACAGACAGTGATGATACTATCTCTTCAGATGTTGTGCTGTATAAAAATGAAACGTTGATGAAACGCAAGTTAACTGATGACATAAATCTCTCCTTGATGCAATAATAATCCGGGATCATAATATGTGATCCGGCATCCGGTATTTGAGGGAAAGAGAGAATTCTGCCTGAATTACACTCTTTCAGTTACTCTGCTTTTTTCATCTTAGAAGTTCTCCTGTAGAAAGTCAGGTGAGTACACCTCTTTATTTATAGTCTGTCAATAAAATTTTTTTCAGGCATCATTTGATGAGTGGTTCAATGCGCCTGAAACAATTACGCTGTTAAATACCCGGATTTTATGTATATTATATATGTAAAGAAGTAAAGACTTTTAAAACAATGCAGCCTTAATTTTCCCGGAGTGAATATTGCATGAGCAGAAAGAAACTGTTCCATCCCGAGGGTATACCGTGGCCCTTTTCAGATATTTATAATCTTGTAAGTCTCATGTCAGTTTTTCAGGAGCATTATAAACTTGTGGCGGAGGAAATCTCGTTAACCCGCAAATCAGGCACACTGCTTGATATAGGTGCAGGGCCGGGATGGCTCCTTATCGCATTTAAGAGGGCTAAGAACGGATTTTCCATGACCGGTGTTGATATTTCCAGAGGCATGATCAGAAGGGCGGAGAGAAATATTGCGCGTGCCGGTTATGCCGATGAGATAAGAGTAACGGCGGGCAGAGCTCATTCGCTCCCCTTTGATGATGATTCATTTGATGTAATTGTATCAACAGGTTCCATCCATCACTGGAGTGAACCGGAAGCTTCGATGAAGGAGATTCGAAGGGTGCTGAAAAAAGAGGGCGAGGCCTGGATTTATGATCTTGTAAAAAAAATTCCGCCCGATATTTTCGCGGAAATTAAAAAAAGGTACGGTAGTTTCAGGGCGGCATTGCTGTGGCTCCATTCATTTGAGGAGCCCTTTTATGATATAGAGGAGTTTGAATCCCTCGTGCCCGGGAGCGGCCTTGTCCATGTGGATACTCACTTCACAGGCGCGCTCTGCTCACTCCATCTTAAAAAGGAATAACTGCTGGTGCATATCTGCAGGGCTGCAAAGGAGGAGGGCGTTACCACCTGTATCTTTTCCATTTCATCCTGAAAAATTCTTCGACCTGCTTTTCTTTGTACGGCTTGCCCATGAAGGTATGTTTGCACCCCATGTATGCGCCGCATTCAAAGGGTTTGACTTCATGAATTGTGCACATCCCGTTCTCATCAAGGAATATGCATGTACCCCGTTCTTTTGTGTAGTAGTCAGGAACAACTGTACCCGGCGTCGCCAGCAGGCGTTTACCCTTTTTTTTAGCAGGAGCAAGGGCATAGAGGTTTTCCTTTTTTGAAAAGGGGATTTTTACCAGGGAACTTATAATAAGCTCCTCCACGGAAAGGCCGAGGAATTCAGCGATTTTCGGAATATCCTCGGGTATGAGCCTGCCGGGATCATTTTTACAGGCACTCACACATTTTTCACAGCTGCATCCGGGCATATAATCTCCTTGCTGTTGATGGTTTCTGTATTTACCTGAAATAGGGGTGTTTCTGTCAAGGATTTCTGTGTATACTTATAACTGATGTTTCCGGTATTATGATGTTTCTAGCGATGGGAACGCGTGATAGGGGTAATGTTTTGGCGAACGACCTTGTTTTTCGTAAAAAAATGTTAAAAAAATACTGAAATCGTATATTTTCTTGACATTTCATTTGTAAATCGTAGAAATATTCATTAAATATCACGGAGGTGTTATTATGAGCACAATGACCAATACAAAAGCAAAGGCATTTACTATAAACGATTTTAAAAAGAGAAAGGAATCGGGAACACCGATTTCCATGGTTACCTGTTATGAGCATGCATTTGCCCGTATAATAGAAGAAACTGAGATGGATCTTATTCTTGTGGGGGATTCCCTGGGTAACGTTATTGCCGGATACGAAACAACGATCCCTGTGACCGTTGATCAGATGATATATCACGCGGAGATCGTTAAACGCGGTGCTCCGTCAAAATTTGTAATAATAGATATGCCCTTTATGAGCTACCATGTATCCGTTGAGGAATCGCTGCGTAACGCCGGGCGTATGATGAAAGAGACAAATGTTAATGCTGTAAAACTCGAAGGCGGGCAGGAGTTCTTCCCCGTGGTCAAGGCCCTCACAGACGCCTCAATCCCTGTAATGGGGCACCTTGGACTCACTCCGCAGTCTGTCCATAAATTAGGCGGTTACTCAGTGCAGGGGAGAGAGGAGGACAAGAGAAAACGCCTTGTTGAGGATGCCATTTCGCTTCAGGAGGCGGGCGCGTTTTCACTTGTGCTTGAGAAGGTACCTGCTTCTCTTGCCGAGGAAATTTCAAAGAAACTCACTATCCCGACAATCGGTATCGGCGCGGGTAACGGCTGTGACGGCCAGGTGCTTGTGATAAATGACCTTCTCGGGCTTGACCAGGGGTTCCATCCTAAATTCGTAAAGAAGTATGCTGATCTTTTTACTGCTTCAAAGAATGCCCTTGAAGCCTATGATAAAGAGGTTAAGGAGAGGAGCTTTCCTGACAAGGATCACTCGTACGAATAGGCTGAATTGTGGCAGAGAAAAAAGGTATTGATGAACTTGACGCCAGGATAATCTCCATCCTCCAGGGAGACGGAAGGATGAGCAATACTGATATTGCGAAGACTCTTGAAGTTTCAGAGGCCACTGTCCGCGGAAGGATAAAGAGGCTTACGGAGGATGGGATAATCCAGATTGTCGCTGTGGGCAATCCGATGAGGATGGGGTTCGAGATTACCGGTGACCTTTATATCACTGTTGACATGAAGAAGATGGATCATGTTATTGAGGAGCTTAAAAAATTCAGGGAACTCTGGTATATTGTTGCAACTACGGGGCGTTCAAATATCAACGCCGAGTTCGTGGCCAGGGACCTGAATGAGCTGAATGATCTGGTATATAACCGGCTCAGCCATATCGACGGGATAGAGCAGGTTGAGACTTCTGTTATAATGAATTATATCAAGCGGAGATACGATTTCGGTACTCCGCTTGACTGATTTTATTTACCGGGCTCTGACCCCATCCCGCTTAAAACCATAATGCAAGCCTCTTTCTATATGCTTCTTCATAATTCAGAAAATTATTAGCGCAATCCCTGAAGGTCACGCCTGACCTTAGAAAATACTCATGCAGGGTGAAGCGTATTGGTGATACAAAAGTTTCATCGAGATAACAGTTTATAAAACCGATTTCGTTATTCCGTGGATCCCGGGAGAGCCCTTTCCGGACAGGGTTGTATCCGATATACCATAACAACCAGAGAAGGTAATCTTCAGGTCTGTCCGATTCTTCAATTATTGTGGAACCGAACCTTTCGTTCCAGAACGGGCCGGATTCGCCTGTTGCGCGGTTGTATTTTTCAGCAATTCGCGCCTTTATAAACTGCATGATAAGGGATATTGTCTCTCCGCTTTCTAAAGTTTTTATTACAAGATGGATGTGGTTGGCAACGGTTTCCGCAGCGATGAGTTCGAAGTCGTATTTTTCCTGGCACATTCTTACAGCTTCGATAAAGTGCCTCTTTCCGTATCTGCTTTTAAGGAGATCCCGTTTCCCCCGGCATCGTGTGAAGCAGTGGTAGGTTATACCCTGTTTAATAGTTCTTAAAGGTCTTGGCATTCGAGCCTCCGTATTAAATAGCCGGTTCTGTATTTAATACGATTCAGAGGCGGGAATGGTTAAAAAAAATCAGGGGGTCAGAGCATTTTTTTTAAATACTGAAATTAGAACATTGTTCAGAAAAAAAACTGAAATGTTATTGATTAATTTCAGTATATATGCACGTAATTGCATATATTAAAAATGCTGGATCTTTAATAAAGAAATTCTGTCTGAATCCTGATTTTAATGAAAACTGACAATAAGGAGATTGTTATGCCGGATTATGATGCAATAGTAATTGGCGCAGGGAACGGCGGCCTTACGGCCTCGGCCGCACTCGCACAGGCAGGGAAGAAAGTACTTCTTCTTGAAAAACATAATATACCGGGAGGTTGCGGGACCAGTTTCCGCAGGGGGAGATTTGAATTTGAGGTGGCTCTCCATCAGCTCAGCGGCATGGGGTCAGGTGAGAAACCGGGCCCCCTCCGACATATACTTAAAAAGCTCGAGGTTGAGGATAAGGTTGACTGGGTGGAAATGGATAAACTCTACCGTGTTGTGCTCCCGGGCAGGCTTGATGTAACAATCCCGGCGGAAAAAGAGGCTGCCATTAAATATCTTGAGGAGAGGTTTCCTGAGGAGAAGGAGCAGTTCAGGAAATTTTATGACTTTGTTTACAAATATATTATAGAGTCTTTCACTGTATCAAGGACGCCTGCAGTTCAGGTGGAGAGGGAGAAATTCCCGCTATACTTTAAATATAACCTGAAGAGTTCCCAGGAGGTGATGGATGAGTTTTTTAAAGATCCCCTTATCCACCTCTCGCTTAATGTGTACTGGTCATTCATGGGCCTCCCTCCGTCAAAGCTCCCCTTTGATATTCTCGCGGGAAATATCTTTATATACCTGGAGTTTAAGCCATATCACCTGAGGGGCGGGTCTCAGGTAATGTCAACCGCCCTGACTGAAACTGTTCTGAAATATGGAGGGGATATAAAGTTCAACTGCGGCGCTGAGAGGATAATTGTTGAGGATGGCGCCGTGCGCGGTGTTGTCACTGAACATGGCGATGAGTTTACAGCTCCCTGTATTATTTCCAATATATCCCCTGTGCGCACGTACGTTGATATGATTGCTCAAAGCCTTGTTCCTGATGAGGCTATTTATAACATGGGGAACAGTAAAGTCAGTGTCTCGGCTTTCACCATTTTTATCGGCCTTGACTGCGAGCCGGGGGAACTGGGCTTTAAAGAATCGATGAATCTCTTTTACGCCCTGCAGGACGTGAATGACAGTTTCGCCGCTTCGCGCAGGCTTGACACTGATGAGGACGGGTTTATTGTAAGCTGCTATACCCTTGATGACCCGCATTTTTCGCCTCCCGGTACAAGCCAGGTTGTTGTCGTTTGCCTGAAATACGGTGAGCCCTGGATGGAACTCCCTCCTGAACTTTATCATGAAACAAAATACAGGTGTGCCGATACTCTCCTCCGCCGTGTCGAGGAACAGTTCCCCGGTTTCAGGGAACATATAGAGGAGATGGAGGTCGCAACGCCCCTTACTCACATGAGGTATCTCAGGCATCCCAACGGCGCTGTGTACGGTTTTGACCAGGACCTGAAGGACACCGGGATCTTTATGCAGAAGAAGTCTCCTGTTCAGGGGCTCTACTTCGCAAGCGGATGGGTCGAGGTGAACGGCTTCCAGCCCACGCTTACAGCGGGATATACCACTGCAAGAAGGGTGCTTAAGAAAATGAACGGGGAGGGGAAGTAGGATGAAGGAATACGTTAAACTCATAGACGGATATGATGATGTTAATAAAGAGGTTGAGATCAGCAGAAGGTACGGCAAAGATTACCGGTCAGAAAAGGGTCGCACACAGAGGATAATTGATCTTTACCATCCGGACTTTATTGATTTTACGGTGTCAGAAATCATCAAGGAGAGTGTTACGGCAAAAACATTCAGGCTGGTTCCGAAATCAGGTTATCTTCCGCCTTTCCAGGCCGGGCAGTATATCAATGTGTACGGGGAGGTGCAGGGGGTGTGCACAAGCAGGCCGTACAGTATATCCTCATCCCCCAGGCAGAGAGCATATTATGATATAACGGTCGCGAGGATCGAAAACGGTTTCTTCTCCAACTATCTCCTTGACGATGTAAAGAGAGGCGATTCTATCCGGACTTCAGCTCCTTCAGGCAGCTTTTATTACAACCCTCTGTTTCACGGTAAAAGCTCTGTCTTTATTGCAGGAGGGAGCGGAATAACCCCCTTTATGAGCATGATCCGCGAGATATGCGATGCCGGCCTTGACCGTGACATTACTCTTCTCTACGGTAACCGCACAACTGCCAGTATTCTTTTCCATGACGAACTCGATGATCTAGCCTACAGGTATCCGGATTTTAAATACATACCTGTAATCGCGGAACCTCCAATGGGATACAAGGGTGTCCGCGGCTTTATCAGTGCTTCATGTATAGAGAATTGCGTTGACGATGTCAGGGACTGCACGTATTATCTCTGCGGGCCGGAGGCGATGTATGACTACTGCATGCCTGAACTGGAGGGAATGAATATTCCCCGGAAAAGAATCCGGAAGGAGATGTTCTCCACTTCAACTGATGTTACAAAGGCCGAGGGCTGGCCGCAGAGCCTTACAGGGAGCGAGGAGTTCACTGTTAAGGTTAAGGGAAAGAAAGATGTTAAGGCCAGGTCAGGTGAGACCCTCCTGGCGTCCCTTGAACGGGCGGGCATTACTGTTCCCGTGAACTGCAGGTGCGGGGAATGCAGTCTGTGCAGGGTCAAACTTGTTTCAGGGAAAGTCTTTACACCGCGCGGGGTGCTGCTCCGTGAGGCTGATGTAAAATTCGGCTATATTCATTCATGCAAGGCTTACCCTTTAGAAGACCTGGAAATTATACTTTAGGTGCTGTTCTCTCCCCCGTTTTTGCGGGGGAGACGGTTTTTTTTCTCCGGCCTCTTTCCGGGCTCTGACCCCGTGCCTTTTAAATCCATAATGCCAGCCTTTTTCTGTATGCATCTTCGTAATTCAAAAAGTTTTTAGCGCATTCTTTGAAACAGCCGCCTTGCCTTAGAAAATATTCATGCAGGGTAAACTGCAATGGTGATATGAAATTTTCGTCGAGATAACAGTTTATAAAACCGATTTCATTATTTCTGGGATCGCGGGAAAGCCCTTTTCTTACAGGGTTGTATCCAATATACCATAATAACCAGAGCAGGTAATCTTCAGGATTTTCTGAATCTTCAATTATTGTGGAACCGAACCTTTCGTTCCAGAAAGGGCCCGATTCTCCGGTCGCGTGGTTGTATCTCTCAGCAATTCGCGCCTTTATAAACTGCATAATAAGTGATATTGTTGCTTCGTTTTCTAAAGTTTTTATTACAAGATGAATGTGGTTGGCAACAGTTTCTGCGGCTACGAGTTCGAAGTCGTATTTTTCCTGGCACATTCTCACTGATTCTATAAAGTGCTTCTTCCCGTATCTGCTTTTCAGGAGATCCCGTTTTCCGCGGCATCTTGTAAAACAGTGGTAGGTTGCGCCCTGTATAATAGTTCTTAAAGTTCTTGGCATTTGAGCCTCCGCATAAATATTCGATTTTATATTTAATACGGTTCAGAGATGCCGGGATTAAAAAATTTTCGGGGTCAGAGCATTTTTTTCATTTCTGCTTTTTTAATTTTCACTGCCGGACATTTCGGGGTCAGAGCAGAGAAAATTGACTGTGATGATTTACCTTATATAGAATACCCAGGTGTATTTGTTGAACCCCTTGAGTTCTACATCACCGCTGCATCCTTTTGTCCCTTTCGCACTTGCTTTAAAATGATGCATCCCGGTGTTGACCTTGAGGGTCTGCGTTTTTTTGGAATTTACTCTTATAGTTTTTTTTGTGGCTCCAGATGTGACAACTTTAATTGTCCGGTCTGTCTGGTTGTCGATTACAAGTTCCGGCTTGCTTGAAGCGATTTTTGTCACTTTAAAAGGTCCGTTAGGGCCCCTGCCGAAATCCATGTTAATCATGTCCGCAATTTTTGATACATCACTGATGCTTACCTTGTCCTTCATTTTTTTGAATGTGCCGCATCCTGATAGTAATGATATTGTTAATATGGCGATTACTGGAATGAGTTTTTTATTCATTAATGTCCTCTTTAATATGAATTTGCCGGAAATTTTAATTTTTCCGATATAATAATAGTGAAAATGCAGGGTATTTGTGGAAAATTTTTCCATAATAATTACATTTTTCATGCAAATTTTCAGGAATTTGATACTGTTGATTCTCCTGCGGATTTTCATCCTTTCAGCTTCTTTAATCGGATCCTTTCTGAAGTCTGAGTGCCAAATGCAAATGAGCTTTCGGGCGGGAATAAGGAGGTGAAGAGTCAGAGCAGATAAGGGGTCAGAGCAGAATGCATATAATGCACGACTGAAACATCATCGGCAGATCCCGGGACTGCTATATTTGTCCCGGATAAAGGAAGAATGTATTGAAAAACCAGACTCGGGGTCAGAGCCACTTTGCTTAATCAATACTAAGCGCGCTGAATACAGAGGAGTAGTTGCCGTTGGGGTTCCATGCCACCCATCCCCTGGCCCCTGTCTCTTCAACGGCTTTTAATTGCAGCTGTACGTATTTATCGAGTTTTACCTTTGCGTATCGTATATTATACGGAAATGCCTGAATATAGGGCTGCACGGCTACGTTCTTTCCTTCAACACGTTTAAGGCCTTTCATTGTACCCTCCCGGACTGTCTCGCCCGGAGCTGACATTCTCTGCCTGTCCCCGGTGTAATGGCTGGGATAGAGCATGGGGTAGATTACGTCCATGTAAGGTGCGAAGACTTCCACCTTCTGGCCGATATAGTCGTTATGGTTGTATACAATCCTCCCGAACAGGTCCGCTGAAAGCCTGACCTTTTTTGCGTCAGCAATCTTTTTGAATTGTGTCAGGAGGCTTTCAATAAAGGCGTACTTTTTTTTCAGGGGGTAGGGTGCCCCTCCGTCAGCAAAGCGGATGTAGTCAAGCTGTACCTCATCAAAGCCTGCATCCGCTGATTTTTCAACAAGTGAATAAAGACTGTTCATGTGTCTTTTTGAAACAGGGAGCCTGGTTATACCGTCCTGGAAACATACAATTCTAGCTGTACTGTATATCTCCTGTTCTTCCAGGTATTCCAGAACTTTGCTGTTTATCCTGAGTTTTCTGCTGCCGTAGGTGTGAACGTCCATTACAAGCATGTTGATGCCCAGCGGCTTACCTTTTTCAATTAATTGTTTTATGTATTTCAGACTGCGGCTTTTATGATTGGGTATATAAAGGGCGCGCATAACAGTTTTTGAACCGGAAGGCTCATCTGCTGCAAGTTTCTTCTTATCTATTCCGCTAATTATGAAAATTGCTGATAGTGAAAGTATTATTAAAGCCAGGCTGTACCTGTTGAATTTTCCCTTTAAAGATTTCATCGCTGTTTCCTTTTATTGTATTGCCACGTTTTTATTGCCTGTTCTTTTACCGGTTAAAGCTTAATAAACAACTCAAACAGAGGTGTCAACAAATTGATAGCCGGGAATAATAAAAAAAGGATACCTGCTGTTACGGGAACCGGCAGGTATCCTTTTAAAGGTATCGGGCTGCTCTATTATCGTAAAGATTCCTTGCTGAGCCGGGATTCAGGTATGCCCCTGTTGTACTGGACAGCTTTCATTTTGAGTTCGGTGTTCCCCTTACCGTCAGCCATTTTCATCACTGCCCGGTAGGGTGTGAGTATACCGCTTACATTTTTTATATCATAATTTTCAATATACTTGAGGAAAGACCCGTCTTTGTATATGTCGGCCCTGACTATAAAACAGTCGGATTTTCTGGCATAGAATACCGCCTTTGAATAAACGTGATCCTTCCCCTTCGGGGTGGCCTCCACTTTATAGCACTCAAACCCGGCTGCCTTTGCCTCTCCCGTGAGCTTGTAATTGTATGAATCGATATCGCGGGATTTCATATCCTCGTAATAAAAGTGTGAGTTTACAAAGGGCTGAGTTCTTTCACCTGCTGCAATCCTTTTGACTTTTCCTGATGACATCATTAGCCACTGGTCATCTTCACCTTTTTTGTGAGTATGGGTGAGGAATTTAATTCTTGTGGGCTTTGTGAACATGATCAGCACTTTTTCATCTTTGCCGGCTTTTTTGCCCATTATGTTGAATTCTTTTTCCTGGGTAGATTTTCCCTTTGTTATTTTCATTGTTAGTGCCGCTTTTACCGTGTCGGGCTGTTTCAGGGCGTCAGCCCTGTCCATTACTTCGCGGCCTGTCATGGCGTAAGAGGCCCCGCATGAGGCAATTATAAGCATGGCTGTAAGTAAAATTTCTTTTTTCATTTTTTGCTCCTTGCAAAT
The DNA here is from genome assembly GCA_036745755.1 of Spirochaetota bacterium. Taxonomy (GTDB): domain Bacteria; phylum Spirochaetota; class UBA4802; order UBA4802; family UBA5550; genus UBA5550. The sequence goes on along the minus strand of DAIOFM010000021.1, from coordinate 16,865 downwards.
AGATTTGTTTTCCCGGGAATTCCCGGTTTAATGTACATCCTTTGAATTCAGAAACCTCAACAGATTGTTTCTGACGCTGCTGTTAAAAGTGCTTATATGTCTCCCCTCAAAAGCTGACCTGAGTATGCGAAAAGGGGAGTCAGTGAGAGAGTCTGTTCTGTCGGTACTCTCCTCCTGCAATGTGAATCCCGTTGCCCTGATGAGTGCGGGGAGTACCAGTATCGCGCCTGTTGTTGTGGCGATAAAGGTGAATCCCATCATTACCCCGAATAGCAGAATCGGCTTGAACTGTGATATAACCAGAACCGAGAACCCTGCGATAAGGGCAAGGGCGGTAAAGATTATTGCTTTTCCTCCGGTTAACAGGGCTGTCTTTATAGCCTCATCAATTGATGAACCTGCCTGCAGTGAATGGCGGTATGTGTTGAGGAAATGGATCGTGTTGTCCACCCCTATACCTATGGTAATGGAGGCTATAATTGCCGTGGCTATATCAAGTCTTATGCCGAACCAGCCCATTACACCGAAGTTTACTATAACAGCAGTTGCAATGGGGACTGCTGAAATCAGCCCGGCCCCTCTGCTTCTGAAGAGTACCATTACTATTACGGTAACCGCAATCAGGGATAGGAACAGGCTCCATAACTGTCCCCTGACAATGTATTTCGCCAGGCTTATTATAATCAGGGGCTCACCGCTGACCTTTACTTTGTACCCTGACGGTGAAAGCTCCTCTGTGAAATGGTTCCTGATGGTTTCGACAATTCTGCTGATGTCCGATGTGCCCAGCATCGAATTTTCCGTTTCAGAGAGCCTGGCGAAAATATTAAGTGTCCTGAATTCAGGGTCAACGTAGGGTTCGAACTCGTCGATCCTCCCGTCGGAATTGTTATCATCGCCTGTATATATCTCAAAGTAATCGAACAGGTCCATTTCCGATTCAGGTATTGTATAAAAGGCGGGATTATCATTATGCATGGCCATGTTGATGGTCCTGATAAAATCACCGAATCC
>DAIOFM010000021.1:8120-15751 GCA_036745755.1 Spirochaetota bacterium | reverse complement strand
CTGGAAAATTCCGGCAACGGAAAATATAATTACAGCAAGGGTCCCGGCCAGGACTTTGCGCGGATGCGATGTCGCAAGGCGCCCGTAGAAAGAGAGTAATCCGGTAACAGGGCTTTTTCCCCCTCCTGCAGCCAGAGCTTTTCTTTTTTTTATGCCGGGTGACTTGAGTTCCATTAAGCTGAACACGGCTGGAATGAAGAGAGCGGCTATTACAACCGCGAAAGCAGTGCCAAGCGCCGCGAATATCCCCCATTCAAAGATCGATGACACCCTTGTGGCCATGTTTGCTGTAAAACCGACTATCGTTGTGGTGCTGGCCAGAAGCAGGGTCATCCCCACCATCCTCATCGATCCGATAAGCCCGTTTACCCGGTCTTCCCTTATCTTCTCCGAATCTATGAGGAACCTGTTCATTATATGTATGGAGTATGAGCTCCCCACCGAAATTATAAGAGGGGGGAGTGAAATACCGATGACCGATATCTTCACGCCGAGAAACCCCATGAGCCCGAGAACCCAGGCGTCTGCCATGAGCAGTGTTGCAAGCGGTATTACAACACCCTGGAAGGTCCTGAAATTCAGGTAGAATATAACGCATATAACGAAAAGAACAATGGGAACAAAAAATCTCAGGTCGCTCTGCATGTAGTCGGTGATCTGCCTGTAGAGTACAGGTGCACCCTGGGCGATTATTTTCATCCCCTCTTTGCCGTTATAGCTTTCGGCTATGGTCCTCAGTTCCCGGGCAATTTCGTTCTGATCATTTGACTCCGTGAGCCGAATGAGAATCCCAAAATCTGTTATCCGGCCCTCGCTGTTTTCCGCGTACAGGCCGTTTTTAAATGCCGGGTTCCTCCTGAGCTTTCCGGTGAAGAGTCTGAACTCTTCATCAGTTGCGGGGAGTATCCTGTCGCCGTTTTCATCCTCCGGGACAAGATTGTACGCGGTCAAAGTGTCATCTTTGCCGGAGAGGTCCTTCATTGTCAGGGGAGAGAGTATCGTATCAACGAACTCCTTCTTTTTAATGTCACGGCTTTTTTCAAGGGACTTTTTCAGTTTCTTCAGTTCCCCCGGGGTCAGAGCTGTATCCGGTGAAACTGAAGTCCCGAGTTTCCGGCTTACCGAAGAGGCAAAGACCGGGTCGTCTGAAATCGACTGAAGAAGGCCGCTTTTCGTGACCGGTTTCCCCTCCTGCATGAAAGAGACTATGCGATTAATCCGGGCTGATTCCAGTTCTTCATGAAACGATGAGTATTCCTCGATCTCCCTTATAAGGAGATCAATCTGCCTGAACGAATCGCCGGTAAACAGGGTGTCTGAGTTGATGCCGAAGATTATGAATTTTCCGTTGTTGCCGTATATCTCCTTTATGCTGTTGTTTGTTATATATTCGATGTCACTCCGGGGCATCATTACATCCAGGGAATTCTCAAATTTAATTTGTGTCATCCCCGCGCAGGCCATTGCGGAAATAATCGCGAGAGCAAACAGTGTCGCTTTCGGATGATAGACCGGCAGCCTGAAAAAACGGTCCATAATTTTTTTCATAATGCGCCTCCTCCCTTTATGACAAGGCCGTTAACGATAAATGATTTGAAACTGCTGATTGTCTGTTCAACAGTGAGGTTGTTGCTGATGATATATTCAGGGTGTATGACCTTTTCGGCTGAGCCCATTATCATCTCTGTAGCTATATGGGGATTTACATCGGGATTAAAATCTCCCGATTCTATGCCGTCTTTGATGGTCCTTCTTACAAGGTCCTTATGTGATGTGCGGAACTCGTCTATCCTGGCATTTATTTCGGGGTATCCGGTTTTAATATCGTGAAGAAGAGGTATGGAAAGACTGCCCAGCAGCTGGTACATGCTGGCGAAGATGTCGTACATCTTGTCTATCGGTTTTGAATCAGTGACGTCTATCTCATCAAAACGCTGACCCAGCTCATCCAGGAGGTCCGTTATGATCCTGTCAACCAGCTCATGCTTGCTGCTGAAATATTTATAAACGGTCTTTTTCGAAATGCCGCATTTTTCGGCAATCATATCGATAGTTATCTGTTTTATACCGAATGTCTGTATCATTTCTCCGAATTTTTTTAAAATCATCTCGTTTACGGAATTTTTTCTTGACATATTCTGTACCTGCCCGCTTCTTCTAAAATATGGAAACTCTGGAAACTAAAATAGTTTCCATTGTGATTTTGTCAAGGGAAAATGATTTTTTTTAAGCAGGATGGGTAAAAATGAAGAGAGTGACTGAAATGATGGTGGTTTTTTTACTTGCTGCAGGCCTGATCTCCTCTTTCCGGGCGCCTCTCCTGTCTCAGGAGGACCAGGAGTTTGATGATTTCTTCATGGATGAACCGGTTTCCACCCTTGATATTACAGGTTTTGTTGAGAATGAGAATATTATCAGCACATATACGGAGCAGGAGAGTGCTGAAATCAGCAAAAAGAATGAAATAAGGAACAATCTGAAAATCAGATACGGTACAGAGTACTTCTACCTGAAGATCGTGTCTGACCAGTATGTTACGGCTGCACCTGTTAATGAAGAATACCGGTATTCGGACAGTCTCTCCCTGGGAAGAAACGGCAGGGTGTCAGGTGAATTTTATGAAATAAATCCCAGGGAACTTTACTTTAATGCCTCATTCAGCAGGTTCAGGGTCAGAGCAGGTAACCAGATATACGGGTGGGGCACCGCGGATGTTTTCAACCCCACATCATATTTTAATCCTTATGATCTTCGTGAACTTGTTTTTAAGGATGATAATGAGCTGAAAAGCGGTGTGCCTTCCCTGTCAACCCTTGTGTTTCTCGGGGACTGCACCCTGGAACTGGTTTATGTTCCGGTACATATCCCCTCCCTCTTCGCGGAACAGGATGATTACTGGGCCTTTCACTACAGGGAGGGGCCTTTCCCTGTTTATGTTAAAAACAGTGAGGGGATGGAGCTTTCACCCGGAAATTCAGGATACGGCGCCAGGTTCGGTGGAACCTTCAGTGGAATAGACTCATCGGTGAGCGGGTATTACGGGCCGGACAGGGACCCTCTGCTCAGGCCGTATCGTACGGTTGTGGAGCCCAACGAACCTGTTTCAATAGAGGTTGTGCCGGAGTATTATAAGACTCTGTATGTGGGAGGGGATATTTCCATGAAGTTCGACAGGTTTACGGTGCAGGGGGAGGTTAGTTTCTCCCCGAACAAAAAGGCCGTGGTGGACCAGTCTTACACTATTGATATGGACCTCCCTTTCGTGGTCACGGAAACAAAGGCACTCAGTTACTCTGCGGGGTTCAACTATTATATCCCTGTTTCTCAGTTTATTAAGGGGCATGAAGGGACTGCTGTGTTTACTGCTGAATGGATGCAGACGGTCTACTATAAAGAGGGCCTGATGAAACCTTTTCTAACTGATATACTCTCCTGCAGGGTGGAGGATGCGTACCTGGGTGACAGGCTTAAGCCCTCTGTTACGGTTGTTTATGATACGGCAAAGAAGGGCCTCGCGGTGATGCCGAAAGTTAAATGGGATTTTCAGAACGGATTTTCGGTGGATGTTTCATACTGCTATATCAGGGGAAGAGACGGTTCTGTTATAGGGTATTTCAGGGACAATGATTTTATTTCTTTAAGGGGGCGTTATGCGTTTTAAAAACTTTATATTTATTTTAATTATCATCTCTGCTGCTTTTCTGTCATGCGGGGCCCCGGGTAACGATGAGATAATAGTTTCAGGTGATGTGGTAATTCCCGGTGAACTGAGCGCTGAAGTAAAGGGCCCTCTGTTTATAGGTGTGTCACGTACAGATGATGTGGAGCTTATGAAGAGTGACCCCCTTAACCAGATCGTCACTATTGTTTCAGCGAAGGGGCTTTCATTTGAAATTGATCTTACGGAGAGCGGGCTTGGCGCGGGAGAAGAGATCTTTATGTTCGCATTCGCTGACAACGATTATAACGGGGGGATTCCCAATCCCACACCGGGGGATATTATAGGATTTTATATAAACAGTGACACACTGTCTACTAAATTCAGTCTGAAAAGCGGTGAATCATATCTCGCCATTGACGCGGTGAGAAGCACCTACGATATATCTGCGTCAGTAATAGGGATTATTGATGGATCTGAATCCGGTAATGTGATACTTATCGCCTATGCTGGTGATTTCAATTCACTTGATTTCACGGCACTCGATACTGATGCCATTATCGGTTATAAGAGAATAAAAAAAGGGGAATCCCCGTGCAGCTTTGAGCTTAAGATTTTCCCCTATATTACGCCTGATAAGTATTCTCTCCCGCTGCTGGGCGTATATATAATCGCCCTGCTTGACAAAAACAGCAGCGGGGTACCTGATTCAGGAGATGTAATAGGTTTTCCCGTAAGCGGAACTGATGGTGATTATCCTCTGGCAATGAATATTCAGAACGGGGTTAATTCATGCGGGACATTATATTTCAGAAAAACTGTATCTGAACCTGCAGACCCTGAGAATCCGATAAAGCTTTCAGGTAAATTTGACGCGCCCGCGGAATATGACGGTACACCGATGTTTCTTGTCGTGGCAAAAAGCAGTGACCCTGATGAGGTGTTCGCTGATATGATAGATACTGTTAAGTATTTTAAAAATGTAAGCGCAAATTATGACAGCATTGAGGGGACATTCTCCTTCGACGAAGATCTGTCTTCAAGCGGGCTTCTTGCCGGGGATACTGTGATGATTATAGCTCTCTGGGACAGGGATTTTGACGGAGGTTTTCCAGAGGCGACTGCAGGGGATATGGCTGGTTTTCTGCAGAACAGGGAACAGTTTGCTTTCACGGTACAGCTTAACAGCGGGACCAATAATATAACCCGTGAAAATGACGGGAGCTATACTTTCGGGACCGCGGCAGGTTACGATTTTTCCATTAAGCGGACCATATACAGTCATTCCGCTTCAATAAAGTTCAGCCTTGAGCAGGGGAGCCTCAGTGACACGGAGTTCGCAAACGGCAACCTGGTACAGGTCATAGCGCTGTACGATGAGACCGGAAGCAGTGTGACAAACAAGTCTATAGAGATGGACAGCATCATCGCGTCTTCAAAAGTGCTGATAGAGCATGATGCTGATGCCGCTGTAACTTCTAAATACACGATGAATATATTTCCCGCTATACCGTCTTACATTTCAGGGATTGACCCCGATGATTTATCGATTCCCGATGTGTACATTGTCGGTTTCCTGGACAGTAATGGAAACGGAGTGCCGGACACGGGAGAAAAGGTGGCCTTTTATTACAGGTGGCTCTTTGTGTATCTTCCTGACAGTATAACGGTTGAGGACGGGATAAATGTGCCTGACAAAAATATCAGGTTTTCCCAGACTTTCTGAAAAAGGTTTTCTTTCATGGATATGCTGCAATGGTTTATAATAACGGGAACAGAGGCTGTTTAAAAAATCAGAACACAAGATGACTTTCTTTTTTTAAGGATTCAGTTTTTTTGTGAAAGTCCCTTTTAAAGCTCTTTTTTATACCAGAGACAGTTGAATCCGTCTATAAGCTCGTTTCCTGTATACGTGAACCCGCTCTTCTCATATAGTTTTATGGCTGTAGTGAGTTTACCGTCTGTTTCGAGAATCAGTGTTTTATAGCCCATTGATCTGGCCCGCTCCTCCAGATATTGAAGGATTTTTTTTCCCGCGCCTTTACCCTGGAAGTCGGGGCGTACCCTCATGCTTGTTATCTCGGCGGTGCTGCCGTTGATTTTTTTAAAAGCGCCCATTGCCATAATGACACCGTTTTCAACTCCGACAATGAACTCCCCTTTATTGTTAAGGTATACTTCGTTAATATTAAAGAGATCCTTTTCCCACACTCCTTCTCCCCTGTAGACATTCACTTTAAGAAGGGCCATTCTGTGCAGTTTAATTATTTCATCAGTATCTTCAGGTCTGAATTTTCTCAATTTCATAGTGCCATTATGGGGCATACAGTGTGATGTTAACAATAGTTTTTTTCAGTTTTGCCGCAAAATTAACCCGGTTAAAAAACTATCCCGGTTTCAATAATAAAACAGGCGCTGGATGAACTTAACTCTCAATTAAAAAATCGGGAATGAGATTTTAACTGGCAGTAATCATCTAATAATTCTTGCATCTTTCGGGAATGTTAAAATAAATGGTCTGAGTTGATAATTTGACACCGGCGAGCCGGGGGATTATCGAGTATTGGTTATCAGAGGAAGGGAAATGAAAAATCTTTTTGAAAAAACATCCATAGGCGGTCTTGAACTTAAGAACAGGTTTATACGATCCGCAACATGGGAGAGGATGGCAGATGAGAAAGGCCATTTGACTGAGAGGCTGATGAATGTTTACGAACGCCTGGCTGAAGGTGGAGCCGGGGCTCTTATTACAGGTTATGCCTTTGTAATGGAGGATGAGCAGCCCAATGCCCGTATGATGGGCATATACAACGATTCATTTATTGAAGATTATAAACGGCTTACTCAATCAGTACATGAAAAAGGGAGTAAAATTATACTGCAGATCGTTTATGGCGGTTCATTTACATGGCACAATACCGCTGAACGGGTTATATGGGGCCCCTCGGCAGTTACGCACAAGATATCAAACGTGACACCGAAAGAGATGTCCGCTGATGAGATAAAAATTCTCATTGAGGCCTTCGGAGACGCTGCTTTGCGTGCTAAGAAGAGCGGGTTTGACGGCGTGGAGATTCATGGAGCTCACGGGTATCTCCTTAACATGTTCCTTTCACCTTTTTTTAACAGGAGGGAGGATGAATACGGAGGCAGCGCTGAAAACAGAGCGAGAATCCTTTACGATATTTATGATAATGCCAGATCAAAGGCGGGAAATGAATTCCCCATCCTTATAAAAATGAACTGCTCCGACTTCATGGGAGACAAGGGAATGACCTTTGAGGACTGCAGGGACATATGCAAAACTCTTGCTTTAAAGGGAATTAACGCCATAGAGATAAGCGGCGGCCCGGTATTCAGAGCACCAAAGCCTGAAAAGGATCCTTCAAATTTTTCTGAAGAGAAGGTGGGTAAGGAATCCTATTTTGCAGAATACGCTAAAGAGATAGCGGAAACAGTTGATGTGCCTGTAATACTGGTGGGAGGAAACAGGTCTGTTGAAGTCATGGAGGGTATCCTTAACAGTTCGAAGATCGGGTATTTCTCTATTTCAAGGCCTCTTCTCAGTGAACCGGGCCTCATCAATGAATGGGAGAAAAACAGGGAATACAAACCTAGATGCGTTTCATGCAATAAATGCTTCTCAGAGGATGGTAATACCTGCGTTCTTGACAGGGAGTAAAACATGTCTCTCTAAGGGGGAGGGTACCATATCCCGGATTAATGTTCCGGAAGATATGGTACCCTGAATTAAATATTAAACATATCAGTCGTATTTTATAAGCATAAATGTAATATCATCGTACTGCTGTTCGTTTCCCCTGAATTCGTTAATGTCATTTTTCATCAGCGATATTATTTCTTCGGGGTTCCTGTTTCTGTTTTTCGCTATTATTTTAGCGCAGCGTTCGATGCCGTACTCCTCCCTTTCTGAATCACACTGCTCAGTAACACCGTCAGTAACCATTAACAG
>DAIOFM010000021.1:0-8020 GCA_036745755.1 Spirochaetota bacterium | reverse complement strand
TTCATGGAATAAAAATCGCCGCCAACACCCATTGCCATCTGGGTCATGGCGCCTGCTTTTATCCTGCCCTTTTCGAAAATTGAAGTTTCCGGTACAATCCTTGACTGAATTATGCCTGCGGTATCCAGGTCTTTTCTCGTGACAGCTGCCAGGTGGGTCATGATGTCCCTTGTTGAGAATATCCCCGCGAATTTTCCTTCTGTATCAGCGATAAGAAAAAAACGGAGGGTGGGTTTTTTCATTTCATCCGCGATCTGTTCGGAAACAGTTATTGTATTGGCGTCCTCCCTGTAAATACCGGTGTTTCTTGCTATCCTTGAAACAGGCATATCCCGGGCCGCCTCCTCCCCGAAGGATCTTCCCAGAAGGTTAAAGAGCTCTCTTCGCGAAATTACACCCAGCGCCTCCCTGTCGTCTCCAACCATGCCTATGGCAAGCAGCGTGTCATACCTGTTGAGTTCTTCCACAACGTCGCCGATCAGCGTGTCCCTGTGTACGTAATAGTAGCAGGAGGCAATGCTCGATATACTGAAAGTCCTCCCCCTTTGCCTTCCCGGGGTGTGGAGAAGCAGGACCCCGGGAGACTGTGAGTTGTCCTCGTGGTGGAGCGGGTCAATGTGAAAATGTTCAGTGCCGTCGTCCAGCGGGATATATTTTATATTCATAGAACCTCACGCTACCGGAATGGCAAATTCAAATTCACAGAATTCGCCTTTCTTTGTTTTGACAGTAATACGCCCGTTCATTTCTGATATTATCCTTCTTACTAGAAACATCCCGACTCCGCGCCCCGCGTTGAGGTCAGCTGATTCGGCAGTGGAAAATCCGGGCTGAAACATCAGTTCAATCAGTTTTTCCCTTGTGATGGAAGAGTCCTCTTCCCGGGATATTTTTCCGGAATTAACGGCCCTGTTTTTAAGGCTGTCAAAGTCAATCCCGCGGCCGTCATCCCTGTATATAATTCTGACTCCATTGTCATTTTTTGAAGCAGCAATTGTTATTTTCCCCTGAACATTTTTTCCGTACAAGTTTCTTTCATCCGGGGTTTCTATTCCGTGAATAACCGAGTTGCGTGTTAACTGTACAAGAGCCTCTTTCACTTTTCTTCTTATGGGAGGAGGTATGTTCAGTATTTCGAAACCTTTTGAATCAACAGTGATAAGTTTTCCCGCCTTTGACGCTATACGGTTTGCCATGTTTCTCACTGAAAAAACAATAAGTTCTTCGGAGCCGGAATTGTGGGCCGTAAAATCCTTCTGGAATGAAAGGATCTGGTTTATAAGTGTCTGCATCTGCGATACAGTGTTATGAAGTTCGGAAACCATTACAGCCAGGGAGAGAAAATCGGAGTTCTCAAGGTTTTCCTTCCCCAGGAGTTCATCAATGCGGCTTTCAAAATTATGCGCTTTCCGGGCCAGGAAATCGAGTTCAAAAAGATTCGCGTCACCCTTGATGGCGTGGACATACCTGTAAATTTCATTTAGCATATCCTTCAGTCCGCCCTTTTCGTTCTCCAGGATTTCATTTATTCTGGATATATTGTCTTCAAGGCTGGCCAGGAATTCTATGAACATTGCCGGTTCTATTCTCAGTATGCGGTAGAACATCTGCATTTCGCTCTGGCTCCGCTCTTTTACCTTTTCCATTTCACTGGCAAGTTCAGTTTCAGCAGTAACGTCTCTCACAATGGCCATTACTCTTGCAACTGTGTCTTCCTCCATGATCCTGAGAAAAGAACATTCTATATGTTTTAGTATAAATCCTCCTTTCCTGTTATCTATGTGTATATCGATTTTTTTCAGAGGGTTGAGCCTGTCCAGTGTCCTGAAAGAGATTTTACCATCGAAAAGAAGGGCGGAGTATTCAAGGAATGAATTGTAGTCCTTTTCCGATACAAGACTTTTTATAAGTTCATCGAAACCGGTCCCGGAGAGGCCGGTTTTTTCAAAAATATTTTCCAGTGAAGAGGAGTAGTGTGGGGCTATTATGTTTTCCCTGTTCATAAGGAAGAGCCCGTCACTTACATTGTCAAGAATGCTGACATAGTCAGATTTTGCCACAAGGTTCTCCTCAAGACTTGCTATAACCTGGTTGTACCTGTCTGCTATCTGCCCGACCTCGGTGAAAGGTTCCACCGGAACGCGGAGGCTGAGGTCCCCTGTTCTTGACTGCCTGTCCATGACGGTGTAGAGGTCGAATATTTCTGTAGTCGCGCCATGTTCCGCCACATTGAGTCCGGCTGTTTCATTATCAGCCGTTACACGCAGAGGAGACATCCGGTTTATTACGTAAAGAAATATATATGTTATACCGAAAGCCCAGGCGCCTACGCTTACGATTCCCAGCGCCTGAACTGCCAGCTGGCCGGTAAATGACAGCCCGTTATTGATAAGGGCCGGGTCCCCGAAAAAGGCGACAGATAATGTTCCCCATGCCCCGGCGCCAAGGTGGACCGGGATGGCGTCAACAGCGTCATCTATCCTGAACCTCTGAAGCAGGATAGAAATGCCGAACATTATCAGGCCGCCAACAGCGCCGATTAATGCCGCCTCCCTGTCGTTTACCACGTGGCACGGGGCTGTAATGGCGACAAGGCCGGCCAGTGTTCCGTTAATTACAAGGTTAACGTCCGGGTATTTCAGTATGGCCCACCCGGCTATAAGGGTGGCAACCATTCCGGTCGAAGCGGCAAGAACAGTTTTCATTATAATCCCGGCGACATCCTGGTTCATGGCAAGTGTGCTTCCTCCATTGAATCCGAACCAGCCGAACCATAAAAGCATTACTCCCACAGTGGCCGTGGGTATGCTGCTTCCGTTTATTTTGTTAACAGTACCGTCGGGGGAGAACCTTCCGGTCCTGGGGCCGATAATAAACAGGATGGCAAGGGCCACCCATCCGCCCACGCTGTGGACAACTGTTGAGCCCGCGAAATCGATAAAACCCATTTTGCCGAGCCATCCCTCGGTGACTCCTGTAAATGCGCCGCCCCATGCCCAGTGGCCGGAAACGGGATATATGATTGCTGAAATGACAACAGTTGAAATAATATAGGAGGAATATTTCATCCTTTCCGCAACCGCCCCTGATACGATTGTGGCGGATGTGCTGCAGAACATTGCCTGGAAGAGAAAGAACGCCGCGATCCACACACCTGATGAAAAGGGGGTAAAGAATGATGTTGTCCCTATAATGCCTGAGGCTGAGGCCCCGAACATAAGGGCAAAACCGATAATCCAGAAGGCAGTGACTGAGACACCCAGGTCTGTCAGGTTTTTAATGGCAACATTTATGCTGTTCTTTGACCTGGTGAGCCCCGATTCCACGAAAGAGAAGCCCGCCTGCATTATAAATACAAGAGAAGAGGCAATGATTATCCAGAGAATATCAACGTTCGTTTTGTCCATGGCGCCACCTATTCAAGCCCGACCGCGAGGAAGGCGCTATGATTTCTCCACTTTATAGGTATGATGAAAATCGGCGGTATCATCCTTATGATTACATCCTCGGGGCAGCCTTTTAATATGATGGGGACTGATATCATGAATGAAGCGCCGAAATTTTCCCTGACGTTTCCCGCAATGGTATTGGCGATTTCACCGGCCATGTCCACTACAAGCTCTTCCTCCGGGTTTTCATAACCCAGGAGGATTGTGGTTATCTCGCTCAGCATTTCGCGTGAAGCGGTCAGGTAGATGGCACCTTTTTTTGTGCCCGAGATTCCGATAAGACCGGTGTAATCAAGGAGTATCGTGTTCTTCTCTTTGATGAAGGGGATGCCCATCTCTGAAGGCTCTCCTGAAATATCCCTGAAATAGTTTACAACAACATCTATAAAATACTTGAGTTCCTGTTCCTTCATATGTTCCCCCCTGTAACGGAAATTATTTCGTCTCTTATCTGTTCAGGCGTAAAGGGTTTGGATATAAAACCCGAGGCCCCTTTTTTCAGGGCCAGGAGCCCTGTGGCGCTGTCTTTCAATGCGGTGATGATTATGATTTTTGCGGAAGGGTCGAGTTTCAGCAGTTCTTCAAGGCATTCAATGCCGTCCATCTCGGGCATCGTTATATCCATGGTTACAAGGGAGGGGGACTCCTGCCCGAATATCCTGATGGCCTCCCTGCCGTTTGGCGCAGTATAGATGTCCTTTATGCCGAGATCAATGGCGTATTTTTCAATTGTCTTCCTGATAACAAAAGAGTCATCAACTATAAGCATCTTCATAGGTAACCTCCATGTTTTCAAACTCTGTTAAATCTGCAAGTTCCTCTGCGACAGGGGATGCGTCATAAAACTTTTATTACATAAAAGTACAGTAATTGTTGCAGTCAAGGCTTACGCTGATGAATGGCGTCTCTGGTGCTCATAATTAACAGTAGTGTAACAAATAGTCAAAGACGGTACTGGGGTTGATAAATACATGTAAACAGTTAACATGAATGTAATTTCATTCCCGTGGAGATAGACTGGTGCTGAGTATAAAATTCTTAAGTGAATTTAGGGGTGTCGGATGGGGGAGGGGACAACCGGAAAAATCCGGCTGTAAAATCCCCGGGCTGTTTAACCGTTCTGAATAATCTGTTTCAGGGTTTTTTCCATATCCTCCCTGAAATTTTCAGAAGCTGCTTCATCAATATAAAAATGTTTGAAGTGTCTGTAGCCTTCAAGGGTTGAGACAATAAGTTCAGCCGTTCTTTCAGGATTATTTATTTTTATTTTTCCGCTTGCTGAAGCGTCTTCAAGCTCTCTTTTTATCAGCTTGATAAAATCATTATACATGTCCTGAAGATGTTTGAGCACCTTTTTGTTCCGGAAGCTTATGGAGATAATGGAATAATCACCGGATATATCGGTATGTTTATACCATTCATCACTGCAGAGTATTTCAACAAGGCGATCCAGTCTTTTTTGCGGATCACTGGTCTCTATCTTCATATTCATGAACAGTTTGTTATATCTTCTACTCATGTGGTCAACAAGGGCCACTGTCATGTTGTCTTTGTTGCCGAAGTAGTGGATTATAAGGCTGGGATTTATTTTCATCCGCTTGGCAACTTTCGCGATTGAAGCGCCTTCGAGGCCTTCTTTAAGGATAACCTTGTAGTAATGGTTCAGAATGTCCGGTTTTCGGAGTTCTGCGTTCTGTCGTTTTTTCATTGGTCCTGCTTTTTATTGTTTTATATTATTACGTTCTGAAGATTCATTAAAAATTTTTTCTGTTGAAAGGAACAGGTTATTTAACTCCCTGATGATTCTTCATAATTACATTTTACAACTCTATTTAATCTGATAACGGTTTTTTAAAAACAGGTCAAGAAATAAATATATCATCAGTTGTTCAGTCGAAAAAAAATCCCGGAGGGGGCTCCGGGATTGAAAGCAACAGATTTTCACGGGAGGTTCTCCCGTAATATATCAGTCTTCAAAAAGTTCCGGTTGCATTTTAATTGTAAGACCGTCAGCATTGGTAAGTCTTTCGCACAGGCCGCTGATTTTCGGGAGCTCGTACGCGAAAAAGTATTTCATGGTGAAAAGCTTCCCTTCTGCGAAATTCAGGTCGCCTGATGATGGATTATTCTGCAGTATTTCCATAACGGCCGTTCCCTGCATCAGCCATTGCCACGCCATACATATTATTCCTGATAATTCAAGATAGAGAGTCGCGTCTGCGAGGAAAAGGTCTATCTCGCCTTTGCCAGCTATTCCGAGAAGTGAGTTTGTGGTTGTTTTCCATGTTGAAACAGCCTCGCCGAGTTTATTCGCGTATGGTTTGAGATCGCTATATTGTGACGCTTTTTCAATGGACTTTGCAATCTCTTCCAGGTATATTTTCAGGGCTGTTCCCTTCTTCATCGTGACTTTTCTTCCCAGAAGGTCCATTCCCTGTATGCCTGTTGTTCCTTCATGGATGGGATGTATCCTTGCGTCCCTCATGTACTGTTCAACGGGAAATTCAGAACTGTATCCGTAACCTCCAAGACATTGGATTGCAAGGCTTGTTGATTCGATAGCCATTTCTGAAGGGTAGGTTTTTACAATGGGTGTAAGGAAATCGAGAAGCATTTCGTAACGCTCTTTTTCATCACCGGTCGTGACGTGTGTAAGGTCAACAAGCTTGCCCGCGTAAACCATCAGTGACAGGGAACTTTCAACGATTGCCCTTTGACGAAGGAGCATTCTTTTGATATCAGCGTGTTCAATAATGGGGACCTGCGGTTTCGATGGATCTTTCTCCAGACTGTTTCTCCCCTGGAGTCTTTCGTTCGCATATTCAAGAGATGTGTAGTATGCGGCTGAGGCGAGCGCCGCGGCTCCCAGGCCAACATTTATCCTTGCCTCATTCATCATGAGGAACATGTAGGTCAGCCCGTAATTTTCCTTCCCTACAAGGTAACCCCTGCAGTCATCGGATTCACCCATGCTGAGCTGTGCTATGGGCGCGCCCCTGTATCCCATCTTATGATAGCATCCCGCGCAGTTTACGTCATTGAATTCAAGATCTCCCGTTTCTGTGAGCCTGTATTTCGGTACCACGAAAAGAGAGAGCCCTTTTACTCCTGCCGGCGCGCCTTTTTTTCTCGCAAGCATGAGGTGTACAATATTTTCAGCATTATCATGGTCCCCTGCCGAGATAAAAGTCTTGGCCCCGTTTATGAGATAGTAACCGTCTTCAGTCGGTGTGGCGGATGTTCTTACATCACTGAGAGAACTGCCCGCTTCAGGTTCAGTGAGGGCCATTGTCCCCTGCCATTTTCCTGTCACCATGACATCGGCGTATTTCTTCTGCAGTTCCTCTGTGCCGTAGTTGTATATAAGGCTTGCCGCACCGGAAGTAAGGCCGGGATAAACGCTCAGCGAATAGTTCGCGGATGCGTATATAAACATACAGGCGTTAAAGAGTGATAAAGGCATCTGCTGCCCGCCATGTTCCGGCGGGAAAGTCGCGTTAATCCATCCACCCTCACCCGATGTTAGCATATATTCCTTTACGGCAGGGTTTACCTTTATTGTTGTGCCTGTGTATTCAGGCGGGTTCTGGTCCATCTCAGAATAGAGGGGATACATGAAATTTGTGCCAATTGTTTTCGCAGTTTCAAGTATCATGTCAAAACTTTCTTTGTTGTAATCACTGAACATTTCGTGCTCCAGTAATTCCTCCATGTTGTGGACGTTGTATAGGGTGAACTTCAGGTTTTTTTCGCTGAAAAATTTTTCCGCCATTTTTCCTCCCGGTGTAATTCCTGTTTTAATCATTGTTTAGTTCCGGGGCTGATTTTTGTCAGCTGAAGATTCGTATAGGCCAAAGTTGAATCATGTCTGCGGCTGACCGTGAAAAGTCCCGTGTTCATTGACGCGGGGCCCCGCCGAAGCGGGGGTCGCCCGGTTAATTTAATTAAATGAACGTTCAATTAAATAATTTGTCAATCTTTTTTCTTTTTTTTTAAAGAAACGCGAATTTCGAAAGTATTAATTGTTCCCGTGAGAAAAATTATTGACAAATCAGCGTTGTGATTTAATTAAATGAATATTCAATTAAGCCGGTTAAACCGTCAAGTAAATTCTGCCGCTGCGGGGTTTTAATTTCAGCGCGGAAAACAATGGTTTATCTTTTAAGTGCCGGTACGGTTCCCGGCATGTAAGTTCTTTGCCTTGCTTTGATAACGATTTAATTACGTTATAAATTTTCCGGGTGATGAAATATCATCCTGGCATGAACTCTAATAGGAGGATTTTATGGTTAGAAGGATCGAAAAAGCGGCCGTAATAGGTTCCGGTATTATGGGAGGCGGTATAGCCGCTCTCTGCGCCAGTGCCGGCATCAAGACTCTTCTGCTTGACATTGCTCCCTTCAATCTTTCAGATGAGGAGAAGAATGACAGAGCGGCAAAACAGAGAATAGTAGAAGCGGGTCTCCAGGCACAGGTTAAGGCTAAACCGCCTGCATTCATGGACAAAAAACACGATCTGGCCCTTATCGAAACAGGTAACCTCACAGACGATTTCGACAAACTTGCTGATT
>DAIOFM010000020.1:6797-46839 GCA_036745755.1 Spirochaetota bacterium | reverse complement strand
CTCCCCATGGGAAACACCGAAACAAGGATGGTGTCACTCCATCTCGGCATGATAATCATTGCCGGAGCGCTGCTCTACTTTTCATATTCCCTTTACGAAAAATACCGCATTGAAAGAGGTATAGCTGTAACATTTATTATTGCCATTATCATAGTCAAAGGGATCGGGTTCATAGGATATTCAGGTGTGGACACAAAATTCAGGCTGGCATATCTTGCCGGCAATATACTGTTTGTTACGGTCTGTTTTCTCCTTAACAGGATTCTTCACCATGTAATTGAAAACCGGCTTTACCCGCACGGCCTTATTGACGCGGCATGCGCAGTGGCTCTATGGCTTTCGGTCTACTTCTCCTCCTTTGAAACAGAGAACCAGGTTTCGATCTTTTCAGCAGACAGAATAGTTATTATAATGATAATTCTCTTTGCCTCCATTGCGGCGGTATTCTACTACATAATCCTTTCAAGGATCAGAACCGGAAGGGTAACGATATACCTTTCCCTGGGCATACTCCTTGCCTCCGGAATAACGATGTTTATAGCAGGGCCAAATATCCCCTGGGAGGTCTATTCCGTGACATTCAACCTGCTCCTTCTGATCATATCCGGGACCTATATCTATTACAGCACGGTTATACAGTCAAAGCTTATACTCAACGGCGCTGTTGCCGGGTTTATCATTCATATAATCACCAGGTATTTCGATCTCTTCTGGGACATGTTTTCGGGAGCGCTCTTATTTATCATAACAGGATTTATAGGGCTTTTCGGAGGATATATCCTTGAGAAAAAAAGAAAGGACCTTGCGATGCAGATAGAAAAGCTGTCAGCAGATTCAGAGGGGGTGGAATAATGAACAGTAAAAGAAAAATTCTCTTCATGGCAGTAGTGATTCTGCAGGCGGCTGTTCTCCTCTCAATGATTGCGAAACAGGAAATTCTTTTAAGAACAGGAACAAAGGTATTGCTCAGGTGTATCCCTGTTGATCCGAGAAGCCTCTTCAGCGGGGATTACGTTCGCCTTAATTACGAAATTTCAGAGATAAGGTCATTCAACAATGAAATTCTGCAGAAAAAGATAGACACTTTCTCCGAAAACGATACAATCTATATTGCCCTTGCAAAGGTGGAAGGGAGCAAATTCCATTCAATAGCCGGTTTTTCAAAAAATCCTGATGAATTAAAAAAGAATTTTGACGTAATACTTAAAGGCACAGTGGATGACAAATACTCCCGTCTGCAAATCAGGTACGGACTGGAAACATATTTTGTCCCCCAGAAAGAGGGAAAGAAGATTGAGACAGAGATGGCTGATGTTTCAGCTGAAGTATCAATTGCCGCGGACGGCAGAAGCGCACTGTCAAAACTCTTTATCGCGGGAAAGGAGGTAAAGTTTTACTGACAGGGAAACATGAATTTAAAATATATTCAGCAATAATTCCTGAATATATATTTTAGTATAAAAAGTAGGAATTACATACCCCAGCCGCCGAAGGCGGCGGGGGTAATAGAGCTTTTTTTACCTGAAATAAATTTGCATCTGTTTCGTTTTAATATTTACAAAAAATGTCGTTTAATAATACAATTAATCAAACTTAATAATGAAAACCCAGGGGGGACTTAAATGAAAAAAAATTTCAGAATACTGACATTATGCCTCTGCGCATTAATGGTGGCAGGAACTTCAGCTCTTAACGCGATATCTGTAAACCAGACTCTCTCAAACCTTACAATAAGAGACGCTAACGATAATCCGACAACAATCCCTGACTTCGGCTCCAAGGTTCTTACAATATTTTATAATGATGCGGAAGCATCAGATCTGAGCGACCCTATGGCTGACGCACTGAAGGCAAAAAACTTCCCGGCTTCCAAAAACCGCGGAATCGGAATAGCAAACCTGGAGGAATCTGTTGCTCCAAACTGGCTTATAAGAAAAATTGTCAGGAAAAAAATAGCCAAGTATAATTCAACCATACTTACAGATGTTGACCGCACTGTGGCAAAATCGTGGGGTCTGGGCTACACAAATAACAAGTCAATATGTATAATTGTCGGCAAAGACAAAAAGGTCAAATACATCAAGTACATGGACAAAAAACATCCTGCAAGCCAGAATGATATAAATTACGTAGTAAGCCTTGTTGAAAAACTGGTTAAATAACTCAGAAAAAATTTTATTAATAATTAAACAAGAGAAAGGACAGGAAACAACCTGTCCTTTCTAAATTGAAATTCAAATCCAACCCTTATATAAAAAACTGCAGAATCAGGCGCTCTTAACTTCTGCACTCTCTGTGCTCTGCCCGGCCTGTTCAGGCTGTTTAATAAGGATAAAGGCAAGTATGATCCCCATTACTGCCAGCGCCGCAGTGGGATAAAAAGCGAATGTATATGAACCGAATGTGTCTTTGGCCTGCCCGGATATAATTCCTCCAAGGATAGCCCCGAGGCCGTAAGCAAAATAAACAAGCCCGTAGTTCTTCGCATAATTTGCCATACCGAAAAATGTACCTGTTGCTGTGGGAGCGATAGCCAGCCATCCTCCGAGGCAAAGCCAGAATCCCATAAAACAGATAACATAAAGGGTTACTGAACCTTCACCTGCCGCAAGCATTCCAAGTGATGCCGCAAGAATTAAAATGAAGTTAATAACAGCCGCCTTCTGTGGAGTAAGTTTGTCTGTAAGAGTTCCGAATATGGGACGTCCTACCCCGTTAAATATAGCGAATACCCCTGTAAGTGTTGCAGCAGTAGCGGCGTCAATCCTGACTATCTCCTGTGCCACGGGGCTTGAAATACCTATTGCCATAAGACCGGCAAGGCAGCCGAAGGTATAACAGAGAAAGAGTCCCCAGAATGATGCTGTTTTTACCATTGCTGCAGAGTCCATCTCAATCGCAACAGCAGCGCCGGCTGCGGTTGTCCAGCCTGAAGGTTTCCATCCCGCTTCAGGAAATTTCATCGGGATGGAAAGCAGCACAACTACAATAAGAAAAGCGACACCGAGATAGAAGAAGGCATCAAAAGGCCCGCTCTGCGCAATAAGAATTTTGGCAACATTAGCCGAGACAAAAGGCGAGCCTCCGAAACCGGCAAGAGTAAGACCCACAGCAAGGCCTTTCTTGTCCGGGAACCATCTGGCTGCTACAGCGATAGGTCCGCCATAAGCCAGACCCACACCACCGCCGCCGATAAGGCCGTAGGTGAGAGTAAGCATATAGATGTTACCTGTCCATTTTGAAACGATCCATCCCAGACCAACAAGGATTCCACCAAGTATTCCGAGTTTCTTAGGTCCCAGTTTTTCAAGAACCCTTCCCCCGAAAAACATCATAGTTGCAAATGATGCGAGAAAAATCATGAAGGGGAGTCCGCCCTCAGTTGCAGTACACTGAAATGCTTCCTGTACCGGCTTTTTGAAAACACTGTAAGCATAAACGCTTCCGAGACAGATGTTGATAAAAAAACCGAGCGCAACAAATACCCACCGGCCTTTCTCTGCGGGCATGCCAAACAATCTGGTATTTTCTGCCATTACTGATTAAACCTCCTAAAAAAGAACTTTTAATTTTTTTCTGTTTTGATTCTGTTTATTTATGAAAGGGTTCGGTTTTCCTCTTACATTAAACATGAAAAGTCAATTAGAATATCTTTTATCACATGTTATACGGTAAAAAAAATCCCATTTTTTCAGTGTTACACCTTTTTTATCCGGATTTTCTGACTATACGGTCGGAATTGTTCAAATAAAAAATTTTTTTTTAACTGAAGGAATTATTCAAGTGTAAATGTCACGGGAAGGTAGTGGGCCATTTTAACGCGTTTGCCGCTTTTATATCCTGGTGAGAACCGCATTCTTTTTACAGCTTTCAGGGCCTGTTCATTAAAACCGTAAGGCGCTTTCCCCGAAGCGATATTCGCTGAAATAAGAGAACCCTTTTCATCTATCTGAACAAGGACCGTCACCTGGTATTCTTTTATATTTGCAGCCCTGGCTTCTTCAGGGTAATACCGGCGCAGATCAAAGTCGACAATGGCTCTCGGGGGTGAATCACCGTTAAATGAAAAAAGATACCCGTCTTTGTCTGTTCCATCTCCGGAGATCCGGTTTGTATTTATCTCTTTCTCCTCAGGGTCCGGCCCGTCTTTTTTCGTGCCTTCAGCCCACTCCTGTTTCTCAACGCGGGCCGGAGATGAGTCTCCACCTATCAGTTCAGGAGGGATATCCAGTTCAATTTCAGGGTGTTCCAGTTCGAACCCGCTTACAATATCCTCTTCAGCAGATGCGGAGCCGAATTTAGATATAAAATAAGGCCCTGCTATAACAAGGTGTATGCAGAACGAAACAGCCAGTGAAATCCGGAAAAGATGTCTGATTTTAAATTTTCTTTTATTTATCTCTATGATGAGTGATTCATCCATCACTTCATTCCCCTACTTTTTAACAGAAAGAGCCATCCTCGTTACTCCGCATTTACGGAGAAGCCCCATAACTTTTGATACAGTCCCATACGACAGGGTCTCATCAGCGGAAAGGGTAACCCTCACATTGGGCCTGTATTTCGCTTCACGTGTAATCTCTTCCATAAGGCCTGATTCAGTAACGGACCTCCCTTCAAGGAAAAACTTGCCGTCATTTGTAATGGCCAGCTGTTTCGACTCCTTTATATTCGGGTCCGCGGCCGCGACCTTCGGCAGATTTATATTGATCGATTCCTTTTTCAGAAAATTCGCAGTAACCATGAATATAACCAGCAGAACCAGGATTATATCAACCATGGGAGTTATATTTATATCACTGATTACACCGTCTTCATCTTTTGATGATCCCATTGCCATTTAAATACCTCCATTTTGATTCAACAAACAGGATTCATTCATCCTGTCATACCCGTCCCATCCGCACGGGGATAAACTCCGGCGGGTATACATTCATTATAATCCGGATTCCCGTCTTCACGGGAATGACGTGGAGTTACTTCGATACACTCGCAAGGGCCTCTTTTGCAAGGATCTCAAGGCTCTGCATTATATTCTTCAGCCTCTTGCTGAAAAAATTATTGAGCATTACAACCGGTATAGCGATGAGGAGACCGCAGGCAGTTGCAAGGAGAGCTGTTGATATACTCCGCATTACCACTTCAGCCCCTGTATTCCCCAGTGTCCCGAGGTTGTAGAATGCCTTTATAATTCCAAGGACAGTCCCCAGAAGGCCGATAAACGGGGCATTATTCCCCAGTGAGGCCAGAACTATTATTCTCTTCTCAAGATGCATCCGCTCCTCAATGAGTTTCCCCTCCATCATATGCCCCAGCGCGGCCTCACCCGATTTGAAGTGTTCCTTAATAAAAGCGGCAAACCTTGCATACACCGACTCAGGATACTGTTCGATATAAGTTCCCAGAGATTCGATATCCCACACCCTTAACTTCGCTACTATTTCATGAAATATTTTCTCCCCGATCTTTGCGTTATGTCTGAATATAAGCGCGCGATCTATGGTTACAGCAAGAGCTATCACACTGGCCAGTCCCATTATTGAAAATATCGCTCTTTCGCCTAATGTAAGTAAATTTTCCATTTTTCCTCTTCAGATATTTTAATCCGGGGTAAGGCATCACCTCAAATACCTTATTACTTTCCCCTTAACATGTATTATATCCACTGTTCCTATTATATAAATCTTTCTCTCCCTGGTGAAAACCGCTTCTATCAGGTTGTCCCCTCCCCTGCATTTGACAGCCTCGTCAACTGCCTCGTTTCCGTCACAACCGGAAGTAACCCGCACCAGGGAAAAGAGTGTAAAACTGCTTGAACGCCCCTCCCCATCGCCTATTACCTCGTATTCAGCAGACTCCATGAATTTCGCGCTTGGCTCCACACCCAGGGGATGAGCCCCGCTGTACAGACAACCGGTTGATAAAAAAAGTACGGGCAGGAGTAATACCGATACTTTTACACCTGATAAATTTTTCATCTCCTCCTCCCTGAAGAGCCCCTCTCTTCCGCAAACCTGACAGCTTCGCCCTCGACTGTAACCGTTGTCGCGCTAAAGAGAAGAAAATAGCCTGTTGTTTCATAACACCTGACATTTATCATGGTGTCGCCTTTTTTCCCGGCAAGCGCTTTTTTTATCGCTGCATCAAGATCAGGCTTCCCGAACATAAAGAGGCCCAGAAACGAATAGGCCGTGTCACTTCCATTACATCTGCCCAGATTCTCTGCAACAACTTTTCCTTCCATCGGTGTCACAGATGAAGTAATGCAAACAGGTGAGGTTGTGCAGCCTGTAGAGACAAATATTATTATCATAAGAAGAAATGCCTGACTTATATGTTTCATTAAAATCTCCTTTTCTGTTATTATAATCTGTCCCGGCCCCTGCCTTTTCAGTTCATGCAGGAGGGGTTTATGCCCTGAGCCACTGCTGCTCCGGGACTCTGCCTAAAATTTAGCCTCCACTCCGAAGTTCGGTATCATTGCAATCTCATCCGACTGTTTTACTTCCCAGGTACCGTCAGTGTAATCATATGCAAGCTCCTCTCCCCGGAAATTATATGCATTTATTACTTCAATATACCAGCTTACATAACCCCATTTATAATTGGTCCTGCGGCTGTACCTGATATCCAGCCGGTGTTCAGGGGAGAGACGCTTTGAATTGGTTTTTCCATACACCGGCAGCCACCTTTCCGTTTCCCCCACATAGGTGATATCTTTGTTTGAATCTACAACCGGAGTATAGGGCAGTGTTGAATTGAACTGAAACCTCGCACTCAAAGTATGATGTCCGAAAGTGTAGCCGACAACGGTTTTCAATACATGCACCTGCTCTGACCAGGCGCTGATCCATTCATCACCGTAATAGTCAGAAGAAAGGTTAGATTTATACTTTGCCTGTGTATAGGTATAACTTGTCCACCCGAAGAGCCCCTGCTCCTTCTCTTCACTTACCCTGGCCATAATTTCAAAGCCGTATGTTTTAAGGTCGCCGGTGTTCCTGAAGTTTTTTACAGTACCATCAGCATCAGTCCACTCCTCTGCTTCAACTATATCAGCGAACCTGTTGCTGAACCCTTCCGCTTTCAGCGTAAAACCGGAGATCCTCTGTTCAACACTCACAGACCTGTGTATTGCCCTTTGAGGATCAAGATAGTCCACCTTCGCCAGAAGGGGAGTATTATTAAAATAATTTCCATTGGTCTGGATAAAATGACTGTACCATCCACCTGCAACGCCAAGTGTTGTCCCTGTAGGGAAAGCCAGACTCGCCATGCCGCGGGGATCGAATACCCATTTATCTGTTCTTTTAAGATACTCGGCGTGAAATCCGGGAACAACGGTCAGCCATCCGAAAGTAAACTTGTTCTCAAGATAATTCACCAGGGTATAATTTTCGATTGTCTCATCAAGTTCAATTGTGACAATGAGGTTCGGGTCATTGGGATCAAAGCCGCTCTCAATATACTCCCTGGGCAGCAGCACCTTGCCGTCAACATCAAACCTGTAATAGTTCCCCTCCAGTCCGGCACGGACCTCCGCATGGGACTCCCACCATTCCCACCTGAACTTATCCTTGATGCCGAAAATGTATGGTCTGGAATCTGTCCCCACATCCTTCGCCCAGTCTGAAGTGGCTTTCGGGATCTCGGCCCACCTCTGGAAGGTTGTCATTGCGGCATATGACATCAGGGTATTGCTGAACCTTTTTTCAGTTTTAAAATTATAATAAAGCCCGATATTATGCGACTGCTGGTCCTGTTTCCACTGCATGTCCTCCCATAACGGATCGTCTCCCTCCTCCATCGCGTCGTCATTGTAGATAAGATCAAGTTTATCCTTGCTGCCGAAAACAATAAATGAGAGTGAATGCCGGCTGTTCATGTCGTATCTTCCCTTGAGCTGGTAATCATAATATTCAGCAACCTGTTCAAGATCCTGTTTAAGGACATATTCATAAAAGTAAGGTATAAAAAGTGTAAGATACCCCACCCTGCCTGCCGCAATAAGATAGCCTTTATTATTCTTCTTCTCTTTGCCGTCAACGTAAACGGTCTCTGTTATCGGCTCTTTTATTAAAACCGAAGCCGATATAAGCCCCACGTCAACATTCCCTCCGGGCCTCTCCACTTCATCTATTGTATTTATATTTATTATTGCCCCCTGAGCATTGGAGAACTGCGAAGGGTATGCTGACGAATAAAGATCAATTTCCCTTATAAGATCGTTATTTATTACTGAATGAAATCCCCCGAAGTGCATCGGATTAAAAACAGGTATATCATCTATATAATACCCGTTTACAGCGTTGTCCGCCCCCCTTATAACAAGAGGACCGAATATACCCATTGGACGGGAAACGCCGGGCAGCGCAGTCAGAGCGTTCAGCGAATCACCGAAGGAGGCTGGCACCTCCTTGATCTGCTTCACTGTCATTGTATGGCGGGAGACCTTCTGAATGTCCCTCTCCCCCCTAATCACTACCCCGCTCCCGCGGGAGGTATATGGAAGCATCCGGAAATCCCTTATAACGTTCCCGTCAACCGTTACTGATGTTGTAACGGTCTGCAGCCCCTGGGACTGAACCTTTACTGTATACCTGCCTGCCCGGGGAAGCTCCAGGTAATACCTCCCCTGAGGAGCGTTTGCCACAACCCCGGCCTCCTGCACGATCACAATGGCAAAGGAGACATTCCTCTTTGTAGTGCTGTCCACGACATTACCCTGCAGTGAATACTGCTGGGCATATGACATCTCAGCCCCGGAAAAAAGCGCAAGCGAAACAGCTGCAGAAATAAGCCCCAATCTGATACGGTACATTTAACATCCTTTTTACATTATCAGTTATACATCACAATCCGTAATCAGTTTCTGAAAATTTTTCAACAGAAGAAGTATAGAAAATCCCTGTCATCTGTTGCAGCGTAAATAACAGCTTATTCTCTACTTCACACAGGTTAATGAATAAATCCTGATCCCGGACATATAATACTGTAACACTTATAAGTGATAATACTGTTACTAATAAAATAAAATTTTTTATTTAAAGCAGTATTAATTTCCAGTATTTATTCCGTAACTTATTTCAGATAAAAAGGCTCTATTATTCCCGACGCCTTCGGCGGCGGGAATATATAATTTTTACTTTATACACTAAAATATATATTCAGGAATTATTTCTGAAAACATACCGTTATTATCCTCTGTCAGGGAGGGTCAGAAAATGACAGAACAACAGATATGGCGGAATTAAATACTATTTCCGCCATCATTGAAATAAATTTTTTTATCAGGTAAAAACGCTCAAGCCGATTCACAGCCTGGCAGAATATTTTCCGGGCACAATATCGCCATCAATGTCATATAAGCCGGTAACCTTTCTCTACAGCTGATATTTTTCCGTTTATTACTGCCCTGGGATTATCTCCGCAGTAATAATCAAACCTGGAATAATCCCCTCCATCAAACGCCGTAATATAACTTTTGCTCCCTGTAAAGAGAGGGCCCTTAAATGCAAGATCAACCCTTACAGGATTATCCAGGTTAATGCCGGGGAGCCGCCCTATACTGCATGCAGCTGCCCACATGGCATGGGCCACCTTTTTTTTATAGCCGAAAAGTCGTGCCACGGTTTTTGAGAGGTGAATCGGATTATAGTCACTGCAGATACGGGCGTACCTGTTCCCTATATCACCGGGAATAAAAAATTCAGCATAGCGCTCCATTTCGGGCTCTGCCTGTATAAGGTTGCCGTTAGGTGAAGGATGATACTCTGCCCCGAACTTCCCTTTTTTCAGATAGGTTGTTATGCTTTCCCACACCATTTCCCCTTCTGACCTGACCTGTATTGTATAATCAAATTCCGCACCCTGCTTCACAATACGGCTTTCCACAAGTTCTATTTTAATTGAAAGTTTTTCATCCGCGTTTATTGCCCTGTGACTTATTATATGGTTCCTGTAATGAAGAATACCGAGGCATGAAACAGGAAAATTTTTATGGCTCACAACGGCCATCTGAAGCGGGGCGGTAAAAACATGGGGATACAGTATGGGGAGTGTGCCGTCATTCCTCAACCCGCAGAGTTCCATGTACTCTTTTAAATGATTTTCATCAATCGTCACATTATCAATAGAAACTTTAATGCGTGGAAGTTCGCTCCCCGGCTGAACACCACTTCTCCTTAAAAAAATAATCTTCATACAGCTTGAGAATACACCCGGTATACGATCATAAATATTATGGTTATCCATTTAATAATGCTCCTTCATTAATTCTGAATTACATAATGATAAATATTATTATATACTCTCGAAAGATGCCTGTCTTTCGGATTTATAAATTCGAAACAGATTTTTGTTTCTGTTCGGAATAAAAATATAAATATGAAAACAGTTGCTTGACACTTAACATAATTTCCTGTTCAATTACGGGATTCAACAATATAAAAAAACAGCTTCCCTGCTGAAAACCCGGAGGCCTGACAGTGAATCTTGACGACAAAGAAATTATCGATCTGCTTCAATACTCATTTGTCCGTATGGACGGTGCATGGTTTTTAGGCCTGGCCAAAAAACACGGGATAGAGACAGCCTGGGAGATGGATGTTGAGGCATGGAAACACTTTTCCTATGTTTTCGGCCGCAGAATCCAGAAAAAGTATATCCCTGAACCGCAATGGCCTTCAAGCTTCATTGACGCCCTTAGCGCACTGAGCAGGGTGCTTAAAATAGAAGGGAGAGAGGTTGAAGTTGACGGTGATCGCATTATCGTCAGGGTAACAGACTGCGAAACCCAGAAGGCCATAGCAAAAGCGGGAATTGCAGATTGCGGAATTGTCACTGTAGAAACATACCTGGGGCTTGCAAGAGCCCTGTTCGGTGATAGTTTTGATATCAATGTTGAGCATACAAAAAATCTGAATCAGGGTGCAGACTGCTGCGAGGTAGTAATAACAGGCGGGAAAAGCTGAGCAGAAAAAAAAGCCACCCCACGGGGTGGCTGAATTGGAAGAAAAGATTAATAATAATCAGAACTTTTTGTTTGACCTTCTCCAGATCCCCATCCTTTCAGCTTCCCTGATAAGATCATCTCTGAAATCGGGATGAGCAATGCTTATAAGCTGCTCTGCCCTGTGCCATACCGGGCGTCCGCCAAGCTGAACAACCCCGTATTCCGTTACAACATAATCAACAAGCTGCCTGGGGATTGTCACAACAGTATGCGGCTCAAAGCCGGGAACAATGCGTGATTTCCTGTTTCCGTTTCTGTCTGTGTGAGTTGACTCGATACAGATGAAGCTCTTCCCCCCTTTAGAGAGCTGCGAGAAATAGACAAAATCAGTCATACCCCCGTTTCCGGAAATCTGCTTCGGCACCCCTGCTGCAACACTGCTTTCAGCATTGACTTGAGAGAGAAGATCAATTTCAATGGCGCTGTTAATGCTTATAAAGTTGTCAAGGCCCATGATCTTATACGGGTCATTGGTATAATCAACAGGGTATGAAGCCACTGCGGAGTTTTCCTTCATGAATTCATGGAGCCTTGGGCTCCCCACTGCAAAAGTAAAAACAGATCTATGCCTGTCGATGTTTTTCTTCGCGTTTGTAAGTTTGCCGGCTTCATACATGTCAAGATAGGTGTCCACGAACATTTCCGTGTGGCATCCGAGATCCCTCAGGTCTGACTGAGCCACGAGCTGCCCGATTGCAGTGGGGAGTCCCCCGATCCCCAGCTGCACGCAGTCTCCATTTTTAAGGAACGGCATAATGTTCGAGGCTATTTTTCTTTCAACATCTGACGGCTCTTCAGGTTCAGGTTCGAAGAGTGGAGTATCGGCGCTGTCCTCTATTATTGCATCCACGCGGGATATATGGACAGACTCCTCCGCCCCTCCGTAAACAACAGGGATATTTCTGTTTACCTCGACTATAACGAGATCAGCAACCTCTATTGCGGAACTGTGAAACGAGTTATGAAGGCCGTAGTTGAAGTAACCCTGCTCATTCATCGGGCCTGTGCGAAGCACAAAGCAGTGTTTGGTCTTCTTTGCCTTTTCAGGCTCGTTGTAATAAAAGGACCTCTCGTTAAATTCATTCTGCGGAAGGGCCCTCATCCAGTTTGTCGTGTACCTGTACACAACGGGATTATAGTAAGGGCTTGTGCCGGGAATAGCCTGGATCATCCTTGTAAGTTTGCTCCAGTGCCAGTCATGAAAGATGAAACTCTCGGGATACCTGCATGTTTCAGGCAGCGGCGGAAGGGTAACACTGAAGAAAATCCCCACATCGCGCAGCTCTTCATGCCTCTGTGCCAGGGCCTGTTCAAAGGCGACCGGCCTTCCATTGAATTGTGCACACTCAATGGCGTCCCCTGAATTGATCAAACCTGCTGCTTCGGCGGGAGTTTTAAGCCTGTTTTTATAATCTCCCGTAAAACTCATAAAAACCTCCGGTAATTTTATATTTATCAGCTTTTCCGGGGTAAAAAACCGGCAGTTGCTCAGTACGGTTTTCACCTTAACATTCCGTTAAAGCCGCTTATATGCAACTTATTGCATTTCATTTCACTAAATAAATCTTTCAATAATAATAATCGATTATAGATTATCAATTATTTTTTATAAAAAGAGAACTTAATATCATTTTATTGAATCAGGCTGGTTTAACCGTGCAAAAAACGGTTTTCAGGAAACAGGCCTGAAACAATTTTCAGGCTGCGGGATCAATAATCCGATTTTTTTATTGTAAAATTACTGCTTAGTCTAATTCTTGATCAACTTTTTGAGGGATACCGGGCAAATTTAACATTAACCGCGTTTCGTCAGTTTTAAAAAGCCCGAACCAGATGAAACAGCTTTTTTTTCCGGGAGGAACATGTGAAACAGATACTGAAATCGAACAAACTTGACAATGTTTTTTATGATATAAGAGGCCCTATTGTTGAAGAGGCGGCAAGGCTTGAAAGGGAGAGTCATACGATCATCAAGCTCAATACAGGTAACCCCTCCGCATTCGGACTGAACGCTCCTGATGAAATAATCCAGGATGTCATAATGAACCTGAAACACGCCGAAGCTTATGGCGACTCAAAGGGTCTCTTCTCCGCCCGCAAGGCCATAATGCAGGACTGCCAGCTTAAAGGTATAGATGGTGTTACAATAGATGACATTATTGTGGGAAACGGCGTCAGTGAACTTATAGTTATGTGCATGCAGGGGCTCCTCAATAATGGAGACGAAATTCTCGTTCCAATGCCCGATTACCCTTTATGGACAGGGGCCGCCAACCTGGCCGGAGGAAAGGCTGTACACTACCTCTGCGACGAATCGAGTCTCTGGTATCCCGATATTGCTGATATTGAAAGTAAAATAACCCCGAAAACAAGGGCAATCGTAATCATCAACCCGAACAATCCTACTGGCGCGGTCTACCCGAAGGAGATTGTGGAGAAACTTGTTGAAATCGCGGTAAAGAACCAGCTTGTGGTTTTTGCTGATGAAATATATGACAGGGTAATGTACGATGGAGTAGTGCATACACCTGCCGCGTCCCTTTCTGACGAAACCCTGTTTATTACGATGAACGGCCTTTCAAAATCTCACCGCTTATGCGGATTCAGGGTCGGCTGGATGGTTCTAAGCGGAAAAAAAGAATCCGCTTCTGACTTTATCGAGGGGCTTGGAATCCTTGCGTCAATGAGGCTCTGCGCCAACATGCCCGCCCAGTATGGAATCCAGACGGCAATAGGGGGTTACCAGAGCATATTTGAACTGACAGCCCCCGGCGGGAGGCTCTGTGAACAGAGAAATTTTTCATATGAACTGTTTAACTCCATACCTGGAGTTTCATGTGTAAAGCCCAATGGAGGGATGTACCTGTTCCCTAAAATCGACATAAAAAAAATCCCGGTTAAAGATGACGCTCTCTTTGTTCTCGATTTTCTGAAACAGAAGAAGGTAATGCTTGTACAGGGTACCGGTTTTAACTGGCCTGAACCTGACCATTTCAGGGTGGTTTTCCTGCCGCCCATAGAAGAGATGAAACTTGTGGCAAAAAGGTTCGCGGAATTTGTGGAGGGATATTCCCAGGAATAAATTAAGTTCCTGCATACTTTAACTTTTAGTCAATTATTGCAGACGCCCCGGAACCCGATTCCGGGGCAAATATTATAAAATCTTCACTACCGGATATCAGCAGCACACCGCTTTTACAATTCACTTTTAAAACTGACAGGTGATCACAGAGAGAAATCTTCCCCCGCTCTAGTGAGACATTTCTGTTTGCCTTTTCATATATTTTTATTATCATATATTATAGACGTTTTTGTTCCTTTATTTGTTTTTTAAGCATCACCCTGCCGGTTAAAAGGAACAGATTTTTATAAATTTATGAAAAAATATTACTTATATAAATATATCAAACAGGATTTTTAAATTGGAAAACAGCACATTTACCAGTCTGAGCAGATTCCGGATATCTGACGAACACCTGATAACCGACAGGGCGGTTAAATCTTCATTATCACGCGCGTACAGGGAGGGGCGGACTTTCGACTTCTACCCGGATGCATATGTAATAGAAAGGATCGCTGCCGGCGACCCGGTTGAAATGTTCAGGGAAAGGTTCTTTGAAATGACCAACAGTATACTGGACAGTTATACTGACATGAAGGGTTCTTTCAGGGAAAAACTTTCAGGTGACACACGGCTTTTCATCAAGATAATAAATGCCCTCGCGCTGTTTCACAAAGGCGCGGCTGAATGTTCCAACAACCTTATTTCCACAAGAAGGATTGTCCTTGTTAAAGAACTTCCCGGGAGGGCAACGATTCATCATGTTTCCCCCTCAACAACTGTTATTGCCCACGTGGGGCAGGGACCTGAATGGGCCGAGGTACCGACAATATACCTGGGTCTTAAAACATTTGAGACCCTGAATGAATGGAAATATAAAAAAGAACCTGAGCTCTTCGACGCCTTTGTCTTTCTTCTTGAAGTTGAAGAGAGGGCCATTGAAACCGGTTTTAACCACTCAACTGTCTACCCGCCAGAATCATCAGCCCTGCTTAACAGGCTGGTTGACAGTGTAATCGAACACGCCTCGAAAATAGAAGAAAGATACCGCGAAGAGCTCCCCCCGGTTACTTTTGAAAAATTCAGCGAGGCAAAGAAAAACGAGATTATTCACAACCTCAATGCAAGGCTCAAAGGGGACGAGCTTAACTTTGACTACGACCTTAATATCGCCGGGCTCCATGAACTTGAAAACTATGCAAGGCTGTACAAAAAGGGGGGTAATGAAGAGTCCTTCAGGGAGATAATAAAAATCCTTGTAGCCGCCTCAGGCCACGACATTCATGAAATAAGAAACAGGGCGAACATGATACTTGACCGGGTTTTCTCCCCCAAGGAGTACGATGCCCCTCTTGCAACCAGGTTCATTAATCTCAGGGTCGGGGAGGAGTACAACTTCAACTTTCAGCTCGCCGAACCCGATGAGGACAAAAACTATTTTCTCCGTATCTACCGCACGGACATGAACGCAAATTACAATACAGCTGAAAACCTTAACGTTGATGAAATCCCGCTCCAGAAAAATGAAGAAGACGACAATTTTCAGACTTCATACACCTTCAGTGAATACGGGCATTACGATTTTGCCGTTATTTTAAGAAGCGACATGTCAATGTCCTGGATAAACGAAAACGGAACTTCAGGAAGGATGAATGTACTCCCGGATCTCCGGGGAGAGGTCATCCTCGAAATATTCGTTGATATTCACGGACATACAAAAATGTACTGGAGAGAAAACAACGGCAACCCCGGGCTGGTCTACAACGAGCACGGGCAGGTCATACGTTTAGGCAGTCTTTCCGACATCACACATCACCTTGAGGATCTTAAATCAAGATACTGCATAACTGCGATATACCTGCTGGGCGTACAGAAAAGAGGAAACAACAGGGAGGACTGGGCCCCCGAGGCATCGTCACCTTCACCATTCTCCCCCGTAAGCCTGACAGAAATTGAACCTTCCCTGGGAGGGGAGGACGAGCTGAAAAAGCTTGTCACCAGGGCCCACTCAATGGGGATAAAAATCATAGTAGATATCATACCCCACCTTAACAGAAAAAGCAGTGATCTCCCTGATGAGTACACGGTACTCACTTATGACACCGGAGGCAACCTGGTTGAAAGGGCATCCACAGACGGAAGGTATGGTACATGGAACGACGGCAAGTTGCTGAACTACAGGTACTTTGAAATATGGGAATGGCTTTCAGACTCGATATGCACCCTCATCGATAAATACGATATTGACGGGATAAGGTTCGACTCAGCTCACGCCATCCCAATAATGATGAAAAAAAACAACTTCCTCTATTCATACAAGCAGAAGAGGACAGACCTGGAGATGCTCTGCGGGAACATCATTGTAAATGACAGGGAATACGGGCACTTCATCACAACGGGGTTTTACGACTGCGAATGCAGGGAAAGAATTTCCGTGCCGATACACTACTTCCTCATGCAGAACATTGAACGCAAGATAAATGAAAAAAAGAAAAAATTTTTCATCAACATAGCCGAGTGTTTCTGGGGGCATGAAAAATTCCTGACCAGAACCGGCCTTGTGCCCTACAACTCGGCGCTTTTTAAAATTTGCGAAAACATAACGCACGGCAAAACTGACGTGCGGGAAATATATCACGTATACGACAACTACTTCCCCACCGTTATGCCTGAAGGTACTGAACTCCTGGGAATACTGGGAAACCACGACGAGAGAAGGGCCCTTAACACTTTCGGCCACAGGGGACTCAGGGCAGCCGTAGCCCTTACCTCCTTCATGAGCAGCATAATAATGGACTACGAAGGGAGCGCCGAGGGTGAAGGGTGGAAGGTATATCTCGATAACATATACGTCAACTGGAACCAGTTTGAGTACGCCTCACACAGAAGCCTCGAAAATTTTTACAGGGACGTTTACAGGTTTCACACGACACAGAAAGGGCACGGGGCGCTTATATGGGCGAACAACAACGAAGCTGCAGCTGCCCTTAAGTTCACCGGTAGCGTCACATGGGTCGGCATATTCAACTTCAGCGATTCAAACCAGAACGTCTCGCTGCAGTTCGACAACCCGAGACTCGACATTAACGATGATGACGCCTTCATCCTTTCAGACCCTCTCTATTCAGCCATTACAGGCAACTACAGGTACTACACAGGAAAGGAACTCAAAATATCCAGGATCAATACTACAGTAACATACACTGAACGGATAAAGCTTCTGAAACTGGAAAAAGTAAGCCTTAAAAAAAATTACGATCATTTCCTTGCGGATTCATTCACAAGGCTTTGTGAACTTGAACGCACTGAGAGTATATATTCAAACTTCGCTTTTTCAGAAATAGGGGCCCGCGCGAAGTCTTACAATTCCTTCACGGCATTTATCCGAAAAAAACTTCTGACAAACAGTGAAATAAAGCCCGACTGCTTTGAACTGGGGATAAAGAGAAGTATCTTCCACCTTCATAAAAACAGCGAACTGGCACTGCCGGATGTAAGGGAATACCTTGAAAAGATGTCCTCTGAAAAAGATTTTTTCAGGACCCTTTATGAAAAACTTTCATGGCACTACCGCAGGGGAAGCATGGTTTTCATGTCAGCTGAGGCAGAGCCCTTTTCCAAGAGCGGGGGGCTTGCCAATGTTGTTTATGAGCTCCCGCGCGAGCTTGCGAAACTGCATGAGGATGTTTACGTAATAACCCCCTACTACCGGAACGGAAACTTCAAAGAGAAAAGGAAGATGGATGAAGCTGTTGAAAAATACGGCGTGACATATACCGGCAAAAACGTCAGGTTCAAGATCATGGACGCGGACTATGAAGTTGGGGTCCACTATGCCGAGGTGGAGGGGATTAAATATTACCTGCTGGACCACTATGAATTTTTTAACGGCCTCTACTGGGGAATTACTTCGGAGGAGAGACTGAGAAAACGTGTCGCTTTTGCCAGGGCCTGTGCCGAGGTTATACTGACCTTCGGCCTTGAACCGAAGTACACCTTCACAAATGACGCTTTCCCCGGCATATTCAACGGTATTGTCAGGTGCGACCCGTACTATGACAGCAACCCGATATTCAGAAACTGCGCCTTCATACATA
Source organism: Spirochaetota bacterium (assembly GCA_036745755.1). GTDB lineage: Bacteria > Spirochaetota > UBA4802 > UBA4802 > UBA5550 > UBA5550. The sequence goes on along the minus strand of DAIOFM010000020.1, from coordinate 28,667 downwards.
TAATCCACAACGGCGGTTGGCAGTATTTCGATTCATATCACAGGTTCGAAAACGGGTTTGATCTTTTCAATATCTTCAATCTCCCGTCATGGAGGGCCAATGATTTCTGCGACCCGGTTCACGGAGACAAACTCAACTGCATGGCAGCGGGCATAAAGTTCGCGCGGCAGTGTATAACAGTGAGCCCCTCGTACGCAAAACAGATTGAGATCGCCTGCGACGGACTTGAATGGATACTGGACAACGTTAAAGGGATAAGCAACGCGATCGGCGCGGACTTCAGCAGAAAAACCAGAACGGTAATGGATAATTCCGGATTTGAACGAAGGATGTACCCGCAGCTCATTGACAGGATAAACAGTGACAGTGAACTTTCGGAAAAAATACATGAGAGGTATCCCGAAATTCTCCATGGTGAGGATTACATCCAGAGGCTTGACGACCCTGTGAGAGGAAGGATTGTCATGAGGATGATGAACAAGCTGATGCTCCAGCTTGAAAGAAACCTTAAGGTCGACCCGGATCTCATCCTGGCATCGATGATTCACAGGATCTCTGAACAGAAGGGCTTCCAGCTTCTACTCGAATCGTCAGAGGGTATTTTTAGAACACTGGGATTTCAGATTATCGCAGGAGGGGCAATATCAGCAGGGGACAACAGGGGTGAGGCAATTGCACACGGCCTGTACCTGCTGACACAGTATTACCCGGACAGGTTCGCCGTTTCCTTCGGGTTCCAGGATGTCAGTGTGCCCCTGCTCTGCTCTGACTATTTTCTCATGCCTTCACTTCATGAACCGGGAGGGATTTCGCAGCTGGAAGCGATGTCCACAGGCTGCCCGGTAATAGCAAGGGCAACAGGCGGGCTCAGGGACACCATCAAACCTGTCATGCAGTCAGGGGACAATATCGAGGGTTCAGGCTTTCTTTTCTCTGACTTTACTCCATGGGCATTTTATGACGCCATGTCAAGGGCTGCTGATTTTTACCGCAACTCTGACGAACGGTCCTTCATGAAGATCAGGGAAAACGCCGAGAAGTCCGCCTATTACTGGGACAGGCCGGCCAGGGAGTATATCGAAACCGTCTATAATCTCACTGAAACAATAAGAATGGATTAATGATTGAAAAAAAATAACGGGATATTACTATCCCGTTTGTTGCAAAAGGTCTTACCCTTGACTGCCTTAATTTTCCAAGGAAGACCGTTGGAGTGTAAAATGAAAAACTTTAAATTTAATTAATTATCGGAAAATCTGCCGGAATCTTTAAGGATTTTTTAATCATGCCGCTTATGAAATTGAAAAAACATATAACCATTGCACTTTTAATAACAGTATCCCTCTCTTTAAGCGGTTGTTCCGCATGCAGCAGCAGTAAATCAGTAATATCCAGCGCCTTTGACGGCACTGAACTTATCCCCGATGAACTTAACAGAATATGTATAGTAAAAATAGAAAACAGGAGCGGCAGGAATGAACTTCCCGGTTTATTGAAATCGGAAATAAAGAACAGGATGAACAGCGAAAGGAGGCTCCTCTTTACAGGCGATATCGCATCGTGTGACATTAAATTATGGATAACACTCCTCCCCCTTGTTTCAGCGCCTTACAGTTTTAACCCTGCAGGTGTAACGGAAAAAAGGAGATTAAAAGTGACTGCCCTTGTCACTCTTGCCCATGCCGGTACAGGTAAAACAATTATAAAAAATCGTGAAACATACGCAGAATTTATTTATACGGAGACAGGAACAGGCTCAATAAGTGAGCACAGGGGAATAACCGGCTTGACAGAGAAACTGGCAGAAAGAATCATATCTGTGATAACCACAGGCTGGTTCAGGGACAGCTACCAGAAAACCCCCCGGGAGAGATAATTGAGCAGGAAAAAATACCCCACATCAAGGCAGTTCGCATCTGAAATAAAAAAGGGACTCAAACACTCCATCTACCTGTTCCTTGGTGAAGCGGAGGGGGACAAGGACAAACTGATAAACCAGATGCTTGACCAGTTTTTCACTGACCCGGATGAACGGAGAAACAGCACCGGAAGATTTTTTATAAACCAGGATAAAAACTCAGCTGAAGAACTTCTTTCAGCCGCGGATTTTGCCATGGCAGGTTCAATGTTTTCTCAGAAAAGGGTATGTATAATAAGGAACTTTGAAAACCTTAAGGCTGTTGAAAACAACAAAGCCATGGTAAACGATATGATAGACGGGCTGGCGGAAGGTACTGTAATGATAATAACTTCATCACAGAACAAGCCCCCGGCCATGCTGGAAAAACTTCCTGACAGCGTGATACATATAGTACAGTTCTGGAAACAGTTTGACAGCGACCTGTTCAACTTCATAAAAAAATCTCTGAATGAAAGAAACATCCGGATTGATGAAAGGCTTATCCGGCTTATACTTGAACTTACCGGCAACGACATCCGTAAAATTGATGAACTCATAGATATGATAAGCTATTCAGCCGGAGACATTGAACTGGATGCATCTGTAATTCGTGACCTTGCCGGTGATGTAAGGGAGATGAATGTTTTTGATTTCACAGACACGCTGTTCAGAAAAGAGAAAAAGTCCCTGTTCTTTCTCAGAAGGCTTATTGAGGAGGGGACAGCTGAACTCCTTTTACTGAACATGATACTCCGCCAGGCCGACACCCTTGAAAAATATTACGGTTATATAGACTCGAAGTTAGGGCAGGATGAAGCCCTGTTGAAACTGGGGCTCGCTTCAAGTAAATTAAGAAGGGAAAAATTCCTGGAGGTTTCACGCAGGTTCACAAGGGAGAACCTGCGAAAGCTCTACCCCCTTGCCGCACGCACCGAGTACATGCTTAAAAGCGGCAGCTCAGGTAGTTCACTTGCGGGCAACCCGGTATTCATACTGGCCACTGAAATTATAGCGATGAAGTGATTACGCGGTAATACTCACAGCGGGAAAAATCGCGTATGGCATAACAGCCGATCCCTTTCTTTCCCTTTCAGATGAGAAGTGCACCTCCCCTCCCAGGAGATCAATAATGTTCCCGCTCATCATGCAGTCCTTCACCCTCCCCTTTACTTCACCGTTCTCAACCAGATAAGCGAGATCAAGGTTTGCAGAAAAATCACCTGTAAGAGTGTTTGACTGTCCCAGCCCGATAAACTGCTCAGCAACAATCCCACGCTCCACGCCCGCGATCATATCTTTAAAAGACATGTTCCCCGGCTCAACTGTAACAGCAGTAAATGAGGGTGACGGCAGGGATGAATACCCGCGCGACGCGTTGCCTGTGGGTTCAGTGCCGAGCCTCTCCGCGTATTTAAGGTCAGTTATTACCCCCCGCAAAACCCCTTTACTTACAAGCTCCTTGCGTGAAACGTTTACCCCCTCAGCGTCAAAGGGGATCCTGTACGGGGAACCTTCAAAAAGCGGATCATCCGCCAGGGTAAAACTGTCAGAAAAAAGTTTCTCCCCTGTTTTCCCTACAAAGGGAGAAACCCCTTTCCATACCGACACACCGTTAAGGCCTGATGCAATAATGCCGGCGAGCCTGCCGAATGCCTGGGGAGGAAGAATAACAGGGTAACTTCCGGTGGAAATCTTCTCCTGAATCTGCGCACGTCTTATTTTATCAGAGAGTTTCTCCCTGAATTCACTGTAGTCAACAGGACAGAGGCCGCTCTTCCCCTCCCATGTATCAATCCTTACTCCATCATCCATAACAAGCACGCATGAGACCGACACGGAGTAATATGAATCACGATACGAAAGATCCACGCCCTCGGAGTTTACAAGTCTCATCACACCGTTTGAGGCGCTTATCCCCATATCCATACTTATACCGGGAAATTCTTTCTGCATGGAGGATATAAACTCCTCCGCAGCTTCAATTTCATCCTTAACCGAAAAGGACTCAATAGCGGGATCGTAGGGCTCAAATTTAAGTTGAGTATCTGAAGGAAGGGTGAAGTTTTCAGGGTCTCCGTACGGCGCCATTGAGTATGCCCTCTGCACCGCGCCTTCAACACGCTGCGAATCATTGGTGTATGAAAAGCCTGTACGACTGTCACGGTTAATCCTTACTCCGAAACCGGAATTTTCACTTTCACTGAGGGAGTGGAACCTGTTATTCCTGAAACTTACAGGTGTACTTCTCCCCTTTACATAAACAGCATCAAACCATTTGAATTTTCCAGGTATAGACTCAAGTATTTTATCCATCATTTCCTCCCCCCTATAAGAACATTGCCCACGAGGATATGCGGACCGCCGTATGACACCGGGAGCGGGCTCTGCCCCCCTTTGCCGCAGCCTCCAAGGCCGCCGAACATCTCCATATCATTGCCAATCATCCTGATGCTTTTAAGGGTATTGAATACATTCCCGGAGAGTATAACGTCCCTGAACATCTTACCAGGGCGCCCGTTCTTTATCCTGTAACCATAACCGGCTGTAAAAGTAAACATCTCAAGGTTGGTCTGTCCCCCTATAACATCAACAGCGTAAAGGCCGTCATCAAGAGAGGTAAAAAGGTCCTCCCTGCTGCAGGTGCCGTTATCAATATATGTGTTGGTCATACGCACAATGGGCTGGCGTGATACCCCGATTGCCCTGCCGTTACCTGTAACTTCTTCACCCATCTTATGAGCTGTTTCCCGTGAGTGGAGCCGCCCGGTGAGGATGCCGTCTTTTATAAGATAGGTTTTCCGGGGGTACACCCCTTCATCGTCAAAGGGGATATATCCTGAAAGTCCCTTCATGGAACCGTCATCAATTACATTAAATCCCGCAGGCCCGAACTCCCTCCCCAGTGCCATCTGTTCCTTCATCCTGGGATTTTCATGGATAAAATCAGCCTCTGAGAGATGCCCGAATGCCTCATGTATAAACACGCCTGAAAGCCTGGGGTCCAGAATTACATCGTATGTCCCCCCTTCCAGAGGTTCAGCTGAGAGCATGTCTACCGCAATCTTCGCGACCTTTTCAGCAAGCTCGTCGCGTCCCCTTGCGATCTCATAACCGCCGTAACCGGAAACAGATTCATGAAAGGGCTGAATAATGTTCCCGTCCTTCGCAACAGATGTAAGCGATATCCCGCAATGCATCTTATCATAGGTGAGGCTTGACCCTTCGCTGTTCATGTAGTGGTATCTGCTCTCCACATCCCTGTATATAGCCCTGGTAGTCTGTATCTTCGGTGAAGAGCCTAAAATTTTATTGTAGCCTTTAATCAGTTCAAATTTTTCATCAATGGATATATTATTAATGGGCTCCCGGGATTCTGTCCTGAATTCAGCAGTAACCGGCCCGGAAAGAGCAACACCGCTTTTCTCCTCAGGTGAGACAGCCGAGGCCGCAGTGAGAGCGCTTTTAAAATACCGCTCAAGGGAAGATACATCGTTAAAAGTCGTGAACCCCCAGGAACCGTTCTTTAACACCCTTACCGAACCGGCAACGGTTTCCCCGGATGACAGGGAGTCAACGTTCTCTCCTGAAAGGGAGATAATGGTGCCGGTACCTGCGGAAAAACGTATCTCCGCGAATTCACAGTCTGCAGATTCCAGGAGCTTTCTCCCCTTCTCTGCCGCTTCATAAAATCTGTCGTGCATATATTACTCCTCCCCAAATGAGGTGATTTTTTTCTCTGTCTGTTTATAACTTTAAATAACACGCCGGGGTCTCTTTGCATATTATCGGGCCGGCCCGGAAATTCCGGAAGTAAAAGCTTACTCAGATTGAAATTTATGTCTTTATCCTGCTTACGCAGAGAAGGGACATCATCCCCAGGACCGCTCCGCCGACAAAAGGAATCCTGTAGTCTACGAGCCACAGGGCCCCTCCGAAAACAGGGATGACAACCGCAGCAATATGATTAATTGTAAACCCCACCGCCATAGACGGCGCTATATCAGCAGGCTCTCCAACTTTCTGAAAATATGTCCTTATTGCAATTGCAAAATTAAAAAATATATTATCTATCACGTAAAGCCCCGCCGCAACATAGGGGCTGTCTGTAAAAGCGTAAGCGAGAAAAACAAATGAAATGGTCAGATACTCAGCGGTAAGGAGCTTTCTTTCTCCGAACCTGTTTATCGCCCTTCCTATCATGGGAGAAAGAAAATAGTTTATCACGTTATTGATCAGAAAAAGCACGGTTACGCCCTTAATACTGTAACCGTACCTGTTTACCATGAGGTACACTGCAAAGACCGTAAATATCTGCCTCCTGGCACCGCTCAGAAAATTCAGAACATAAAAAAGGAGATACTTCCTTTTGAAAATAAATTTTTTATGCTGCAGAGGGAGATCACTCCTGTGAGGTTTCATACGCGCCGCGTAGATTGAAATCAGCACCACTATTCCACCTGTAACAGCAAAAAGCCACGGTATACCCATAAAGGATGAAAGCCCCCAGATCATTACTCCCACAAGGATATTAACCATGGCATTAAGACTGCGCATCTTTGACAGTACCACCGGTGTCTCAAGGTGGTTAAAATACTGGAGAGAAAGTGACTGGTTTGTTGTCTCGAAATAGTGAAACCCCAGCGATGTTATGAAAGTGGTAACCATTATACCGGTGAAGGAGGGGAACATTCCTGTGACCATAACCCCTGCTCCGCACAAAAAAACAGAAAACACCGCGAGCCTGTGCTCCTTCATCAGGAAAAGGGCATAAATAACGAGAAGGGAGAGAAACCCCGGTATCTCCCGCACAGACTGGATCGCCCCCACCTGCAGCCCGTTAAGCCCTGCATTGTCAACAGCGAAATTATTGAACAGGGTGTTCCACCCCTGGAGAGCTGCTGCTGTTCCCGCTGTAAGAAGCAGCAGGTATATATACATGGGATTTTTCTTTAAGGAAGCATACATGTCATATAACCGAATTGGATTAAATCAGTACCGGAGAATGTCCGCATTATGTCAAATAAATAAGTTAAACGTATCCCCCTCCTGCCGCAAAATGCTGTTCTTTAATGCCCCATAATCTCTATTTTTACCATTTTTCAGCACTTTTATGCCATTATTTATCCCTGTTTTTAAAAAAAATCTGTTATCAGATTATTAAAATACACCGATAATGTAACATACCATGAACAAGGAGGTTCATGACATGAACATTAACTTTACATCTTATAATGACATGGCGGACATGATAAACCTCAGGCAGAGGTCAGAGAGTAACGCGAACAGGGAAGTTCAGATTAATACTCCTGCAAAAACCGATACAGAAGATCTGGCCTCCAGAGAGAAGGAACTTGAACTGAAGAGAAAGATCCAGGAAGACGTAACAATGGATGTTAACGAGGTAAAAAACTTTCTCTTTATGCTTATAGGTGCTGAGATAAAAGTAACTCCTGAAAATAGCATGTCAGGAGCCATTGTTAACAGGATGGCCTGAAAGCTGTCCTGTTAACACCGCTTAAAAGACCTCATTTTTAACCTGTCATTTTTTAAATTACCGTAAAAAATTTATTGACCTTTATCATAAAAAGTTTATTTTTTACAAAATAAAGGTTCTTTATTCATTTTAAATTATATAGATAATAATTTTTTCCTGTAGTCAGTTTCGGCTTTTATACGATAATTAATTTAATAATAAATATTCCATTAAAGAGATACTCATGAGCAAGAAACTTCAGGAAAAAGCTGATCAGATTGTCCGCGAACTCAACGAGGCTTTACAGCCGCTGAGGGATGAGATTGATCGTTTAAGCAGCAGAAAGGAAGTGCCGGGGCGCAGAATATAAACTGCTGAAATATTCTGCTATAATTATCATTTAATCAGAACCGCCACTGCGCTGAAAAATTTTTTGATAATATTTATGAGGTAAAACTAATGCCACCTAAAGGCGAAAAAAGAAAGCAGCAGATCATCGACACTGCCAAGGAGATGTTTATAACAAGGGGGTTCCAGAGTACCCACATAGGACAGGTTTGCGAGAAGCTTGATATAGCCAGGGGAACTGTTTATCAGTATTTCAGCAATAAAAAAGAAATTTTATATGCCATACTTGACACTGTTGCGGAAAACATTGAAGATATTCTTGATCCTGAAGACCTTGGTGATTTTCTTCAGAAAAAACCTGACAATGAAAGAATTGTACATTTTGTTGATGAAAGGATCGCTTCATGCCTTGCGGTATTATCAAATGAACCGATCGTTATCAGGCTGATCTACAGGGATATTGTAGGTATAGATGAAGAGGTATCCCAAAAGGTTTCAACATTCCTTACAAAAATTATTGATATTATTGCAAAAGAGATAGAGATATTAAGGAACAATGACATCTTCAAAAAAGATATAGAGCCCCCTATTGCGGCATCCATGCTTGTGGGAGCAATTATGATGATTGTCTACCAGTACAGCAAAAGCAACCAGGACTATCTTGATAAAGCTGTCACAAAAGCCATGGCTATTACCTATCTGCATGGAGTTTATGAAACACTTTGACTCAATTTTTAAAAAACTTAAAATAACCTCAATATTAATTATAATATCAGCCCTGACTTCTGCAGCATACACAATGGAGCAGAAAGAGATCGTCAGGGCTGTTCTCAAAGGGGACTCCCCTGACTTTGAAGAGGCAATAGACTTTATAAAAACAAATCATCCCCCTTCCCTGCCCCGGGAACTTAAAGATGAATACCTCGACGATGATGATGAAGAGACAAGGGAAAGAATTCTCGCCGCCCTTAAATTATATAACCCCGGACAGTATGCCCCTTTATGGATTGAGATACTGAAAGAAAGCAGCAATACACAGAACGAAATAGAAATAATTGAATTTCTCGGTAAGTATAAAATCTTCACACTTCTGATTGCAGAAAGGCTTATAGCGCCAAGGAGTGAAATAAGGGAAAAGGCGGCACTGACCCTGAAAGATACGGGGGACGACCGGATACTACCGGTAATACTTAAACTGAGCAAAAGCAGCAATCCCGTTGACAGGATATATCTTCTTGAAGCACTGAACCACCTTTATGATATACGGTTCCAGAGACTGGTCATATCCTTCCTGGGGGATGAAAATAAATCAGTACGCATTTATGCCCTGCAGTGCGTAATGGATAATGATATAAGGGACTCGATTCATACTATCAAACGACTTGTATCATCTGATGATAATGATGAGGTAAGGATAAAGGCCATTCAGGCACTGGTTCATTTCAGGGATTCAGGCTCAGGTTATACAATAGCATCGGTGCTGAAGGAGAGGAAAAAAAATCTTTCACTGGAAGCAATAAAAGCCCTGGGGCAACTGGGATATAACAGTGCGGCAGGGCCTGTTTCTGAGCTCCTGCTGAAAGAGACAGACAGGGAACTTAAAGAAGCTGCCATTGTAGCACTTGCAGGCTTCGGTAGAGCGGGAAATATAAACGGATTAAGGCATATAGTAACTGAAGAAAAAGATCCGATTCTGAGGATTAAAGCTGTTTACACCCTGGGGGATGTGCATGAAGAGAGAGCCACCATGGATATACTGAAACTCTCTTTAACAGACAGAGATTACAGGGTCCGCGGTGAAGCGTGCAATGCCCTGGGTAAACTCAGAAGAAACAGGCCGTCATCAATACTCCTGGACAAAATTAAAACAGAAAGTTCAAGATATGTCAGAAGCGCGGCACTCTACTCTCTTCAGAGAATAAAACATGAAAAAGACCTGGTCCCGCTTTTTGATATCTATTCCACTGAACAGGACCCGGTATTCAGGGACATGCTTAAAAAATATTTGCGTGCAAATCTTGTTAAAATCGTCAGGTAATTCCCCAGAGTTTCTCTCTAAGCCCCGTCATTCTTTTCATAGGATTACCGATCATATCGGCCACAGTATCAATATCCGAAGCCAGTATTACCCCTTCTCTCCCCCTTGTAACCGCGGTATAAAGAAGCTCCCTTGTCATTAACCGCTCATTAACTTCAGGAAGCGCCACAAGCACCCTGTCGAATTCTGAGCCCTGGCTTTTATGTATTGTCATGGCAAATGCGGTTTCATGTTCCGGCATTCGCGAAACGGGAATATAGACTTTTTCACCGTCACTTTTTTCAAACATAACACGGAGTCCCCCCTCCCGGAGACATGTTACCCCTATATCCCCGTTGAACAGAGAAAGGGAATAATCGTTCCTTGTTACCATTACAGGCCTCCCTTCATAAAAGCCTGCAGAAGGTACAATAATTCCTCGCTCATCCAGTATCATCTCAGCAATGCGGTTCAATTCTTCAGCGCCACCGGGGCCTCTTCTCGTTGCCGTTAATATGGCAAAACTCTTTATAAAACCGAGTATCGATTCATGAACAGGGTCCCCTTCAGCGGTTAAATGTCTGTCAACCTCCTCCCTGAAAACCTTTTCAATTGAATCCCTATGGCATCCGCCAGTGATGAGAACATCCCCGTATTCGCCGCCTGCAAGGAGTTTCCTTACTCCATCCGTGTCGCCGTTTCTGATAAAATCAGCAAGAACACCGATTCCGCTCTCACCGCTGAACCTGTAGCTTTTACGGAGAATTGTCATTGAATCTGAAAGTGCTGCAGGCCCCGCTTCAGAAGGAGCTTCAGTGACAAACCCTTCCCCCATAAGTTCAGCACCTTTCTCTATAAAATCTGCGGAATAACCGTGCGTTATCCCCCTGTCGCATATGTCACCGAAAACAGCCCCTCCCTCAACAGAGGACAACTGGTCCCTGTCCCCCAGCAATATGACGCGAGCTCCCGGTTTTACCGCCTCAAAAAACCTGTACATAAGAGCGAGGTCTGCCATTGAACATTCATCCACTGCAATCACATCGTAGCGCAGGGGATTCTCCCTGTTATGAATAAACTCAGTGGAACCGCTTCGCGATCCAAGTAGCCTGTGTATGGTATGGGCCTCATGTGGTATGATGTTTTTTATGTCATCGCTGACAGGGAGAGAACCTATTGAGGCTGTAATGGACTCCCTGAGACGGGCCGAAGCCTTACCAGTAGGGGCGGCCAGCGCTATAGATATATCCCTGCCGAGAAATTCAATCAAAAGGGCAAGAATTCTGATAACAGTGGAAGTTTTCCCCGTGCCGGGTCCCCCTGAAATTACAGAAAAACAGCTGTTAAGCGAGCACCATGCCGCAACTCCCTGCCAGTCTGTTCCGTCCGCGGTGGCGGGGAAGAGCCTGGCGAAAAGTTTTTGCAGCTGAGGTGTTATACCCTGTTTAACTGCCGGGGAAGCCATATTTTTCACAGAATCAGCAAGTTTCTGTTCAAAAAAATGGTATTTATGGAAATAGACCCTGTCTCCCTCAAGTATCAGCGGGAGGAGTTCACCTCTGCCGCCGGCAATACCGCTTTTTTTAAGAGACGCCCTAATCTCTTTTTCAGACGGGACCTTTACTGAAACGTGAGATTCCCCTGAGTCAGTAAAATCGGAAAGTGGCCTCCCGGCAATCACCGGTATATCAAGGCATACATCTCCCTGTGCCAGCCTGTTTGAAAGAAGAAGCACCACAAGGTAGAGCACCGGGTCACTCTCTGCGCCCCTGCCTGTGAGAAACCCGGCAAGGTGAACATCAATATCACTGAAGATACCGCCCTTTATGAGATCATCAGTTGTCCAGTTCAAGTAAGCTCCTCCCCTCTGAAAAAATCGTCCAGCCTCAGAACTGTAGCCTCATCCGGGACAGTATAAAATATCCCGCTGCTCCCCTCTCCGGCCGTAATCCCCCTGATAAAGAAATAATATACCCCGCCGAAATGTTCACTGTACCTGTACGAATCGCCAAGGCGGAGGGAGAGATACCTGTGAAGCGCCACTGTATAGAGATAATACTGCAGGTGATAGTTATGGTGAAGCATCTCCTCCTCCATGATCCGCAGGTTATAATCCTCCGTGGTAATACCAAGGATGTTAGATTTCCAGTCAGCTATGTAATACCTGTTTCCGATCCTGAATACCAGGTCGATAAATCCCTTCATCATGCCGCTGATCTCTGAATCATCGCTCCCCAGGCGTTCATACACAGCTCTGCCGTACCCGGGCGCTGTACTGAAGACTTCCCTGAGCGCTGCAACAGAAAACCCTCCAAGAGGAAAATTGAACTCCATCTCGCTCAGCCGGCTGTCCATCCCTATGTCTGAAAGAGAGGCCCCTCCGCTCCCGGGAAGCACCGCTCCTGTAACATTGAAAAACATCCCTGTAACATCCCCGCCCCAGGAATCTTCATACCCGTACTTTCTGAGAACTGACTGCACTGTGTCTGAAACAGTACCGGTATCTCCCCCCCTGAAATCGGTTATCTCAAAAATTTCATGAAGGCAGAGGCCGGCCCTGGCGCCCCGCGGAAAGGCGAATATGCCGCTCCCCTCTTCAACGACCCGGCCGTAACTGCCGTCACCCTTCTCGTCCGCCAGGGTCCGTGTAATTGAACTGTAACTCTGCATCCCCCAGGTTGTATTGACCTCACCGGTAAAAATCTTCTGTTCAAAAAGTTCAGGTTTTTCAGCCGCGTTCATGTACTGGCGCCCCCTGTCACCGCGAATAACGGAAAAATCGATATCCCCTCCTGAATTTTCCGCCAGACCTTTTAATTTTTCTATAAAGGGGGCGTAGCAGTCTTCAACTCTGGGATTACCATTAATGCCCTCCTTCAGAAGAAGATAAAACGGGGCTGAACTTTTAAACTGTCTCTTCATCATAAAAAGAATTCTACACATAGACTTTGCCCGTGTAACTGCCACATACATGAGCCTCAGGTTTTCGGCAAGGTCCTCACTCTCCTTTAACTTCTTTTCTTTCCCGGAAAGCCGGTCCTTATCAAGAGAGAGCACCGGGACATTCCCCTCTGCGGGCTCATGATAGATCATTGCGTCACCGGGGGGCTGCCATGAGTGGGTAAGGTAGGGGCAGAACACAATGGGGTACTCAAGCCCCTTGCAGGCGTGCATTGTTACGATCTGAACAGCATCGCTGTCCTTATCCAGCCTTATAGTATATTCATCACCATAAGGCGGGCTTAAAATTGAGCTTTCAAACCATACAGCCAGTTCATCGGGAGAGAAGCTGTTCTCAAACTGTGCCATGTTCAGGATCTCGGAAAGATGATTTATATTGGCAAGAATTCTCTCGCCTCCCTCACGTTCCAGTATCCTAACTGTAATCCCTTCATCATGGAGGAGTAGGGTGAACATATCCATGAACCCCCCTTTAACCCAGGTCTCCCTGTAACCGTAAAAGCGCTCTGTAATTCCGCCAAGAAGCGCCGCTCCCTCACCTTGTTCCTCATTCATTTTATATAAGGTTAAAGCATCATAACCGAAGAGCAAAGTTGCAGCGGCACTTTTAACCAGGCGGCTCCTTCCCGGCTCGGCAATTGCCGAAATAACCCGGCACAATTCTCCCGCTTCATCTGTTTCAAGGACAGAATTATGGCCTCTTACGACAGAGGGGATTCCATAAAATGCAAGAGCTCTCTGGACGTCTGCTGCCTGGCCGTGGCTCCTCACAAGAACTGCAATATCCGGGGGCCGTATGCTTTTTCCTGACGGTATGAATTCATATTCCCCGCTACCGGTCAATTCTGCGATTTCCGAGGATATCTGCCTCAGAATAATACTGTCATTATCATCATCACCGCTCTTAGCTATACCGTAATCAGCCAGCCCGATATTCATGGCGCAAAATTTCAGCCCTGACCTGTATATATGTTCACACTGATCTTTCTTCCCTGACTCAACAGGGGTAAAGCCGATCTCCTCGAATACAAAGGGCACGCTGTGGCCGGCAAAAAGTTCATTAACGCTTTTAATAAGTTCAGGAGTTGACCTGAAGTTATTTGCAAGTGTATACCTGTTCTTCACCATGTTTGAGGCTTTAATATACGAAAATATATCCGCCCCCCTGAACCTGTATATCGCCTGTTTCGGATCGCCGATAAGAAACAGTATGCTCCCCTCCCGCATGAAAATTCTATTGAATATTTCAAACTGCAGGTCATCGGTATCCTGGAACTCGTCGATAAGAGCGGCTTTATATCTGCCGCCTACACTCCCGGCAAGGATATCACCACCCTTACCGCGAAGAGCATACTCCATATCCTTTATCAGGTCATCAAAATCCCGGAGTCCGGTCTTCCCCTTCTTCTCCTTCCCCTTTTCATCCATATAACAGAAAAACCTGTGCTTCAATGAGTTGAGGAAACCGCTGAATGACGAATTATATTCGTTCACAGAATCATAAAGCTTCTGTGCTTCGTCAAACAGCGGCAGTAATTGTTCATCAACACTCTCAGTTGTTTTTTTCAATATCCCGAATGTAAAATAAAAAAGCTGCCCGGGCACATTAAAGCAGTCCCCTCCCCCTGCATATTCATTAACAGCATTAATTCTGCTTGCAAGATAATCTTCCCTGGTGATGCCCCCCGGCAGAGATTCCGATCTACTTATTATATCAAATATAGAATCACTCACATCAGCCCATGCTTCACAGAAGGTTTCATACGACTTCCGGACAGGTTCAGCAAGCATGGAAATAGCCCGTGCGTCCATCTCTTCAGGTTCAGGCCGGATTTTCAGATTCGGAGACAGCGGCCTCTGTTTATAAAGTGACAGAAGCTTTCCGGGAGATGTTTTTTCAATAATATATCCCGCAACTTCTTCCGGGAGAGAGTAAACATTCTCTCTCCAGAAATCGGCGGCAAGCATCTCTTCAACTGAACCATCTGTCACAATATCCGAGCTGAACAGGGCCCCGCTTTCAAAGGCGTTATCAGAAAGTACCTGCTGGCAGAATGAGTGTATCGTATACACAGAAGCTTCATCAAAGCTTTTAAGGGCACTCCTGAGCCTCTGTGCCACTACAGGGTCATCCTTATGGAGTTCCATTATTTCAGCAATTATGCTTTCTCCGCAACTCCCTGTTTCACAGAAACAGAGAGCCTCAGCTATGACTCTCCTTATCCTCAGGCGGAGCTCCATTGTAGCCGGGAGGGTAAAGGTCACGACCAGCACCTGGTCTATCCTGAGTCCTTTTTCTACAATGAGGCGCAGGTAGATCATAGATATCGTAAAAGTCTTCCCTGTGCCCGCACTGGCTTCAATAAGGTTTGTACCTTTCAGGGGTGTTGAAACTGCACTGAACTTTTTCATCACTCCCCCCCTGCCTCATGCTCAATCATCGGCAGATAGACTTTCTTCGCTAATTCAACAAACTCTTCATCAAGCACGTAACCGGTGCCGAAAAGTTTTGCGATATAAGGATCTTCCGTATCAGAAATACCGTAGCTGTTTTTATATTTGCCGGCCGCGCTTTTCAATGCGCTACCCTCATCTTTTGAATAAAGCTGAAAAGCGTATTCATATGAACTTGCCGGGAAGAGCGGAACGGGACATACCATCCCGGACTCATATATCTTCACAAGAGATTCAAGTTCTGACATGCATTTCTCCGCGTATCTGTACTTTAACGTACCATCCGATGCAACAAAGACTGTCTGAAATTTATCGTCATATTTACCGGTGCAGCAGCAGGCAAGGTGATACACCCAGGACCTGAGCCTGTCTGCCGGGCGGAGTTTCCCTCCCCTGTAAAAAACGAATTTACCATCATATACCGGATTCTTCAGCATAAGTTTAAAACTGTTAACTTCAATTAAAGACTCCTCAGTTGAAGGATCGATAAGGAGGGGGGAAACTGTACTGTAGATTTTCTTAATTTTTCTGCAGGATTCATTATATATCACCCTGCCGGCATTACCATGGGGAAGAGCTCCTGCGGCCTTTATCCTTCTGAACATCTCCACGTCGTCAACATTCCTCTCCAGGTATGACAGAATCATCTCTTCCAGACCGTATTTCTGAAGGCCGTCAGGAATAAAAGGCTCCTCCTCCCTGAAATCATCAGCATAATACTCAAGACTTATATTGAGTCTTCTTGTGAGCATATACTTCGCCGGATTAGCCAGGAAACCGGCAAGGTCATTCACCGATATAGACCTTTCATCATCAGTGAGCTGAGGGAGAGGATCTGTGAAAAACATGTACTCCCCGCTTCCCCTTTTTACGTATGAAGAAGCCCCTTTAAACCTGTCCCGTGAATAGCTGTAATAGCCTGTTCCGCCGGTAAAATATACAGGGTGATATGACTGGAGCCGCTGTTTTCTGAATATGAACTCATGCAGGCTCTTACCGCTCTCTGTCCTGAATGATTCATCTATGCATTCCATCAGTTCACTTACAACGATTGAAGGATTCTGGTCTTTATTGGTTGTTATATTCTGCCCTGTGTAGCTTATATAAAGCCTCTCCCTTGCGGAAAGCACGGTTTCAAGGAAAAGATACCTGTCCTCGTCCCTTACAGACCTGTCGCCTGTTCTCGGTTTCTTCATCATAAGGTCAAAGCCCGATGGCCTTGCCTTTCTCGGGAAAGAGTACTCATTCATGCCGATAAGGCATATCACTTTACAGGGTATACTTCTCATGGGGAGCATTTCACAGAAGGTAAGGGCGCCGGTAATAAAATTTCTCCCCGCGCCTGAACTGCTGAGATTGTTTTCAATAAATTCCTTAACAGGAGAGAGGCCCACAGTTCCCTTAAATCCCGATTTCACCTCAATCTCCCTCAGGCGGGCCGCGGCCCTGACAATCTGCAGTATATCATCAGAAGAATTGCTGTCCGGTTCAAAAAAACTCTCAGCGATATGATTAAGAAAAAGGCCCCAGCCGTCAGGCGTGTGTTTTTCAGAAAGTCCGTAATACGTATCAGTGAGGAGGCGCAGAAAAGAAATAAACCTCCCCAGCACCTGCATGTCTCCACCTTCAATTCCGGGATATGGAAGTATGCCTAGAGGGGTATCATCACTGCAGGCCATGACGGAACCGAGGAGCATTCTGTCCACCCCGAAACTCCATGTGTTTTCATGAATTTCAGGCAGACCCATGCCCCCTTTATGCTTCGAATCTATACCCCAGTATATACTGGTCCCCATCACCCATGAACCGATACTGCCGAAATCATCGCCTGATAATCCGAACTTTCTCAGAACATCGGGGCACTGCAGTATGCCCATCACTTCAGTGGAGGTAAACCTCCCTTCCGGAAGGGAGAGTATTTTCATGAATGTGTCAACAACCCTGCTGGTACTGCTGATACTCCTGTCCACAATCCTGTAGGGTATGCGGGGGAGCCCCTCCTCCCTCCTGTCAAAAACACCCTGGATTATACTGCTGCACGCCTCTATGTCCGGGGTCATTACAAGCACATCCCCGGGGGTCAGTTCACCATTGCCGTTGAAAAGTTCGAGGAGGTAATCATGCAGCACCTCAACCTCCCTCATAATTGAATGGCAGGAATTTATAACAACTGAAAGGTCAGACATGACATCCGAATCACCCAGTGTAACGGCAGGTATGTCCCCCCGTTCACCGCGGGCAGTCATGGTCAGTATGTCACCCTGCAGCATATGAAGTATCGAACCGGAACCGGGATCTTCAAATAGATGTTCCTCTCCCGACTCAACTCCTGACATATAAAGAAACCTGAAAAAATCCCTTCCTGCACGCCCCATTGATGACAGGAGGGGGTTCCCCCTCTCTATATGAAGTTCATCCTCCGGGACCTGTGCAACCACCGGCTGTTTAAGCACGAAAGAGGTGATCTCCTTCTCCCTCATTATATCAGCCCAGTACTCTTTGCACGGGTTGAGCATATAAATATAGACGTCACAGAAAGAGGATACCGCGCTCAGGATGTTAAGGTGGTACAGCGGGAGGTACGACACGCCGAACACCGTGATTCGCATCGGAAGGTCTTCAGGAGCGGAGATGGCTCCGTTCCTTATGCCGCTGAAAAGATTGTCAAGAAGAGCCGGGGGATGTATTCCTCCCATGCCGATCGTGAGTTCCCTCCAGAGACGGGGCTGCCACTCCTCATCTTCACTATCATCTTTTCTGTCCCACCGGAGAATCATGTCAGGCCTGAAGGTCATGTACTGGTCAAATATATCTGTTATCCTTGAGGCAAGCTGGTATTCCCTTATACCGGAATTATCGTTTTTAATATAGTTATGAAGCCTGCTGTAATGGCTCCCCCCTCCGTCCCCCCTTAAGAGGCCCATGGTCTTCCAGGTCATAACATCCTTATCGAAAAACCTTTCATCTCCAAGTCCGGGAAAAAATGATTTCATCAGTCTGGAGGTCATTCTGTTCGGCAGCACATATTCAAAATCCGCCCAGATCCCCAGTTTATCCGCAAGCCTTATGGAGAGCCACTGCATCATACCCATACTCTGGAGAACAATTACCTCCCTGGCAAGCGGCGGAAGCGGGTTCTCCATGAACAGCGAACCGCACCTGTCAGCAAGCAGTTCGAGTCTGTTTCCAGAAACAAGATTTAATCCCGGCATAAAAATCCCCTTTTATTCTGAAGAAAACATTTGCTGATAATATTCAGTATTTATTCCTTAACCTGTTTCGGGTAAAAATTATATACTTCTTTTTGTCATTGCGAGGAGCGATAGCGACGTGGCAATCTGTTTTTGACAGTATGCGATGTGCAAGGATGCACAAGTGCCGCAGCTGCACGGTCGCCCTTTTTCAGCACTTCCTGTGCCGGGGCGACACGAACCTCATCCTGAGAACCGGATGCAGAAGAGCGGCCTTCACTCACTGAAGTTCGTTCGCAATGACTTTGTTTAAATCAATCGTCAATTGCTATAAAAATATATTCAGGAATTATTGCTGAATAACAGCACATTTCAAGCAGAAAACATAGTTGATGACTTCCTATGCAGGGAAAAATTTTATGAGTAAAATCGAAAAAATGAAAATTCCCTCTTCGCGGGCGACCGGAACCGCAGGGATAAAACCGGGATGTCAGGAGCGCCAGTCGAGCAATTCGTGGACAGCCTTTATGATCGCATAATATTTAAAAGGTTTCTGAACATAGCGCATGTTCGGCATTGAAGCTATATCCGGAGGGAGAAAATGCCTGTCATAGCCGCTGAAAAATATAACCGGGATACCTGATTCAGGGCCTCCGATTTTATTATACACATCCCAGCCGTTTATTTTAGGCATAACAACATCAAGTATCAGGAGATCTACCTCATCCCTGTGGAGATTAAAAAGTTCAACCGCTGCGGCACCGTCCACTGCAATAATCACCCTGTAACCCGATTCAGTTAGAATCCTTGCAGTGTATTTTCTAACGAGTTCGTCATCTTCCGCAAGTATAATAGTCTCCCCGCCCATGAATTTCAGCGAAGGCGCGTCAATCTCATCAGCCTGTTTATTTTCCCCTTCATCCCCGTCCACAAGGTATTCAGGGACCTCCTCCGGGAGATAAATAATAAAGGTAGTCCCCTTATCAGGCATTGTATAGAGTTCAATGTAACCGTTATGGTTTTTAACTATTGAATAGACTGTTGCAAGGCCGAGGCCGGTTCCGCTGTTTTTTTCCTTTGTTGTGAAAAACGGTTCAAATATGCTGTCAAGATACTCATCCTCTATGCCGCATCCGGTATCCGACACGCTTATCATCACATAATTGCCCGGAGGTACAGGGGTATCATAACTGGGCCAGTAATCATCTATTGTGACATTTTTCGCGTTTATTATAATTGAACCGCTGCCTGAGATTGCATCTCTTGAATTGATACAGAGGTTTAAGAATACCTGTTCGATCTGTCCCGGATCGCCGTGGATATTGTAAAGCCCCTCTTCAGAATTAAAAGCAAGAGTTATATTCTCACCTATAAGCCTCTTCAACATGGAAAGGAGCCCCTTTATCAGTAAAGCGATTGAAATTCGTGAAGGGTTGAACTTGTCCTGTCTTGCGAAAAGGAGAAGCTGCCTTACCAGGGCCCTGGCCTTCTCGCCGGAATCAATTATATGACTTACCGTTTCAAAAAGTTCACTGTCACTGTCAGTCTCCATCAAGGCGAGGCTTCCATACCCCAGAATTATCTGGAGAATATTATTAAAATCGTGCGCGATCCCCCCGGCAAGCCTGCCTATGGCCTCCATCTTCTGTGACTGGTAAAGCTTCGATTCCATCTCTTTTCTGTCTGTAGTATTCTGAAAAAAACCGCCGATTTCAACAGCCTTCCCATCTGAATCGCTTTTCCCGATTACTGACGCGATATAATACCAGGAGTACTGGTTATTCCCGTCACTCCTTTTTATCCGCACCTCAACCTCGACAACACTATCCTCGCCGGCAAAATGTCGCGCCATCTTTGTTTTGAAGAGATCAATATCGTCAGGATGAATAATACTTAGCAGGTGTTCCAACGTCAGGTCGTCAGTGTCTCCTGACATTGATGAATAGTTTATAAAATTCATTAATGAAATAATGCCTGAAGCGGTTTTCATCTCCCAGATACCCAGGCCTATCTTCTCAGCAATAAATCTCAGCCTTTCAAACTGCCTGGCCAGTTTATCTTCAAGCCTTTTAATACCTGTAACGTCCTGTGCAACACCGACAAATTTTTCAGGATTGCCGTCCTGATCGCTGACAACCTCACTTTCAAAATGGATATACTTAATCTCCCCTTCTACCACTATTCTGAAGGATATATCAAATCCAGTCCTGTTCTCTATGGCGTCCATAAATCTGCTGATGACAATATCCCTGTCATCGGGATAGAGCCTCTGGGCCAGAGTTTCACTGTTAATTCTCTCCCCCCTGTCGTAATAATCGGAATATCCCCATATCTCTGACATCTGCCTGTCAGTAATAAATGTATCCTTTGAAAAATCATATTCCCATGGAGATATCTTTCCGAGCCTCATGGCATGTTTCAGTCTGTTTTCGCTGTTGCGGAGTTTTTCCTCTCTTGTTATGCTCTTCAGTTCGAGGAGTTTCATCTCTGTAATATCCTGGTTAATACCGGACACTATCGAAGGCCTCCCTTTTTCATCCCTGTCCGAAACCCTGCCCACAGTTTTAAGCCACATTATATTGTCCTGACCTGTGACTATCCTGTATTCAGCATAAAACTCCTCGCTTTTACCGGATACAGAATCTTCAATACAATGAACGACCGTATCCACGTCATCGGGGTGAATCATACTCTTCCACTCTTCAAGTGTGAGCTGAAGGATGTTCCCTTCAAGCACAAAGTTAATGCCGAAAATATTCTTTATAACCTGTTTGCGGATATCATACTCCCAGGGTACAATTTTCGCGTTTTCAAGAGAGAGTATATAATTGGGAATTACCTTTTCGTACTTACTGAGAAGGTTTTCACTTTCAGCTATATTTATAAAAGAGGCCGTAATTGTCAGCGGATTCCCCGGGCCGCAGGGTGTAATGTAAAAGGCAGCTTTGAGAATATGTTCACCTGTTCTGACATCACCTTCATATATCACTCCGGGTGAACAGTTCTCCTGTAAAGATTCTCTCTTATCCCCGATACACTCCCTGCATATTCTCTCAAGGTCATTCTGAGAATCGGAAAACAGCGACTTTATTGAATCGCTGCACCAGATTAGAGAAAGCCCTGTGTCAAAAACGGCAATTCCCTTCAGATAATCCCGGGTTTCTATATTTTTCAGATTATAATCCATACTGTTCTGTGCGGTCTTCTCACTCACAAAAATAACTATACTATAATATCCTGAAATTCAGCGATACAGGCAATTTAAATACGAGGAATTCCCGGTCAATACAATATTTTAATCAGTAATCATTACTGAAGATAGTTTTTACAGCATTTTACGAAATAATTAGCACATTGACAGCGAAAAGCAGGAATCCTCTCTTTTGAAAGGAATAGATTCCCGCCTTCGCGGGAATGACATCAAGTGCAGTAAAGGAATCAACATTATTTTTTTCTAGATAAGAAGTGTTTAATGACGATTAAAATGGTCAAAATTTATTCTTTTACAATGCGGATTCAGGCGACC
>DAIOFM010000020.1:0-6697 GCA_036745755.1 Spirochaetota bacterium | reverse complement strand
TACCGAAATAACTCTATAAATTATTACTGAAAATGTATTGAAAATTCAGCCGTACTGTTTATTCCTGTCAATCAGACTAATTTACAATACAGGAACAAACATGCTACCCTTTAAAAACAAGGAAAACCGTCTTAATTATAACCATACCGGCACAGAAAACGTCTTCAATAACCTTTTGCTTATACATGACAACGGCCAGTCATCAAAAATATTCGATTCTGAACTTAAATTCTATTCGAGCTATTTTTATACAGTAACAGTAGATCTTACAGGCCACGGCAAATCAGCTAAAGGTATCGATACATACGACAACTACTGGGTGATGAATGCCGCAGCAGCTCTCGCGGTATGCGAAAAAAACAAAATGAAAAAAGTATCAATTATAGGCACTGGCGGAGGGGGGATCGTTGCCCTCAATATGGCCCTTCTTAATCCCGGACTGGTAAAAGCCGTAATTGCTGAATCGCTCCCCGGCACAGACCCTGATGAAAATTATATAGCAAGCCTCATCTCCTACAGGGAAAAAATTTACGGCAGCGACATGAAAGCAAAGTATCAGCAGATGAACGGATCAAAATGGGACAAAATTCTAACAGCAGATACGGAAATGCAGATCGATTTCGCGGAAAGGGGAGGAAAATTTTTCCACAGGGACCTCTCGGAAATAACATGCCCAGTACTGCTCACAGGGTGTGCCGGTTATGACCTGCTCCCTGACATAGAAGACAGGATGAAACATACCGCTGAATTTCTTAAAAAGCCGCATCTTCACATGTTCAGTACAGGAAAATACCCGCTCTTCCTCAGCCGGAACGATGAATTCAGGACAGTGTCCCTCAACTTCCTGATGGACTGATGCCGGGACCATTTTAATATCGTAACATCATCCTGCCCGGGCAGGCAGGGATGCCTCAGTGACGCGCCAGTTCCTTTCCGGCCCTTACTGCAGCGGAATATTATAGTAAGGGCCGCGCACACCACTCTCCGGTTTAAAAATTTTAACAGTATGGCAGGAGGGGCCGGATTACTTTTTCATACCTGACGGGATTATCATCTTGCCCGACCTTTCATAAAGCAGGTAGTCCCTTGCCCAGCTGAGCATCACAAGAAGCTTGTTTCTGAAACCTATAAGATAAAAAATATGGATAAAAAGCCAGAGTAACCAGGCAACAAATCCCCTGAATTCAAAACCTGCAAAGGCTGTAATTGCCGAATTTCTTCCGAGAGTCACCATCCCCCCCCTGTCACTGTAGCTGAAAGGTTTGAGTTCCCTCCCCTTAAGTATCCTCAGAATATTAGAGGCCGCGTTAATACCCTGCTGCGTGGCCACAGGCGCAATCATGGGCAGAGGAAGATCCTGCTGCATAAAGAGTGCGAGATCGCCGCAGATGAACACATTATCAAAGCCTTCAGGCCTGAGGTATTGATCAACAGGGACCCTCCTGTCCCTCCTGTCTGTCAGTTTAACATCGCTTTTAAGAGCCGCGCCGACCACACCGGCAGTCCAGAGGATGGTTCGGGACTTTATAACCCCGCCGCCCCCCAGTACTATTGCATCAGCTTTGACCTCCTTCACGGAGTTATTGAGTATAACCTTAATATTCATTCTCTCAAGTTTCTTTACTGCGTAAGCTGAAGACTTTCCGGAATATGCCCCGAGAATCCCCGGTGCCGCGTCAATAAGGGATATCCTCACCTCAGCGGTATCTATCCCGGCAAAATCCTTCCTCAACGGGCCGCTTACAAACTCCGCGAAGGCGCCGGCAAACTCCACTCCCGTAGGCCCCCCTCCGACAATAACAAACGAGAGACACTTCTCCCTCTCTTCAGGATCTTCGCATCGTGTAGCCCGTTCGAACATCTCAATTATATGGTTTCTCAGGAAAAGGGCCCCGTCAAGGGACTTGAGAGTCATTGTATTTTTCTCGGCACCTTTAATTCCGAAGAAACCTGAAGAGCTGCCTGGCGCCAGGATGAGGAAGTCGTAATTGACCTCTCCCCTGTCCGTAACAATTGTGTTCTTTTTAAACTTAACAGCATCTACAGAGGCCATAAAAAAATGTATGTTTTTCCGCCCCCTGATAAAAGTCCTCAGGGGGTAAGCTATCTGGTCAGGTTCAATCTCTGCTGCCCCGACCTGGTACAGAAGAGGGTTGAATGCATGATAATTATTCCTGTCAATAAGAGTTACTCTTACATCACGTCCGAAAAATTTTTTTACTGCAAACAGGCCGGCAAACCCGGCCCCGACAATCACCACATGTTTCTCATTTCCGTTCATACGTTAACTCCATCAGTTCAACAGTTAATATTTATAAAAAACGACATCAGGAATCAATTAAAAATTCAGGGCTGGAACAGATTGTGAAAAACCATTTTCAAATATTTTAGTGCAAAGGAATAAATACTGATATTTTATTGACAAATATCCCCCCTTTTAATATAGTTGTATTTACAACAGTTTGATTTGCATCTGTGCCGGGAGGCTTAATGTTCCGCAATAAAATAACGGTTTTACTGCAGTTTGTTAAAAAAGTTCACAACGAACATGATATATCAGAACTGAATCTCGGCATAAACAGGACACAGACAAAGATCCTGATGCTTATCAATGACAACAATGAAAAATCGATGTCCGAGATAAGCTCAATGACCGGACTGGAAAAAAGTTCTTTTACGCGCTCAATTGATTATCTTGTAGATAACAGGTTTGTAGAAAAAAATTTCACTGAATCAGACAGAAGGATAATCAAACTGTCACTGACCAAAAAAGGGATTAAAGCAGCGAATCTGATTAAAAATGATTTCGACTCTTATCTGGATTCATTAATATCAGATTTCTCTGAAGAAGAAAAAAAAGATTTTTTTAATTCATTAAATACTGTTTCAGAATATTTGAACAAATTATTAGAGAGAAAAAAAAGATGAGTACCTCAAAACATGGAATTACAGAAAAGGAGAAAGTATCAGAAATTATCAGCGATTGGGTAGGGAAGAATAAAAAAACCTTCTGGAAATATGAAGTATCATGTTTTTATAAAACCTATACTTTAAGGATATCCAATCTGCCGGAACCGTCTGTAACAGACATCCATTTATCGGCAAACAACAGATTACTTGGCGATAAACAGAAAAAACAGTTATGTGACGCTTTAAAAAAGGCCCGCTCAGGATTAAAAGTATTCACCGAATCGTCTGTTAATGTGCAGATTGATTATGATGACGGTGCCGTGATCACAAAAATAGTTTAGCTGTAAAAGGAAAAACTTATTTCCAAATTTTCAGCCGCCTGGCTATTCATACGCCGGTCAGAGTGCAGCTCCGCCAGAGTGCCGGCATAACCATCCGGAATACAGCTAATCTTCAGTTTAAATTTTTACAATCCATCATGATTGTTCCAGTACAATGATGGGGACTTGGATTTTAAAAGAGACACGATGAAAATCCTTCATCGTCTTAAACTTATGAGTTTAACGGGAATAATATTCAATAATACCTGAATATATTTTAGTGTAAAAAAACAAAAATTATATACCCCCCCGCCTTCGGCGGCGGGGGTAACAGAGCTTTTTTTCACCTGACACAAGTTAAGGAACAAATGCTGAATAATTTTTACTTTTCACCT
This sequence comes from Spirochaetota bacterium, assembly GCA_036745755.1. Classification (GTDB taxonomy): domain Bacteria; phylum Spirochaetota; class UBA4802; order UBA4802; family UBA5550; genus UBA5550. The sequence continues at coordinate 3,072 of DAIOFM010000020.1, read as the reverse complement.
CAAAAAAAATATTCAGGAATTATTACCGATTTTAAAATAAATTTCAGGAAGTGAAACCAGTGATGAAAGAATCTGGAGAGTGCATGTGCGGATTAAAAAGGGACATTGAATGTGACGACGCGGAGACCATGCAGAGAATAAAAAATATGCCGTGTCCTAATTGCGGAGGCAGAATCAAATATAAATCCAGCCATGAAAACCTGCAATACACGGCAGAAACAACAGCATTACAACCGGAACAGGCTTCAGCTTAATTCCCGTTACGGCAGCATATACAAGTCAGCCGGCAAGCGGGTCTATATTCCGGGCTCTGCCCGGTGGAAACTCAGGAATATTTCAGAAAATTTCCGATAGTGTCCAGAATATAACCGGCATGTTTATCAACCTTCCCTCCTATATAGACAAGGGCCCTGCTGTTATAAACAGTAACCAGGCCTATAAGGTCAGAAAAAATTCTCGCCACATAAAAGGTAACCTTCCCTTTATCAAGGGAACTGTTTTTGCCGCAAATGTCAAGAACCGCATCCTTGTATAAATCCCTTATTAAAATCGCGCTTTTCATCTCCTGGTAGGCAAGAATAGCGGCATCCTGTTTGCCCGCGTCAAGATAGTCCATATATTTTGGAAGTTCAAGAATAAACATAAGATCAATAAAATGGGACTGGCTCTTCCCGAAATCAAAAACAGCTTCATTCATTTTCTGAAGCCTGGTAAAAGGGTCACTCTGTTTTTCAAAAACATACAGTAAAGAATCATAAAGTGAATCAAATCCTATCCTCAGGGTATAAAAGTAGAGTTCATCCACACTGCTGAAATAATTATAAACAGTTGTAGGGGAGACATGCAGCACCTTCGCGAGTTTGCGTATGCTCAGAGACTCAAATCCATGTTTCTGTATATATTCCGCGGTTATTAACGCGATTCTTTTCTTCTCAAATTCAACCACCTCAGGATGGCGATGTTTATTACCCATTACCAGGCTATCCCCTGAAAATAAAATATAATCCGACTTTGCAACAAAAGTATATCAGCCCATTACCCCTCCTTTGTCAAATTAAAAAGAAAAAAGTTGACATTGTACCAACTAATTGAAACACTGTATCAGATAATAGATACCATGTATCACATAATAAAAGAAGGGGGCGGAATAGCCATCTGCCGTAATTTCCCCTTCGGTATGGTATATGACAACTCCTGCACTAAAAAGAGTGTCATATAGCCCGCAGGACCGGGGGAACTCCTGCTTTAAAAAAGACTCAGCTCACTGGAGGGGAAGGCATAATTCCGGTTATCTCCGTATCCGGATAAGGAGGATTGCAAAAATGGCATTAATCGAATGGAAAAAAGAAAACAAGGTAGCCGTAATCACCCTGTGCAACGGTGAGAACAAGCAGCACCTTGATTTCGCAATGGAATTAAAGAAGACCCTTGAAGAGGTGGAGAACGACGCGGAAGTAAATGCGGCCATAATCACCTCTGCAGATGAAAAAGCCTTCTCTATGGGCGTTGACGTTGACTGGGTTCAGGCCAAAATGAAAGAAAAAGACGCTGACAGCATCAAAAAATTCATGTACGGCATGAATGACAACTTTAAAAAACTTATGACTTTCCCTGTTCCTGTAATCGCGGCCATTAACGGACACGCATTCGGAAACGGAGCAATACTTACATGCGCCTGTGATTTCAGGTTCATGAAAGCTGACAGGGGCTACTTCTGCTTTCCTGAAGTAAATATCAGCATACCATTCCTTCCCGGGATGCTGGCCTTTGTTAAAAAAGCGATTCCACTTCAGAACTTTAATAAAATGTATCTCTCAGGAGCTCGTCTGAAAGGGCAGCAGATGAAAGAGTATGAAATTATTGAAAAGGCATGCGTGGACGATGAAGATCTTATGAAAACAGCTCTTGAGTTTGCGGGCCAGTTTGAAAAAAACAGAAAAATATTCGCTGAGCACAAAAAGAGATTATATAAAGATATATTCAGGATTATGGATGAAGAGGACAAAGAATACATAGATACTCTGTCGCTGTTTGTTTAATTCATAAAATATTTCCGTCCCCGTTATATCAACAGGACGGTATTTAAACAGCTTCCAATTTTAAGGGCTTTTGTTTTTCAGAAGCCCTTTTTTTATCCTTTATTGGTGATAAGGTTAGTGCAGGAGGGGGAGAAGCCTGAAATTCGAGGGTGGGATATAGTTACCTAATCCTTATATTTTCTGAAGTTAGCTACAAGTTGCTCAAAACTACCTGGCTTATACTTTTCAAAATCCTCTTCATCAACGAATACATAATCAAACCGGTGTTCTTCCTGAAGCCTGTTTATATCGTCACACCAGCTTTTTAATCTTGCCATTTTCAAAGGAACATCAAGGTCTTCAAGCCCTTTTGTCTCTACGATGTGCACCTCTTTACTCCCTGTACTGACAATAAAATCAGGATAGTAATTTGATATATTCCCGTCAGCATTAACATAGTCAAGTTTGAAGTGTACCGCAAAATAATTCTTGGCATACGAGATTACATCATCACATTTATCGAGAAACCCTGCAAATAAAAGCTCAAGATGGCTGTCTCCGATTATTTTATTAAAGACAGATTTTTCAGGCTGCATCTAACCCTGTTCTTTAACGACAAAAGGTCTAGTCTGCCTGAGTTTAATATAATCCCGGATCTCTGTGCTCCCTTTATCAAGAATTGTCAGTTCATTTATCTTTTTTTTGAATGTTTCGATTATTGTTTTCGCCGCTTCTAACTCTGAAAGGTTACGGAGTGTATTGATGTCTTCAATATCAACCGATTTATCAAATAAATAATTAACTATAAACTCCTTCACTTTCCCGTATAGAATATCATAACCGCCCACGAGACGCAGTTCATCCTTGATGATTTTAGCATAATAGCCTGCAACGCTGCTGAAATCAATAACGCCGGAAACATCAAGCTCTGTTGTATGATTGATATCACCTGTAGTTATATCCCTGAAAATAATCTCTCTCTTTTCCGCTTCAGTAAACTCTCTGTATTTAACTTTTTTATTACCGAAAGAAGCCGGTTCAAGATCTTCAAACT
>DAIOFM010000019.1:0-50477 GCA_036745755.1 Spirochaetota bacterium | reverse complement strand
ACCTTAATGACTGCAGCCTGACCAATTTTTATCATATGGCCAGGTCAATACTTGTTAAGAATGAGATCTTCTACGACAGGTATGATATCGCCTTTCTTGATACATTCGGCGGGATAGAAACAACTGATGAGATGCTGGATGAGATACTTGCGGGCCTGAAAAAGGTAAAAGAACTTAAACTCTCCGAAGAGGAGAAGAAGCAGATAGAGCAGCTGAACCTTGACCAGGTGCTTAAGAATTTTGAAGAGCAGATGAAGCAGGGACACTACAAGAACCATGTGGGTGGGAACAAGGCCATTGGTACCGGCGGCCGGTCAACCCAGGGTGCATGGGGATATAATCCTGCGGGAATAAGGATAGGGCAGGGTGAGTCCAGACATAAAAGGGCGGTTCAGATTGCGGAGAAGAGGACTTTCCGTAACTATTCCAGCGATATAACTCTTGATACAAGGCAGATGCGTGTCGCTCTTTCTCACCTGAGATCCCTGCTCCCCATCGGTTACGGTGAAAAACTCGATCTTAAAAAGACAATCGACGCGACATGTAAAAATGCTGGTGAGATTGAGTTTGTATGGGAAAATAAGGAGAAGAAGAGCTCAAAGGTCATGCTTCTCATGGATGTAGGCGGTTCAATGACCCCTTTTGCAGAGCTTGTAGAGAGGCTTTTTTCCGCTGCAGCAGGGCAGATCAGCAGGTTCAAGCATTACTACTTTCATAACGCTTTTTACCAGGATCTATGGACTGATATGGAGAGGAACCAGTCAGTTTCAACAATGGAGATCCTTAAAAGCGAGGACGCTGATTACAAGGTTATAATAGTCGGTGATGCCGAGATGGCCCCGTCCGAGCTGACATGGGCCAATGGTGCAATAGATTACTGGTATCACAACGATATTCCGGGTATTATATGGATGCAGAGGTTCAAGGAGAAGTTCAAGGATTGTATCTGGCTTAATCCTCTTCCGAGAAGGTCATGGGAGTATATTCACTCCCTGAGGATGGTGCGGGATGTGTTCCCCATGTTTGAGTTGACCCTTGACGGACTTGATGAGGGTGTCAAGTACCTGATGACAGGAAAATGTGAGCTTTATAACAGATGATATAAAAAACTCCCGTTAACGCGGGAGTTTTTGTTTAAATAATCCCCTGAAGAAAAAGAAGTGCCGGCAGCATTACCGCAAGGAATAACAGAGAATTTACCACAAAGAGACCTGAGTTAAGTTTTGAATCTAGATCAAAGAGTATAGTGCTGATCACGGAGTAAATTGCTGCAGGCATGCATGACTGCACCTGAATTACTGTTTCGACCAGAGGATCCAGTTCAATGAAATATAGTGCTATGAACGTAATGACAGGAAGAATTATAAATTTTGATATGGCCAGCACGGCCTGTTCTTTTATTCCGGTTGAGAAATGTCCGATTTCAAAATTTATCCCGAGAGTCAGGTAATATAGCAGTATATCTGTGAAGATTAGGTAATCAAGGTTGAATGAAATTACCGGCCTGTCTATACGGAACATCTGAAGAAAAAGAGCCGCCAGTATCCCCGCAAGCGGCAGGTTCTGGAAATTAAAAAGGAGTTTCGCGTATTTCTTTAATGTTAATGTTTTGGTGGTTCCGGAATCTGAGTTTTCCTGCATGGAGGCTAATTTTGCATAAGGGAAAATAAAGAGAAATAGAAATGGAAGAAAATAGCTTACATAGATCGTTGCAAGGCCAAGCCCCTGTTCCCCTGCTATGAGGTAGCAGATAAAACCTCCTAGAGATAGCCCCTGGTTTGCGAGAATTGAACTTATCAGATAAGAAGCGGCTGTTTTACCCTGCAATTTTACCATTTTGATAAATATTTTCCCTGTAAAATATCCTATAATAACTGTTGAGAGACCGGCTAAGGGGAGAAATATCATATCAAAATTTAATTTAAGTCCCCATATACTCCAGAGGAGGATAAAAGGTTCCAGGAAAAACAGGTTAATCCTGATAAGTTTTTTTGCCGTTGCCTGGGGGGATTTCAGGCCTGAACGGATCTTTGACCCGGCAAAAAAGGGGATGAGGATTACAGCCCATAAAACTATAAATTTTACTTCTGTCTGCATTGGTTTACTCTTGTATTCAGAAGGAATTATTCTGCTTTTTTGTGCAATAATAATATCTGATTCAGATGGAATCCGGAATAATTCAACAGGGATAATATAAAGATTTTGCTGGTTTTTTTCATTATATAATTCCCTTACTTTAGAAAATACCGGGGTGATCAGTACAATCCTGTTTACATCTATTCCCGGGAGCCTAACAGGTTCTCCTCCTTTAAATAAAATGAATTTTATATTTTTTTTCTACAATCCATAAAGTTATAAGGGATATTGGCATTGTCAAGAAGGGGTTTTTTTTCCCGGCATAGGCCGCAGTTTAATCATCCTTAAATTTTAAATCAGTAACAGATTATATAGAGTATTTAATATTAAGATTTCATAATATGCGACAGGATTTATTCTCTTGTTTTGATAAAAAAAGTTTGACAAAACATGTCTTTAAAATTATTAACTGAACATTCAATTAACTATGTCTGTTTGGAATAAATTGGTTTTTTGCAGTAAAAATTTTTAAAAAAACATATAAATCAGTCTTCATAAAGTTCCGGGTTTTAACTCAATATAAAAGAAACTTCAAAAAGAAGAAGGAGGATGTTATGCTGTATAATACTCTCAAAGCAATACCGCCAAGAGTTAATTACACGGAACTGTACCAGAAGAATAAGGCTGCCCTTGAAGCGGAATTTCAGGGATTCCTTGATGAATGGCAGCAGACTGCTGTAATGGTAGTGAACAACGCAAAAAAATATGGAGACAGGGCTGAGTTTCATCATAAACCCTATGGAGAGTGGGAGTCCTTTTCCTGGAATGAGATTTCGGAAATTATGTTTAATGTCGCCTCCGTTCTTTTAAAGGACGGCCTTAAAGAGGGGGATAAAACAGGTATATTTTCACCGAACAGGGCAGAATGGACCCTTGCCGATTTTGGCGGGCAGCTGATAAGGTGTATTCCCGTACCTATTTACGCAACAAATACAGAAAATGAAGCTGAATATATAATAAACAGTGCCGAGATACGTGTTCTATTTGTAGGTCGGCAGATGCAGTATGACAGGTCGTATGCACTTCTTGAAAGATGCCCCTCCCTTGAAAAGATCGTGGTGTTTCACCGTGGAACGAAGGTTCATGATGATAAACGTGTTGTTATGTGGGATGATTATCTTGCAGAAGGGAAAAAAGAGGATCGCAGGGCTGAAATAGAAGAGATAATGAAAAGGGCCCATTATGATGATATCTGTACTATAATATACACATCAGGTACAACCGGAAATCCTAAAGGGGTTGTACGTACTCATAAAGAACTGATGCATAACTGGTGGTCAGTGGGGCGTATTGTTGAAAATGAGGAGGGAAAAGGGTTCCCTGAGACTGATGCCACTCTGGCCATACTTCCGCTGAGCCATGTACTTGAAAGATCATGGGATTTCGGAGTTATTTCGATGGGTAATCATATATGGTTCTGTGAAGACCATAATGAACTGGTTGATTACATGCAGGAAGCAAATGTAACCTCTATGAACAGCGTGCCGAGAATTTCGGAGAAAATCTATTCAGCGATTTATACAGGTATTAAAGACGCTCCTCCATTAAAACAGAAAATATTTCACTGGTCTGTTGCAATGGGGAAAAAGCATGGCGATCTTGTCCTTGAAGGGATTCAGCCAGGACCGATTCTTACATTTAAAAGAAAGATAGCAGGAAAACTTGTTCTGGATAAAATAAGAGGGGTATTCGGCAAAAACCTGCGCTGGCTTAATTATGGCGGGGCTCCGATGAATCCGGAAATTGAAAAATTTCTATTTTATTGCGGTATAATGTGCAAATCGGGTTACGGACTTACTGAAACATCTCCGGTTCTCGCTATGGGCGGACCGCATTGTTTCAAGCTTGGTACAGTAGGGCCTGCAATACCTCTCGTTGATATCAGAATTGATCCTGATACGGGTGAAATACAGGCCAAGGGTCCCAACATCTTTAAGGAATATTACAAAGATCCTGAAAAAACTAAAGAAGCCTTTACTGAAGATGGCTGGTTTAGAACCGGTGATATCGGAATGTTTGATGAAGATGGTTACCTGACAATAACAGACAGGCTGAAAGACCTGATAATAACATCCGGCGGGAAAAACGTCGCACCTCAAAAAATCGAGATTATGATGGCTGAGGATCCGATGATTGAATATATTGCCTTAATCGGTGATAAGAGGAAATATATAACGGCTTTGATTGTGCCGACTTTTGAAAATCTTGAAGCCTGGGCAAAAAAACAGTCAATTCAGTTCTACGGGAAAGAGGATCTGGTTAGACACCCGGATGTCATTGCGTTATACCAGGGTATAATTGACAAAAGACAGAAGGATCTAGGGCAGGTGGAGCAGATCAAGAAATTTACTCTTCTTCCGAATGAATTTTCACAGGAGAGCGGAGAGATAACTCCTACTATGAAGATTAAAAGGAAAGTGGTCCAGGAGAAGTATGGAGACTTTATTGAGAATATGTACCAGGAATAAAAAAAGATCGTCTAATAAATGAGTTTTTGGAATGCTCCGGGCTTTAGCCCGGAGTTTTTTATCTGATTTATCTCCAGTCCCTTCCGTTAAGGTCAAGGCCCATCTGCCCTTCTTTTTTTATATTATCAATAAGGGCTGAGTTAATATTTATGAACTTCTATTAAGTATTAATTATTTATTATTAAGAAGAAATAAAGGTTTTTTCTGCGGGCAGGGGAGTAAACTGAAACTCTGTCTGTAAGTTAATTCGTATGCTCCAGAACTTCTCTTACTTTGGCAGCGAGGTTTTTTCTGGAAAAGGGTTTCTGAAGAAAGTGGACACCTTCTTCGAGAATTCCCTGATGAGCGATGACATCGGCCGTGTATCCTGACATGAAGAGTATTTTCATTTCCGGAAAAATTTTAAGAATTTTTTGAGAGAGTTCACGGCCGTTCATATCCGGCATTATGATATCAGTTAAAAGCAAATGGATACGGCCGGTATTTTCACCTGCCTTTTTTATAGCATCTGCCGGCGTTCCGGCCGAGATGATATTATAACCTAACTGTTTAAGAGTTTCAGTAGTCATTTCAAGAATCATAGGTTCATCTTCAACAAGAAGGATTGTCTCGCTGCCCGATAAATCGGGTTCTGCCAGCGTCGTTTTTTCTGTAAATTCTTCACCGGTTAAATGGCGGGGTAAATAAATTCTCAATGTTGTACCCTGACCCGGTTCGCTGTAGCAGTTGATGAATCCGTTATTCTGTTTGACTATGCCGTAAACTGTGGCCATCCCCAGACCGGTGCCTTTCCCCTGTTCTTTTGTGGTAAAAAAAGGTTCGAAGATATGTTCCAGGGTCTCTTTATCCATACCGACGCCGTCATCACTTACTGAAAGCAGTACAAACTCGCCTGGAATAAAATCCACATGATTGGTGCAGTAGGATTCGTCGAATATTTTGATGTCAGTTTCAATAATAATGGAGCCTATGTCGGGGATGGCGTCCCTTGCATTTACGCATAGATTCATAAGGAGCTGATCAATCTGTGAAGGATCCATGAATACCGGCCAGATCTTTTCTGACGGATGCCAGAGGAGGGTGATATTTTCACCAATAAGACGCTGGAGTATTTTAATCATGCCCTCGACAAGTTCATTCAGATCCAGTTGTTTCGGGGCTATTGTCTGTTTTCTGGAAAATGCAAGCAGCTGCCTGGTTATTCCGGCTGAGCGTTTTGCAGCAGATAATATCTGACGGAGATTATTATGAACCGGATGATCAGAACCAATCTTACCAAGAGCCATATCCGAGTGTCCTATAATAACACTGAGCATGTTATTAAAATCATGGGCAACCCCTCCAGCGAGACGACCTACTGATTCCATTTTCTGCGCCTGAATAAGCTTGAATTCAAGAGATTTCTGTTCACTTATATCAGTAAGATTCATTACCATGCCTATAAATGTCCCCTCTGCTCCTTTAATCATTGCGGCACTTACGATAACATCAAGAAGTCTCCCCTGTTTTGTAAGTCGTTTATCAGCATATTTCACTGTTGTACCCTGTGCGGAGAATTCCTGAATTCCGGAGGCAGTTAGTTCTTTTTGGTCCTTAGGGATAAACGGTATTTTGCGTCCTTTCAGTTCATCAGGAGTCCAGCCGAAAACTTCAGTAAATGCTGGATTAAGATATTCGAGACATCCTTCGGTGTCATAGACGATTATAGGATTTGCATTTGATTCCAGTATGGCCTGAAGTCTCTGTTCATTCTCCTTTAGCGCCTGGTTGAGAGATGCCATATCTCTGACTTTTTCTTTAATCTGACCGGCCATGGCATTAAATGCCTGGGAAAGTTTTCCTATTTCATCCCGGGCTCTTACGGTCGCCAGTGTATCCATTTTCCCACTTTCAAATTCTTTCATTGTTTTTACAAGTTCGGATATTGGTTCAATTATCAGCCGGTTTAAGCCCATGATCCCGGCTAAAACAAGAAAGAAAGGAAGCCCTAAAAGAGAAAGGACGGTTACAATGAGGTTGCGTCTGCTTGTTTTTTCAAGGAGAGCGTTGGCGCTTTTTACTTCAGATTCAGATTCATAAATCAGACGTTTTGTTGTGGAGGAGGATAGGGATTTGTCAAAAACCTTTCGGGCTTCCAAGATTTGAAGTTCGAGGTTTGCAATCGTTCGTTTTGTTTCGGGAATAAGTTTTTCCAGTGAGCAGATCTGGGCTATAAGAAGGTCAAAAAGGAATTTTATGCTGCCGTCATTATCGATGATATGTAATTGGGAGGATAACAGCTGGCGGTTCAGATCGACAATTTTTTTATCCGTAACTGTGTAGTTACGGGTCACCAGGCTGTTTAAAGCGATCAGTGTAAGCTGATTAAGGCTTTTTAATATATACGGGGCCAGGGAGGATTTCGCCGAAACATCCTTGCCCAGAACCTGATCCATCTGTATAAGGGCCAGGGATGTGGCAATCTTTTTGTCCAGTTCGTGATAGAGCCCGGTGATTTTTATTCTTAGTTTTTCAAACTGTTTTTCTGTCATGTTGATTGTTTTTTCTTTTTCTTTAACAAGGGCGATCAGTTCTTTTGCATGTTTAACCAGTTCAGGATTTTTTTCTATATTGGGACCTGGAGGAGGATGGAGCAGGTTTTCCGGATAAGGGGGGACTTGTCCCGAAGCGATAATATTTGTAATCAGAAGATTAAGGTCGTTTTCCCATTTGATATTTCCTTCAATTCCTGTAAGTTTCTGTCTGACTTCATCGCGGACTTCCAGGTTATGAAGAACTTTCTGATGCATGGCGATATTCATCGATGCCAGAATTACAAGGATTAAAAAAATCAGGATCCCCCCGGCATATATTTTTCTTTTAAGATTCATGCCATGTCTGTTCCTCTTTAATCAGAATGTCTTACAATTTTTACGTGAAATCATTTATTTTTTCCAGTATCCGCTTCCGATCCAGGCACTTCTGCCATCCTGCAAAGTTACTTTTTTAAAAAGAGACTTTTTTATCTGGATTGTATTCGAGTAAGGGTTTAACCATTCGTATTCGAGCCAGAATTCATCATTTTTACTGATCAGTTCTATTTCCTCCTGGAAAAGCAGGCGCCCGTGTGGAGTGCGCAGACCCCACATGTTTTTACCTATAAGTTGCGGCTTGATTCCATGAGCAATACAGATTGCCTCTTTTTTTTCCGCATTGTAGGAGTGCATAAAAATATACAGCTGGTTTTCATCATCTCTGAATTTAGTTTCAAAAGCTCTCTGAACGGTTTTCATATTTCCGGAGTTTTCTATGAAAAAAGCATAAGCTTCATTGACCAGGGCTTTTACTTTTTTTTCAGTATAATTCAGGCTTTGTTTCTCTTTCGGGAAGATCTGCATCGGGGAGAGAGTCAGTAAAAATAGCAGGATAAAAAGTAAAAACTGTAAAGCTTGCCGAGTTTTAGTTTTTTTACTGTTCGATTCAGGTGCCATTTTATTATAACTCTCCTGTTTTAGTATCAGCGCTGTTGAACATACAGTATTGAAGATATAATAATTTTTAACGTAGCTTACAAATTTTTATATTGTTCTGCAGGGGGATCTTTATATTTGGAGTCTAATGTTAAAATTATTTTAATCAGATTTTTCTGGTGGGGTTTAGGAATTGAGTTTTAGGAAAGGGAGAGCAAATTTTGGATAAAATAAAGCGATTCTTTTTTGGTTAAAAGTTGGTTCATATCGCGGTTATAATGATTGCCCGATGTATGATGCGAAGGCGCATGTTGGTATAATATATCACGCGCCTTCGCAGAAGGAATAACGGGACAGTTTTTGCTGCTATCTGATTTTTCTCCAGTCCCTTCCATTAAGGTCAAGGCCCATCTGCCCTCCGGGGTTCATAATGTTTTTAGGATCAAGGTGCTTTTTTACGGCGCGGAGTATTCCCATCTGCTCCCTGCCGAGATGTCTCTCCATCCATGGCGCAATCATCTTTCCTACGCCATGATGATGGCTTAAGCTGCCACCGCTTTTTTCTATGCTGTCAATAACTCCTGACTGAAAATCGGTGTATTCCTTTACGCCACTGTCTTTCATGATAAAAATGAAGTAGAGGTTTGTTCCCTGCGGGTAGAAGTGTGAACTGTGAGTCATGCAGATTGTCTCAGGGCGTGCTTTAATGAATTTGCGCACCTCCTTGTGTACTTTATGCAGGTTGTCCCAGCGTACACCGGTTTCAAGGGTATCTATGAGAATCCCGTAATCCTGAAGGTCTTCACGAAGGTACGGGTCCCTGTATCGTCCAGGCTCCCACATTTTTGACGGCAGTCCTGTTATATACATGCCGCCGTGTTTTTTGCATATCCGCTTTACATGCTTCTTTACATTTTTTGAGAAAGATTCTTCTCCTTCAGTTGTACCAAGGAAGAGGCATCTCTGCATCGGCCTGAATCCCCTGAGCTGCATAAGTTTATCAAGAACTGTTCCATCAATGCCGTATAATTTAAGGCCGATATGGGTCTCCTCCTCGTCGGATATCCTGAACACAGCAGGCATCCCAAACTCACCCTGGGATATTTCACGTCCTGCGTTTATTGCATCTTCAAAGGTGGGGAAAATGAAACCGAAGTATTTCCTGTTTTCAGGCATATACCTGTATATTTTCAGTGTAATCTCCGCAAGTACTCCGAAAGAACCTTCGCTCCCCTTGAAAATATCGTTAACCCTTGGGCCTGTTGCAGTGGCAGGGTAGGCAAGGGTGGTAATTTCACCGGAAGGCGTAATATAGGTCTGGCTGAGTACCAGGTCATAGGCGTCACCATAATATGAAGAGGCCTGGCCGGAACCGAGTGCAGCCACCCATCCTCCAGCTGATGAATATTCAAATGACTGCGGGAAATGACCGCATGTGTAGTTGTGTTTTGTTTTGAAAAATTCTTTCGCGCTGTTCAGGGCTTTTTCAAGTTCTGGCCCCATGATCCCAGCTTCAACAGTAACGGTCTGGTTAAGATCATTGACCTCAAGAATTTTATTCATGTGCGTGTTCATTACAAGTGTAATACCGCCAAGGGAGGGTCTCAGGCCGAAGTTTACCGAAGAACCTCCTCCATAAACATAAACGGGGATTTTTTCTCTGTTGCAGAGTTTAATTATAGCAGCGATTTCATTTTTTGTCTTCGGATGAATTACAAGGTCACTTACAGGGCCCGGTTTTCCGTTACGGAGGTTTATAGCCTCTTCAACTGTTTTGCCTGTGGAGTATTTGAGCCTGTCATATTCATTTACAGAGACGTTTTCTTTGCCTGAAATTTTTTCGAAGGCTTCAATTTGTTTCATTTTAAGTGAGATTTTCTTTTTGAACGTAACTTTTTCGTCTCCGGTGGTTTTTTCATCTCTGAAGTCATCGTCCGTAAGATGAAACTGTTCCTTGATCTCTCTGAAAAGTTTTACATTCGGGTGCTTGTATTCAGCAGGGGCTCCCCACTTGAAAACTGATCTGAAGCTTTTTTCTGCAGGAGGGGTTTCTCTCCACGCCGGTTCAAAAGTTTTTTTCTTCATATCATTCTCCCTTTCATGGTATTAAAAATATCTTTTCAGCAGCGGCAATTTCCGCTTTTTTCTTTGCAGCATCCCATCCGAGGATGCCTGCTGCAGTATCAGCTACTTTTTTCAGTGCATCTTTACCCGGGTGGCCGAGAGTCCCGATACCTGTTCTCCTGAACAGGATATCGTTAAGGGTAAGGGCCATCTCATCTTTAATTGCGTATATTACCTGTGCAAGAAGCTCGCCATCACTGTTAAGGGGTTCTGAGAACTTTTTATTCTCAGATGCTATATCTATTACCGCAGAAAGCTCGGTTCCATAGATCCTTGCCAGATAGTCAATGTGGTCATTATTAAAACTTTCATAAAGTTCTTTGCAGTAACTTATATAAGCTTCTATGTCTTCTATTTCAGAACCCGCCAGGTAGTTTTTATCGGTTTCTGATCTGACAGCTTTTATACCGAGTTTTTTGCATGACTGCTCTACAACATGTAATGCGAGATTGCGGCTTGTGGTGTATTTTCCACCTTCAACAGTGAGAAGTCCATCAATGCCATCCTGACTGTTATCGTATATCTCGTATTTTCGCGATGACTGGTACACATCTTCAGTTTCTGTTTCAACGAGTGGGCGAAGCCCTCCGTAACAGTATAGAATGTCCTCGTATGAGATTTTTATTTTGTCGCTGAAGGATGCATTGACTTCCTCAATAAGTCCGTCAATGCTCTCACGCGAGACCTTCCAGTCATCCGGGCTTCCAAGAAATTCCTTGTCCGTTGTACCGATAAGTGAGTGCCCACGCCAGGGTATTATAAAGATATGTCTTCCTGAAGGGGTCATGGCTGTAACAAGGTTTTCCTCGGTGATCTTTTCTGTAATAATGTGAATGCCCTCTGATCTGCGGAGTATTTCCTCGTGAAAATTTTTTCCGGTTAAATTAAGAATTTTGTCAGCCCAGGCTCCGGCGCAGTTTATTACAAGTTTACCGGAAATTTTTATCTTTTTATTTTTGATTTTATCTTTTGCCGTTATTCCGGAAATTTTGTTGCCGTTTAAATTGAAACCGGTTACTTCCATGTAATTTGCTGCATCCGTACCGTTAAACACAGCGGATTTAACGAAAGCGAGGGTCAGCCTTTCAGGAAAAATACTGGCACAGTCGTAATAGACAAGGGAGCCTGTAAGGTCTTTTTTTTCAACAAGGGGCTCCTCTCTGATTGTTTCAGCTCTTGACATCGACCTGTGACAGGGAATCCTTTTGCTTTTGTCCCAGGTGAATTTTTTATCAAATGAGAGAATGTCGTACAAAATCATGCCGAGTTTAAGAGCGAATTTTTTTGTCTGGAAGGATTTTTTATCTGTTATGATCATGTTCGGGATGGGATATACAAAGTTAGGAGCAATATTTTCAAGGATTCTTCTTTCCCTGAGAGACTCCCTTACGAGGCCCAGTTCAAAGTTTGCCAGATATCGTAAACCACCATGTATAAGCTTTGATGTAGCGGATGAAGTTTTGGAGCCGAAATCGTCCTTTTCGAGAAGGGCCACTGAAAGTCCGCGGGCTGACGCGTCATAAGCCACGGCTGCTCCGGTAATTCCCCCTCCTATAATAATCAGATCATACTCTTTTGTTTCTTTAAAGTCAGATCTTTTCATTTTGCTTCTCCATATATTTTACAATTATATTTTCCGCATAAACTATAATATCCTTCGTGATTTTTTTCGCGGAATCGGGATTCTTTTCAGTAATCGCTTTGACGATGTCTTTGTGAAATTTCTCAGATGCCTTACGGTTCTCTTCAAAGGAAAAGTAAAGGTTCCCGAAGTCTCTGAAAATATCGTTAAAAAAATTAAGTATGAATATATAAAGGATATTTCCGCTACCTCTGGCAATAGACTGGTGGATGGCGAGATCCTTTTCAGCTGTTGGAATGTCCTTTTCAAGGATTTCAATGAGCTTTTCAGCTTCCTCATCACTTCTGTTACGGGCAGCGCTATAAGCCATTTCAGGAGAGATAAAGCGTCTTATCTCAAGTATGTTTTTGAGAATATCGGATGTTATATCCTTTCTCAGGTAAAGGATGTGCTTCAGCAGTTCAAGGTTGCCGCTCTCCCTGAAGTCACGCACATATATTCCGTCCCCCTGACGGATGGAGACCAGGCCCAGCAATTCAAGTCTTTTCAGTGCTTCTCTCAGTGTATGCCTGTTAACATTCATTTGAAGAGACATATCACGTTCAGGGGGGAGTTTATCCCCGGGCAGCAGTACTCCTGAGAGGATTTTACTGATGATCTGGTTTCCGATTTCTTCGTTAAGACTTTTTTTATTCACTGTTGAAAACATAATTTACTCCCGGTTCAATGGTTCAACCAATTGTCATTAAAACATTAGCGATAAAAAAGTCAATGTGAAATTAAAAAATATTGTTTTGCTTTACAAAAATATTATTTCTTCCTTTATATGCTACAAAGGCTTGAAGAAATAAAAATTTTAGTTATAGTGTATGAAAAAACGTATAGTTGAGTCGTACTGTTACTTTTTGAATAGAGATTATTATATCGGGTAATTTTTTACTGCAGGTCTAACAATATTTGGAGTTTGTTTAATGAAATTCAGTGAATTAAATCTTGATGAAAAGATTTTAAAGGGGACAGAGAAAGCGGGATTCGTAAAGTGTACAGAGGTACAGGCAGAGACTCTCAGACATTCTCTTTCAGGGGTGGACGTTCTTGTTCAGTCCCAGACAGGTACAGGTAAAACAGCTGCTTTCCTGATAACAGTATATCATATTCTTCTCACACGCGAGGAATACAAAGATAAAAAAGTACTGATTCTTGCCCCTACCAGGGAACTCGTAATTCAAATTGAGAAAGAAGCGAAACTACTCGGTTCATTTCTTGATTTAAAGGCAGGGAGTTTTTACGGAGGAGTCGGCTATAACCAGCAGGAGAACCTCCTTAGACAGGGTGTGGATATTATGATCGGTACTCCCGGAAGGCTAATGGATTTTGCCGGAAGCGGCAAGATAAAGTTCAGTGAAGTAGGCATTCTGGTTATTGACGAGGCGGACAGAATGTTTGATATGGGGTTTTTCCCTGATATCAGAAAAATTATGAAAAGAATGGCTCCTCCGTCTGAAAGAATTTCTATGCTTTTCAGTGCTACTCTCAGTATGAGGGTTAAAAATCTTGCGTGGGAGTATATGAATGAGCCAGTAGAGATCAATATGTCCGGTGAGCAGATCACTGTTGATAAGATAAGACAGGTTCTTTTCCATGTGGGAAGCACAGACAAAATGAGACTTCTGCTCGGTATACTTAAAGAGCATAAACCTCAGAATGTTCTGATTTTTACCAATACTAAACAGGGTGCTGTAAGAGTAGCGGCCGGTCTTGCGGGTAATGGGTATGTATGTGATTATATAATAGGAGATCTTCCCCAGAAGAAAAGGATTAAAATAATTGATAGTATAAAATCCGGTACGCTGAAGTATCTTGTTGCAACGGATGTTGCGGCGCGGGGGCTTCATATAGATGATCTGGATATGGTTATTAATTATGATATACCTGAAGATTATGAAAACTATGTTCACAGGATCGGCAGGACGGCCCGGGCCGGAAAGTCCGGGCTTGCTGTCACTCTTGCCTGTGAGAAGTTTGTCTATGGACTTGAGGCAATTGAATCATATATTAAAATGAAGATTCCTGTTGAGTGGGCCGGCGATGAGCTCTTTACGGAAGATTTAAGCACCGATGAATTCATAAGAGGGTTCATGAAAACTTCAAGACAGACACGTGAAATTACTGAAAGGAAGGATAGGGGAGAGAGGAAACCCGGAGCCAGGAAATCTTCTCCTGAGAAGAAACCTGCACAGGCAAGAAAGAGTAAGAGCACGGAACCCGCAGTTGCATCTAAAAAGAAAGCTGTTGCCAAACCCGGAAAACCGGCTGCTCAAAAAAAGGATAAAAAGACAGTAGCAGCACCTGCAGCAAAGGGCATCAGGAAGGATACTAAAAAGACCACTGCCGCAAAAAAAGCACCGGCTGAAACAAAAAGGCCGTCAAGGAAGGCATCTCCTGATAAACGAATTGATTATTACAGGGAGAAATATGGTGAGGATTTTGTGGTAAACAGGGAAATGAAGGCTGTTAAACCGGCAAAAGAGAAAAAATCCTTTATAGGAAAAATTAAATCGCTTTTTAAAGCGGGGAAATAGCCTGAATAGTTTTTTCCCCTCTTGCCTTAAAGAGATAATCTATGGCTGAGTCTGTATTGCCTGAAAAGAGGTGTACAAGGCTCAGCTTCAGAAAATTATCACTACTATTTTCATCATCTGATTCAAGCATCGCAACTTTTTCATCGAGATTGCCGAATCTATCGTTATATATATCAACAGGTACTGATTTAATATATTCATCGTATTTTTTGAATTTGTCAGACCTTTTTTTTAAGTCCTTGATTTCCTTAATAGATTGCGCGGCATCCCCGGAGTAGTAAAATATATCGGATTTTATATTAATGATTTTTTCATCAGTCGGGTATTTCTTTGAAAGGAGCTTTATAAGCTGATAGGAATCAGTGATACGTCCTGAATTGTGATAAATAATAGATAATGCAGCCAGGGCGGTTTTATTGGACGGATCAATCATAAGGACTTTAATAAAATTTGTAACTGAAGCCTGAATATTGTTCAGCCTGCTGTAGCATAAACCTGTGACAAGCAATGACATCAGAAAATCGGCTTTGTACTTTTTTGATTTTTCAAGGACTATAACGGCTTTTTTAAAATCACCCTTTTTATAATATAGTGAACCAATATTATATAAAGATATATAATCTTCGCTGAGGGAGTTTGCTATACGGTAATATTTTATTGCATTATCAATTCGGCCTATACTGTTAAGTTCATTGGCGAGCATTATATAGGCTTCACGGTTTTTTTTATCTTTGTTTATAAGACCAAGGAGTCCTGCAATTCTGGTTTTTGAATTTTTATCTGTTTGCTTTGTTTTCATTGTTTTTAATTTCCGGGGATGTGAAGATTTTTAAGTTATTCAGATCTTATAACCCTGTTCCGCCCCTGTGACTTTGCGGAATATAGAGCCGTATCTGCTCGTTTAATGAGATCTTTGCTGGTCATGTCTTTGTGCGAATCGAACTGGGCGATGCCGATGCTTATTGTTATGCGAACTTCGTCATTATCTATCAGATAAGTCGCTTCCTCAACTCTTTTTCTGAGCCTTGCTGCTATATGTTCTGCAGCTTCTATATCGGTATCGGCAAGAATTATTGCAAATTCCTCTCCTCCATATCGGGAGGGTATGTCAAAACTGCGGATATTCTGATGAATTATATTAGCTGTTCCTTTAAGTATAATATCACCCTGCGGATGTCCGTAGCGGTCATTGACTTCTTTAAAATGATCAAGATCTGCCATGAGAAGGGTAAGAGGATTCTCAGTCCTTTCAGCGCGTTTGATTTCCTCTGCGAGTCTTTCCTGGAAATAGTGGTGTATAAAAAGGCCGGTCATTCTGTCAAGAGTAGCCATTCTGTATAGTCTTGAGTTTTCAACTGCTATAGATGCGAATTTAGCGAGTTTATCAAGAAAGATAAATTCCTGTTCCGTATATGGGGTATCCATGATTTTTTTACTCATGAAAATAAGGCCGTTTAGGGTATTTTTTGATCTGAGAGGTATAACTATTTCAGGGACAAGGAGTTTATATAATTCAGAAGTATAGGGATCATCGGCCATCAGTTCACGGGCCTGTTCGGCATTTATGATTTTCCAGTTGTTTTTCAGGTGAATTAAAAGCGCTGATTTTTCGCTGATTTTATTTTCAGGCGGTATAATATATCCTCTCGACATAAAACTTGAAAGATCGTCGTTTTCAAAATTAACATGAAGAAAGAGTGCGACTTTATCGACAAGCATCTGGCCGATGCATATATAAAGGAGTGATTCGACAAGACTGTCGAATTCAAGGTTTGAAGAGAGACTGAGGGCGATTTCGATAAGGTTCTGCAGATCAAAAACCATTTTTTCCAAATCCGCCCTTTCAAGCTCTGCAAGTGTGTAATCACGAAACTCTGACATATTAATAATCTTTTCTTTTATATATCGGACGAAAAATAAATAATTATTATCAGTATTATGCAGTTTGTAAATATTTTAAGGAAAAATAGATGTTATAATTAATAATTTTCAGGAATTATAAGTAATCAAATATCTCTTTCAAAAAAGCTAATACGAAAATACTCAATTTTGAATGAAATATAAATATTTAACGTATAAATCTAAAAAAAATGAAAAAGAATATTTAAAAAAACGCTCTGAAAAAAGATAAAGCCGGTGTAAATAGATTGCTGTCAAATATGCCCATAATAAAATATGCATTGCATTATATAGCGTAATATTAAAATTGATATTATAAGAATTCTTTCGGAATATTAAACATTTTTTTGACTTTTAAGATTAATATACTATTTTCACATTATAAAAAAAGCCTTTACATTTAAATATATCTGATAAAGATATTCTTTTTTTTATAGAAAGGAAAATTTTTATATAAAGTAGTTATTAATGCTTTTTTATTTTTTCTTTAAATTATTAAATTTGCTTATACAGAGTGTGTTTATTCACATTATTCTTACTAATAGTATCTGACTGATTAAATTAAGGAGAGTAATTTAAATGGCAAAAAGAGTTTACAGCTTTGGCGGGGGTTCTGCTGAAGGTAGCGCGGGAATGAAAAACCTCCTCGGAGGAAAGGGCGCTGGTCTTGCAGAGATGTCAAATCTGGGTGTTCCTGTTTCAGCGGGATTCACTATAACAACAGAGGTTTGTACAGAATACTATAAAAACAATAAAGCGTTTCCTGCAGGGCTTGATAAAGATGTTGAAGCGGCACTGAAGAAGGTAGAAAAGACTATGGGTGCTGTTTTCGGAGATTCCGAGAATCCGTTGCTGGTATCTGTAAGATCAGGCGCAAGGGTATCGATGCCCGGTATGATGGATACGGTTTTAAATCTGGGGCTAAATGATAATACTATTAAAGGTATAATCAAAAAAACAGGTAACGAACGTTTTGCATGGGATTCATACAGAAGGTTTATCCAGATGTATGGTGACATCGTAATGGGTCTTAAACCTGAAAATAAAGATGAGATTGATCCATTTGAAAATGTAATGGATAAAGTCAAAGATGAAAAAGGTTATAAATCAGACCTTGAACTTACAGTGGATGACCTGAAGGAGCTTGTAAAAAGATTTAAGGCCCTCATAAAGTCAAAATTAAAGAAAAATTTTCCGGATGACCCGAAAGAACAGCTCTGGGGGGCTATTGGTGCTGTTTTCGGATCATGGGATAACGAAAGAGCTATTCTTTACAGGAAAATGAACGGTTTTGATGATTCCTGGGGAACAGCTGTTACAGTACAGTCCATGGTTTTTGGTAATATGGGAGACAAATGCGCGACCGGTGTTGCTTTTACAAGGGACCCTGCCACAGGCGAAAAGGTCTTTTTCGGGGAATATCTTGTTAATGCCCAGGGCGAAGATGTTGTGGCCGGTATCAGAACTCCGCAGCAGATAACTGTTTCAGGATCGAAAAGATGGGCCAGGGAAAACAAAGTCTCGGATAAAGAGAGAAAAGAAAAATTTCCTTCACTTGAAGAGTATATGCCTGTGGCGTATAAACAGCTTCAGGATGTTTATATGAAGCTTGAAAAGCATTATAAAGATATGCAGGATATAGAGTTTACAATTCAGAATGAAAGACTCTGGATGCTGCAGACAAGGACCGGTAAAAGGACAGCAGCTGCTGCGGTAAATATTGCTGTTGATATGGTTAATGAGAAGCTCATAGATAAGAAAACAGCAGTACTTAGAGTTGATCCTGCTTCTCTTGATCAGCTCCTTCACCCTACATTTGATCCGAAGGCAAGAAAAGAATCTGTTGCTAAAGGTCTTCCGGCTTCTCCCGGAGCTGCGACAGGAAAGGTTGTATTTAATGCTGATGATGCTGATGATTGGACGAAACGCGGTGAAAAGGTAATCCTTGTCAGGGTTGAGACCTCTCCGGAAGACCTTAAGGGTATGAATGCGGCACAGGGGATTCTTACTGCCCGTGGCGGTATGACTTCTCATGCTGCTGTTGTTGCCCGTGGAATGGGGAAATGCTGTGTTTCCGGATGCGGATCTATTGAAATAGATTATGTTGCAAGAATTTTTAAAGTTAATGATACGGTTGTAAAAGAGGGTGATTATATCTCAATAGATGGTTCTACTGGAGATGTAATGCTTGGTCAGGTTAAAACAATTGAAGCTAAACTCTCTGGCAATTTCGGTATAATTATGGGATGGGCAGAGGAGTTTAAAAAACTCAAGGTCAGGACCAATGCTGATACACCAAAAGATGCTGAAACAGCGAGAAAGTTCGGTGCACAGGGGATAGGCCTTTGCAGAACAGAACATATGTTCTTTGAGGGTGACAGGATAAAAGCGGTTAGAGAGATGATCCTTGCTGAAAACGCTGATGAGAGGAAAAAGGCCCTTAAAAAGCTCCTCCCGATGCAGAAAAAGGATTTCCTTGGAATTCTCAAGGCCATGGAAGGTTATGGCGTAACTATCAGGCTTCTTGACCCGCCTCTGCACGAATTCGTACCGCATGATGAGGCAAGTCAGAGGCAGATGGCCCAGGAGATGAATAAGAGCCTTGAAGAAGTAAAGTCAAAGGTTGACGCTCTCCATGAATTTAATCCGATGCTCGGTCACAGGGGATGCAGACTGGGTATAACGTATCCTGAAATTACAGAGATGCAGGCCCAGGCAATTTTTGAAGCCGCATGTGAACTTAAGGCCAAAGGAATTGATGTTAAGCCGGAAGTGATGGTACCCCTTGTAGGAACTGTTAAAGAATTTCAAATGCAGAAAAATATAATTATTGAAACAGCAGAAAAGGTAATGGCAAGGAAAAAGGTTAAGGTTGATTACCAGGTAGGAACAATGATAGAGATACCAAGGGCCTGCATAACTGCTGATGAGATTGCCGCTGAAGCGGAGTTTTTCTCCTTTGGGACAAATGACCTTACACAGATGACTTTCGGATACAGCCGTGATGATGCGGGATCGTTCCTTCCTGAATATGTTGATAAAAAGATTCTTCCTGTTGATCCGTTCACAGCTCTTGACAGGGAAGGTGTTGGACAGCTTGTAAAAATGGCTGTGGAGAAAGGGAGATCCGCCAGAAAGAGCCTTAAGCTTGGTATATGCGGAGAGCATGGCGGAGAGCCTAGTTCTGTTGAATTCTGCCATCTTGTAGGACTGGATTATGTGAGCTGTTCACCTTTCAGAGTGCCTATTGCAAGGCTTGCAGCTGCTCACGCGGCTATTAATTTCAGCAGCAAGAAGAAATAAGAAGTAAAAAGAGTATAAAAAAAGAAAAGCGATTCCATGGGGATCGCTTTTCTTTTTTGTTAAAAACATAGATCATTTTTAAATAATTATTGAAAATATAATTCACAGAGTAAGATTTATCCTATAATATTAAGATGCTTCACAAGGCAAAGATTTTAAACTCAATCGGATTATTTAATTCTGTCAGGACGGTTCACAATGAAGAAATTAGTTTTTGTATTTCTTATAATATTTCTTGGTTCATCAGCGTTTGCCGCTTATGAGCAGGCTCTTTCTCTTTATCAGGATAACAAGTTTCAGGAATCTCTCTCTGTTTGTGCAGAGGATCTTGTCATTGCTGATGATTTCAGGGCGGGGTCACCCAATTACAAAATAAGATATCTTGCAGCACATAATCACTGGAAGCTTGGAAATACCGAATCTGCTATGATCCATTTCAGAAAATGCATGGCAATAGATAAGACGACGGTTGATCCATATATAGATCTTGCAATGCTTTTTATGGAGAAAAGGAAATTCGGGGATGCCGGTTCTGTAATAGAAGACGGACTTAAAATTAAGGAGGATGCTATGCTTTTCTGGCTCCTTGGAAGAATCGCTATTGAGAAAAAAATTTATCAGAGGGCAAAACTTTATTTTGAGAAGGCCAATGCTATTGATCCGGAGTTGTATGTCTCATATAATGATCTGGGAATTACTCTGATGAAACTTGGTAAAATCGGTGATGCAAATACTGCTTTTTCGGTTGCATATGCTATAAAGCCGGATTCCCCGGAAATTATCAGTAATCTTGCTTACTGCCTCTATAAAATGGGTAAAGATAAAGAAGCACTTAATTATGCAAAAAAAGCACAGGAACTCGATTCGTCAAATGAAACGATAAAATCACTGGTGAATAAAATTGAGAATAAATAAAAAGGTAATAATATGTCGATATCAGATAAAATAAAAGACTCAATAGAAAAATCCTCCTGGATAAGGAAAATGTTTGAGGAGGGAGCAAAACTCAAAGCAGAATTCGGTGAGGAAAATGTATATGATTTCAGCCTCGGGAATCCGGACCTTGATCCTCCTGCAGAGTTTTTTAATGTTCTTAAAAAAATATCAGATTCAAAAATTACAGGTATACACGGATATATGCCTAATTCAGGTTTTATGAATGTCAGGGAATCCGTTGCTGCAAAGGTAAAGAGGGAGCATGATGTGAATATAGATGGTAATTCTATAGTCATGACATGTGGTGCGGCCGGCGGGATGAACATTATAATGAAAACCATCCTGGATCCCGGAGATGAAGTAATAGTTATAAAACCTTTTTTCGCTGAATACGGATTTTATATTTCAAATCATCAGGGAGTGATGGTTCAGGTAGAAGCTTCACCGGATTTTTCACTTAATCTTGATAATATAAAGAATGTAATTACAGAAAAAACCCGTGCGGTTATTATTAATAGTCCCAATAATCCCACAGGTAAGATTTATACGGAAGATGAAATAGAAAAACTGGGCCAGCTTCTTGTTTCTAAAGCTCCTTCGGGAAGACCGATATTCCTTATTTCTGACGAACCTTACAGGGAGATCGTTTATGACGGTAAAACAACATCCCCTGTTCTTTCCAAATATAAGAATGCAATGGTTGTTAACTCCTACTCCAAATCTCTCTCATTACCCGGAGAAAGGATAGGTTATGTGGCTGTTAATCCTGAAATTTTAGGATATGATCTTTTAATGGCTGGCCTTAACCTTAGCAACAGGATTCTCGGATTTGTAAATGCACCGGCCCTTATGCAGAGAATTGTTTCTGAGTTGAATGATGTATCTGTAGCAGTAGATGTCTATAAAAAGCGCAGGGATGTTTTCGTTAAGGGGCTCCGGGAAGCGGGATATTCCTTTGCTGAACCGGAAGGGGCATTTTACCTTTTTGTTAAAACTCCTACGGAAAATGATATTGATTTTGTCGGACATCTGCAGAAGTATAATATACTTGCGGTCCCCGGGACAGGTTTCGGCTGTTCTGGTTATATCAGGCTTGCGTACTGTGTTTCAGAGGATATCATAGAAAGGTCAATTCCGAAGTTTAAAGAGGCTATAGCTTCATATAAAGGATGATGATTATTCATCATCCTTTTCATCATCCTGAAGTCTTGCGTTAATAGCTTTTTTATTAACAGGGATTGTTATTTTTTCATCCTTCTCATCGTCGATCATATTGGTTTTCTGACTTTCATGTTCCCCGGTCAGAGTAGTATTCATTTTAATATTAAGATTTTCAAGGAGGAGCTTGATTTTATTGTCATTGGGATCCTCCAGTATGGCTTTTTCATAATTCAGTTTTGCGTCCTCATTTTTCCCTGATTTTTCATATGAAATTCCAAGGTACATATAAAGAAGTGAAGTATGAATGTTTTGTTTGTTTGCCTGTTCAAGATAGTTAATCGCATCCTTCCATTTATCACTGAAGAACATCAGTATTCCCATCTGGTAAAGAACCTGCGGATTGTTCTTTTCCAGCTTAAGGGCTTTGTCCAGGTATATGAAGGCATTATCCATGTCCTGAAGGGTTATATAAAGAAGACCCAGTTTATAATTCGCTTCAAAAATGTCGTCATTCAATGAAAGTATTGCTTTGTAGAGTTTTGCTGCCTCATTCCATTTCTTGTTCTTTTCAAGCCGTAATGCCTCGCTCTGGTAGTACTTTTCTTTATAGGCGAGTTGGGCATTGATATAATTTTTAAGAGAGTCACTATAGCGGGCATAATTTTTAAGCTGGAACAGATACCCTGTTTCACTGTCGTATTCATTCATAGATTCTGAGTACTCCAGCTTTTTAATTATTGAAAATACTTTTGAATTTCTCTGCATAAAGGAGCGCAGGTTTTGATAAAAACGTTTGTCGGAATCATTGATAACTGTTTTATACCAGTCAGGAGTATAGTTCAGATAGTAGTTAAGTAGTTTCTCAGGGAGGATTTTATATCCATTATCTGATATTCTACGTTTTTCCTCAGAAAATTTTTGAAGGCACTGATCGATCCCGGTAAACAGAATGTTATTAAGAGGATGCAGCTCATTATAGAATATTTTATCAGATACACCTCTTTCCGAGTAGAGAGGTTCGAGTCTGTTTAATGACTCTTTGCTGAGTTTAAGAGAATCCTGGTTGTCTGAAGAAACGATAAGGAGTATGTCTGAAAAAAGATATATAGTGTGGTGTGCGAACTTTTCTTTTAAATGAGTTAATGATGTTATAAGCATTGTATCGTCTGTATATTTCAGGTCAAATATTACAGCGTAAACACCTATGTTCCCGATCTGTTTTTTGACAAGGGTATAGTATTCTGAAGATGTTCTGAAGGAGTGGATTGTCTGATCAAGCAGGTTCGGGCAATCAAGGACCATATCATACATTTTTTTGTTATCAAGAAGGAAGTTCAGCAGTTCTTTCTGGACAGGGGTATACTTCTGTTTGCCTGAGACAGGAAGCCTGTTGTTGTCTATGTGTCTTGAAGGAAGAGTATCAAGACATAAAAAATCTGGAATAATTGAATATACGGGATTGCTGAAAAATTTCTGGTTACTGTCTAAAATAAGTGTGTTTGAATTTTCCCCCGCATATAAAGCCGCGGCAGAAGCAGCACGTTTTAAATTCCTTATGTTGCTGTCGGAAAGATAAAAAACAGGTGTATCGTAAATGGTTATTTCTCCATTTTCAGTAATATAGGGAAGATTGTAGTTCGTTTTAAGAAGTATTTCATAGTTTTCACATCTTGTAAAAAAAGGTTTCAATGTAAGAGGTATTTTAAAGTACAGGTGAAGCAGGAGAACTGCAGGGATAAATATAAGAGTAAAAATAAAATAAGCGAATTTTTTAACAGGATTAATTTTCAGATTAAAAAGGAATATCCCGGGTATAATAATATTCAGAATTGATATAATATAAAGAATCAGGTAAAAGACTAAATTTGTAAAATGGAGAAGAGATATTGATATAATTACAGGAATGGGGAGTATATACAGAGAAAAATTTATAATATTAAATCTTCTGTTATGATCATATTTTGTCAGGATATTTTCAAATGTCTGCCTGAGAGAAAAACCGTAAATCAGTGCCGGGGCTGCTGTAAAAGCATAGGCTGTATTAATTGATATTTTATCAGAAAAGTAGAAAAGCAGAAACATGTATGAAAGAAACAGTATCGGGAAAAGCATTTCACTATAGACATACCAGAAAGAGGGCTTCTTTAGTTTTCCCACTAGATAACCGGCTGATAATGCTAACAGGACAATCGCTATATATATTTGACCGTGATAGTGTATGTTCCCATAAAATTTTATAAGTACAAGATGCCCCAGAAAGATATATGTAATAACATATGTAAAATTCAGGTATGTATAGAAGAGATCATCTCTTTTTACAGGGTTATTCTCGTCTGTAGTTTCATCATCAATATAATGTTTTGCAAAAAGTGGTTCAGGATTGAATTTCATGTTTATGAAAATCATTATTACAACAAGTATTAGTGAAATAATAGAGTAATAGGGTGTAATTATATTTAAATCGAAATCGGGTAGTAAATTTTTTGATGCGATTATCAGACCTGATGAAACGGCTGTAAAAAAAGAGAGCAGATAAGCTGACAGGAGGTTTTTTTCATCAAGAAAATCCCCGGTTGAAATATTCAGGAAGTAGCAGTTCAGGACCCCTGAAAAAAAAGCGGGTAATACTATTATAAGGGAGGCAAGGTAACGGTTGAAAAAATAAATATTAAGGTTAGCAAAGGAATCTCCTAATATTGTAACTTTTAAAAAGTAGAATGATATAGCCGTTCCGTAAAGGATGGTAAAAATAATATTTATGATAATAGATCTGTTTATTAGTTTATAAAAAATTTTTCCGGAAAGGTTTCCCAAAAAGAATGAGATAACGGCAATTATAAGGACTATGGAGGTTACCGGATAATAGGGAAGATACTGCTTGAACGAAAGAATAATGTCTGTTAAAAGCAGGATAAAAGAAAAAAAGGTCAAAAAAATTGCAACAGGAATCAGCCATCTTTTTGATGTATCCTGATAACTGAATTTTTTAATGTTACTCATTAAAAGGGACTCCTCGTGAACATTGTGCAGTAAAAAGTAATTATTTCAAATGGCCATTTTAAAAGAAATAATAAATTAAAAAACAACTTTTTTTTAAAAACTGAATTAATAATTTAAAAGAGGATAAATTTATATATCGTATTTTAAACTTATGAAGGATTTCTGAATAGACCGATAATTAATAAAATTATAAGGACAATTATGTATGATTGTTTACAAAAATAAATGGCTCTTAATTGTATTTTTTCTTCTTTTTCTATCTGCGAAAATCAATGCCCAGAATACAGGAGATGATTACAGGGCGGCGTATAATTCAAAAGATTATGCTAAATCACTGGAAATTATAAATTCAAAGCTCAATGAATATTATATAAAAAAAGTAAAGGATCGGCGGATTCCTGAACAGATGATATCTATTCTGAATGTTGGTGAGAAAACAGATCTTGTAAAATTATTCAGAAAAAGGAAGGAGAAGGGCTTTTTCATTGAAAATAACCCGCAAATGGCAGATTTGCATCTTTATGCCGCAAGATCTCTTTCTGCTATCAATAAGAAAAGAGATGCTCTTAATAATTACATACAATCTTTAAGATTTTCGAAATTTGAAGACGGCAAGGATGATGTTGTATTTTATGAGATAGCCGGGATTTTTAAAACAATGGATGGAGGTATTTATTTCAGGGGCTATGTCAATGCTCTTGAACAGGCGTATATTTTTAATAAAGATAATTATGAATATTCAAAGGAGCTGGGTATAGCCCTTTTCAGGACCGAAGAGAAGAAAAAAGCGGCTTATCATCTGGAGAGATATGTTGCTCTGTCAGGAGAGAAACCTGATCCTCTTATCTACCTGAAACTTGCGGGTCTTTATGAAAGCCTGAAAAAATATCTTTTATCAGAGAAATATTATAATGAGTATCTGAGGGAAAAACCGGATGATGGTGCAATACATTATGCGCTGGGATATATTTGCTATAACAATACGGGAAATTATATTCTTGCAAAATCTTCATTTACAGCTGCATTAAGAATCCTCCCTGAAAATGACCTTTACAGAAGGGCAAAAGCCCTGGAGTTCCTCGGAGATATGGCATACAGTAATCTTAAATACGAGACCGGCATTGGATTATACCTGAAGGGAATTCAATATCAGGATAAAATTCTTGAGCGTATTGAAGAGAAAAAGAAGGAGCTTGCTGAGCTTGACGAAAAGATATTATCGATGAAAACCGACGTAATCTACAAGCAGGATTTTGACAATTTTGAGGAATTTGAAATGCTCCAGGATGACAGGGGGAAAGTTGATTCTGAACTCAATGATTTGAAGTATCAGTTCAGGACAATGAATCCCGGAAAGATAAGATGGAATATAGCCGTGATTTATAAAAAAATTGATAAATATGAAGATGCTATCAGGTATTACAGGGAAGCGATACATTTTAATTATAAAGCCAATGACTCAAGAGATATGATAACAAAATTACAGTTGAAAATAAGAAGGGGCTATTAGTATATTGCATTAATACCAATCCGAATGAGAAAGGGGTTTCTATGTCTGGACATAATAAATGGTCGACGATTAAAAGGAAAAAAGGCGCAGTTGATGCCAAGAGGGGCGCTCTTTTTACAAAACTGATTCGAGAAATAACAGTTGCTGCTAAATCGGGGGGAGATGATGTTGATGCCAATCCGAGGCTGAGAACCGCAGTATTGAAGGCCAAGGCAGCCAATATGCCTAATGACAATATAGAAAGGGCAATAAAAAAGGGTTCCGGTAATCTGGATGGAGTTACTTATGAAGAGGTAAGATACGAAGGATATGGCCCGGGCGGTGTCGCAATTATGGTTGATTGTATTACTGACAATAAGAACAGGACAACACCTGAAATAAGGACAATTTTCGGGAAGAATGGCGGTAATCTTGGTGAGACCGGCTCTGTTAATTACCTTTTTGAAAGAAAGGGGATGATCATAATTGAGGGAGGAAGCGTTACTGAAGATGAAGTAATGGAGATGCTCCTTGAATATGATATAGAGGATGTTAAAACAGAGGATGATAATATTGTAATTACCACCGGTACTGAAGGGTATGATGAAGTTTCAGATTTTCTGATGAAGAAGGAATATAATTTTATTATGAATCAGCTTACATACGTTCCCATGACCACAGTAGAGCTTGATGAGAAAAAAGCACAGCAGTGTCTAAGGATTATAGAACTTCTTGAAGATCAGGATGATACTCAGGAAGTATATTCAAACTATGATATTTCTGATGAAATTATGGCAAAGCTGAGTGAATAGAAAGTGAAAATTCTGGGGATTGATCCCGGATATGATATCCTTGGATGGTCGGTGATTAGTGATAACTTCAAAGTTCATAATTATGGAATTATCAAGACATCACCGGCTGAACCCGTTGAAACAAGGCTCCTGAAAATACACAGGAGCCTTGATGCTGTTATAGCAGAATACCTTCCGGACTGTGCTTCTATTGAAAAACTTTTTTTCCAGAAAAACAGCAAAACTGTTATGCATGTTTCCGCTGCCATAGGAGTTGTGATGCTTACCCTGAAGTTAAAAGAGATCCCTTTTTATGAATATACTCCGACACAGGTAAAAAATTCAATAACAGGTTTCGGAAAGGCGGAAAAGGGGCAGGTTGAATTTATGATAAAAAGGATCCTGAATCTTGGAGAGATAAACGGACCCGATGATGCGGCAGATGCATTGTCAATAGCAGTGTGTCATGCTCTCTGCCGCAAACCGGGGGTTTAATTTAATAAGATTGACCTCTTTCAGTCTTAGAGCTCATCTATTATAACTGCAATCATTTCTTTTACGTCGTTAATGTCATCCTGAAGAGTTTTAATATATTCAAGCCTGTTTTCTGCTTTTGCCCTGTCGTATTTTTTTATAAGGAGATTCATTGTATTTGTTAGTGATTCAATCTGGCTGTCAACAGGGAGATATTTTTCTTCGGATGGTGTGCCGTAAGAAGCATATTCAGATTTCATCGTATCGAGATCAACAATCTCTCCCCAGTGCGGAACGTAAGAAGATAATCCCAGTTCTTTTGAAATTACTTTGGCGAAATGTTCTGAAGATTCCTCTTCTCCATGAACAACAAATACCTTCGTATTCGGATTTTTGTTAGGTCTAAGCCATTCAAGCAGTCCGTTCATGTCAGCGTGCGCAGAAAATCCGCCGAGAGTATGTACCTTGGCGTTAACAGCAATATCCTCACCGTATATTTTCACCTGTTTTGCTCCGTCAATGATACGTCTTCCAAGGGTCCCCTCCGCCTGATATCCGACAAAAATAACGCTGGATTCAGATCTGTAAAGGTTGTTCTGAAGGTGGTATTTAATCCTCCCCGCTGTACACATCCCGCTTGCGGAGATAATAATTGCTCCGCCTTTTTCTTTTGAAAGAAGTTTTGATTCTTCGGATGTTTTGGTGAATTTAAGATTCGGAAAATCCAGAGGGTTGTCTCCGGAATTTAAAATTTTCAGTGTATCCTCGTCGAAACACTGCGGATTTTGTCTGAAAATTTCAGTTGCTGATATAGCAAGAGGTGAATCGATATAGACCGGTACTCTGGGGATTTCACCATTACTGAAAAGTTTATTCAGTTCATATATAATCTCCTGGGTCCTTTCAATTGCAAAGGCAGGTATTATAATATTCCCTTTTTTATTAATGGAATCAAGAAGGATCTCTTTGAATTCAGTGTATGTATCCTCCTTGCTTTTATGCAGGCGGTTGCCATAGGTTGATTCAATAAGTATTATATCCGCATCTTCAAGCAGTTCCGGATCGCGGATAATGGACTGGTCTTTTGTCCCTATGTCGCCGGAGAATACTATTTTTGTTTTTTTCCCCTTTTCAGCTACCCACATTTCGATAAAGGATGAGCCGAGTATATGTCCTGCGTCCCTGAATCTTACTTCAACACGGGGGTGAATCTGGATAATTTCTCCATAGTTTACAGGAACAAAGTTGTCGATGCTGTTATCAGCGTCTTCAAGCGTATAAAGGGGTTCAACCTGAGGGCGTCCCAGTTTTTTATTTCTTTTATTTACCCATTTAATGTCATTTTCCTGAATATGAGCGCTGTCAGGCAGCATTACCTTGCACAGATCCGTTGTGGATTTTGTAGTATAAATATTGCCGTAAAATCCGCCTTTAACAAGCTTGGGGATCAGGCCGCTGTGATCAATATGGGCATGGGTCAGGAGTAAGCAGTCTATCTTGGGCGGATCGTAAATAAGCTGTAGCTGGTTTCTCTGGACCAGTTCCTGCTTTCCCTGGAACATTCCGCAGTCGACCATTATTGTGAAGTCCTGATCTTTTATTATGTATGAAGATCCTGTTACTGTTCTTGCCCCTCCGACAAATTCAATTTTCATATCTGTCTCCTCTTTATCTGCGAATTTTTGAGATCAGTATCTATTCCCTAAATATTAGAGGATTATAAATTAATAAAAGCTGTTCCCCTGTAAAGGAGAATTAACATCTGTAAATAAATTAAGGAATAAATATTCATGTTTTGATATATGTATTAATTTTAAATCAGGCGTTAATTTTTTCCATCATAATTTATTAGATGTTTGTTAATCTGAATTTTAAGATAAGAATTGTTCTCCGGTAGCCAGAGAAGCTGAAAGTTTTTTATAAATGGATTTTAATGTGTCGCGGGAAGGGGAAAGTCCCGTGGCATTTAGTATTCGTCGGGAGAGATTTCCATGTTTGAAAATATTGGAAAGATAAGGGGCTTCAGGCCCGGCATCGGGAAAAAAGAGTGAAGCCATTTGTTCCCAGAAATTGAGCGCGCTGCAGGGCTTTTTCAGGCCGAAAACGTGTAAATAGTCCGGATCATCGATCACGGTATCTCCATTCCTGGCAACAGAGAGAAGTATTTTATAAAGAGGGTATGTTTCATGGGAAAGCTGCTCGTCAATAGAGGAGATTTCTTCATAAACAAGTTTTTTTAAAACCTCAATTATAAGGCTGGCACAGGCAATATCAGCTTCAGGGCACTCCTGTATATCGCTTGTTCTTATTTCAATCGCCCCGCGATCAAATCTCGCGATACATCCACGGGCGTTAATCCATTCCTCCTTTAAAATACCGGTCGGGTCAAAGTTTTCAAGATCCTGATATATTCTGTCCAGAATTTCTGTATTGTATTCCTCTATTCCTTGAACAGGTTCAGGTATAATATATCCTGTTATGGATGGAATCTTTATTGAATTTGTCCTGTATATTTCGAGTCTGTAATCATGGAAACCTGAAAATTTTCCTTCAACGAACGGGGAGGAGGCTGTTAATGCGTTAATGACAGGAAGGAGAATTCTTATGGCAGTATGGAGCTTTCTGAACTCCTCATTATTTTTAAATGGAAGATTAATATGCAGGCTTTGAAGATTTGACCATCCGTGTCCTTTGCAGCCGAAAATCCTGTCAAATGCTTCGTATATTTCTCTATTGCCGTAAGGCCAGATTTTAAATTCAGCATCAGGTATCATCCAGGGGTGCATTGCGGAGGGGAGGAGTTTTGCATTGTATTTTTCAAGAAGCCTGTTCGCGGTATTGATTTCCCTCCGGAAAAGATGCCCTGCTCCTTTTATATCTCTCACTGGATTCAGTGATTTAAATTCAAGCACATGCAGCGCAAGTTCATTTGACCACGCGGAAAAACCGTCTTCGCCGTCAGGGTAGACTTCATTGTCAATTGAACCTGAAATATCAAATAGTATTTTATCACATATAGGCATGACATCAAGAGTGTCGGAATCAGTTATCATATATTCAAGCTCGATACCGGTTGCTTCGAAAAGGCCGAGGTTGTAAATGGTATCAGCTGCATGTAGGGGGTCGTTCATAATTGTACCGGTAGGTTATAAAATAACAATTAGAAATGAAAAGAGCAATAGTAGGTACGTTTAAAGCATAAAAAAAACCGGCTTTTGCCGGATTTTTTTATGCTTTAAGAACATTGCGGAGAAACCGTTGTGTCCGTTCCATTTGCGGATTGTCAAATATCTGCTTCGGAGTTCCCATTTCAATAATTTCAGCATTGTCCATGTAAACAACCTTGTTTGCGGCGGCCTTGGCAAATCCCATTTCATGAGATACAACCATCATTGTCATACCTTCATCAGCAAGGCCTTTCATAACATCAAGAACCTCTTTTGTCATTTCCGGGTCAAGAGCTGATGTGGGTTCGTCGAAGAGCATGACCATGGGATTCATGGCAAGCGCACGGGCTATTGCCACCCTCTGCTGCTGCCCGCCGGAAAGCTGTTCTGGATAGGCTTTTTCTTTATCGAGAAGTCCGACTCTTTTCAACAGCGTTCTGCCACGATCTTCAGCCTCATCCGAAGAGACTTTTTTTACAATTCTCGGGGCAAGGGTTATATTTTCCAGAACAGAAAGGTGAGGGAAGAGGTTGAATGACTGAAAAACCATTCCGGTCTCCTCTCTTATTTTTCTGATGTTGGCTTTAGGACCGGTTACAAGGTCATTCTCGATCCATATTTCACCGCTGGTAACATTCTCAAGGCGGTTAATGCATCTCAGGAGTGTACTCTTCCCGCTCCCGGAGGATCCTATTATAAAAAAGACGTCGCCCTGTTTTACTTCACAACTTACATTATTCAGCGCAACAACATGGCCGAATTTTTTTGATACATTTATTACTTTAACTCTGGTCGACATTTGTTTTCATCCTTTCTTCCATTATAGCAACTAATCGTGAGAAAAAGAGAGTAAGTATCAGATATATCAATGCAACCATCGTGTAAGTTTCAAAATAGAAAAATGATGTGGAAGCGTACTCCCTGCCTCTTCTGAGGAGGTCTGATACAGCAAGAATAGAAACCAGTGAAGAGTCTTTAAGCAATGCAATGAATTCGTTCCCGATAGGGGGGAGAACCACTTTTATTGTCTGCGGGAGAATTATTTTATAAATAGCCTGAGATCGGGTCATACCTAAAGCAAGAGCTGCTTCCATCTGCCCTTTCGGTATTGACTGGATTCCCGCACGGAATATTTCACTGATATAAGCTCCATAACAGACCGCCATGGCGATAACAGCCGCGGTTATATCCATTATTTTAACAAATTTTGCCAGTGCGTAATAGATATAAAAAAGCTGAACAAGGAGAGGTATACCCCTTATTATTTCAACATAAACAGTGCATATTTTGTTTATTATGGAAAACCTTGAAATTCTTCCAAGCCCCACCATGAGGCCGATAAACAGTGCGAATATAATTGAGAGAACTGTAACTTCAAATGTCCTTAAAACACCATCCGGAACAAACAAAAGAATATCTTTGTACGGTTCGGGAGAAAGAACAGGGAGCAATATCAGTGCTGATATTGCTCCGTAGAATGAGATTCTCCATGCGGAGAAAATAGCAGAGTCATCCCTTGCAGGGATAAGGACTCCGTCAGTTACTTCTATTTTGGTTTTATTATTTATCTTAGCCACTTTTTCTCAAGCTCTTTGTCTATACCTTTTTCTTTAACTTTAGCAAGACCCGCATTAACCATGTCAAGAACTTCTTTGTTACCTTTTTTTACAGCAATTCCATACTCTTCTGTTGTGAAAGGTTCGCCAACTATTTTAAGCAGAGCCTTATACTTGGGATTTAAGAGTGCGTAATTTGCAGCAATCGGATTGTCGCATACAACTGCTTCAATTCTTCCCTTGGCGAGGTCCTCTATTGCAAGTCCGATTTCGTCATATGTTTTAAGAGTTATATTTTTGTTTTTTGCTATTTCAATAGCGCCGGTTGTGCCGATTTGAGCTCCGACTTTTTTCCCTTCAAATTTTGAGAGTTCTTCCATTCCGGTTGTTTCTTTTTTAACAACAATTGTCTGTCCTATGCTTACATAAGGAACAGAAAAATCCATAGTTTTCTTTCTATCATCTGTAATTGTTACAGATGAACATACTGCATCATATTTACCTGCTCCGAGACCTGCAAATATGCCGTCCCATGCGGTATTTTTGAACTCAACAGTGAAGCCGCCCTCTTTTGCAGCAGCATTGAGAAGATCGATGTCAAAGCCGACGATTTTTTTGTTCTCATCAACATATTCCATTGGAGGCCATGTTGCATCTGTAGCTACAGAAATTATTTTCCCGCTTGCCTGTTCTTTTGAACAACCTGAAAAAACACAGAATGAAGCTACGCTGATCATCAGCAGAAGGATTATACCTTTCTTCATTTTAAACTCTCCTGTTAATTAGAATCATCCCTGAAAGAGAATACTATTATTAGCTTAGTATAATTAAGTTTATGAGGGATTTTAAATAATACTCTTCAACGAGGTTCAAAAATCAAGAACAATTTGTTACATGAAATATTTCAGAAAAGTGAAAAAAAATATGCTAAGCGAAAAATTCCATAATCCCGAATATATGAATAGGGGAAAATATGCAAAAATAATGAAATTAAGGTTATAATGTAATAATATTTTGATATATTTGATAATAATTAGGTTTAATCGGCTATAAATGCCAATAATCAGGTTAAATTTAGTGGTTATTAATCCCGAATAAAATAACGTCAGGGTAACATATCTGACAGCCATGGCAGGGAAGCCGGGCTCAGACAACAATGATTCAGGGAGGAATCAATTATGATTATTAACCACAATATGTCCGCCATTAATACCAACAGGGTATTAAAATTCCAGCACTGGAACATCAACAAGAACATGGAATCTCTTTCATCCGGTATGAGAATCAACAAAGCCGGTGATGATGCTTCAGGACTTGCTGTATCTGAAAAAATGAGAACTCAGATACTCGGCCTCAGGCAGGCTGAGAGAAATACTGAGGACGGTATGTCTCTTATTCAGACAACAGAAGGATATCTTGATGAAGTTTCAAGCATAGTTCAGAGGATTCGTGTTCTCGCGATCCAGTCTTCAAACGGTATCTATACGCTGGAAGACAGGCAGCTCATACAGGTGGAAGTATCACAGCTTGTTGACGAGGTTGACAGGATCGCTTCTCAGGCGGAATTCAATAAAATGAATCTCCTCCAGGGGGACTTCGGACGTGTAAGCACAACAGCGTCAATGTGGATCCATATGGGAGCAAACATGCACCAGAGGGAGAGAATCTATATCCAGACTATGACAGCAAAAGCTCTCGGTCTGAAAAATATGATAGGGAACCCTCTTACACTTTCTACAGCTGCTGAAGCTAACAGAAACATCGGTGTAATGGATAATGCTCTTCATGTACTCGCAAAACAGAGAGCTGACCTTGGCGCGTATTACAACAGGATGGAACATGCAGCGAAAGGCCTCATGACTGCTTATGAAAACATCCAGGCGTCTGAAAGCCGCATAAGAGATGCTGATATGGCTGAAACAATGGTTGATTTCACAAAGAACCAGATTCTTGTTCAGAGTGGAACTGCGATGCTGGCTCAGGCTAATGCAAAGTCTCAGGGTGTATTACAGCTTCTGAGGTAGAGGATTTATAATATTTCACTCCACCCCGGTTGGTTTGGGAGAACCAACCGGGGCCCGTTTCATTAATGATCTTTGAAAACCGGTAGGAAGTTACAGCGAGCATGGGTTCTGCGAGCGGATAAAGCGCGAAAGCGCCCGTTCGCAGTATTAATGGTCGCTGTAAATCAGCGTCTGTATTCCCTATTGTTGAACCTGGTATCAAACCCCTGATAGGGAGATCAGGGAGTTTTCGCTCTGTAGGAGGGGCGGAAACAGTAAATTAAACAAAGGAGTGTTTAATATGATTATCAATCACAACATGAGTGCAATTAATGCCAATAAGGTGTTAAGATTCAAGCACTGGGATGTTGACAAGTCTATGGAGACTCTGTCATCAGGTATGAGGATCAATAAAGCCGGTGACGATGCTTCCGGACTTGCCGTATCAGAAAAGATGAGAACCCAGATACAGGGTCTCAGGCAGGCTGAAAGGAACACTGAAGACGGGATGTCATTCGTTCAGACAACTGAAGGTTACCTGAACCAGACTACCGGAATCCTTCAGAGGATCAGGGTTCTTGCAGTCCAGTCATCCAATGGAATCTATACAGATCAGGACAGACAGCTTATTCAGGTTGAAGTTTCTGCTCTTGTAGATGAAGTGGACAGGATTGCATCTCAGGCTGAATTCAACAAGTTTAAACTACTTCAGGGTGATTTCGCGAAGACTAACGCCAAGGGGAGTATGTGGTTCCACATGGGTGCTAATATGCATCAGAGAGAAAGGGTTTATATTGGAACTATGACTGCTCAGGGACTTGGTCTGAAGGAGAAAACCGGCACCTTTATCGCTGATCTTGCAACTGCAGACAGCGCAAACAGAACAATAGGTGTAATTGACGATGCGCTTCATAAGATTTCAAAGCAGAGAGCTGATCTTGGCGCATACTACAACAGACTGGAATATGCTGCAAAAGGTTTAATGACTGCTTATGAAAATATACAGGCATCGGAAAGCCGGATCAGAGATGCTGATATGGCTGAAACAATGGTAAATCTTACAAAAGATCAGGTTCTTGTGCAGAGTGGTACTGCGATGCTGGCTCAGGCCAATGTTAAAACAAGATCCATTCTTCAGCTTCTCGGCGGGTGATTTTTAAAGTCTTGTAAAATAGGGGATACAAAATCCCGCCTGAGGGCGGGATTTTTTTTGGTTTTTGTCCCTTTTTTGTTCGCTTAAAAGAGTTATTGCGCCATAACAGAACAGAAATGTGTTATTTGAAACTTGACATGAACCCGTCATTAAAAAAAATGGCCCTGTTTAAAAAAAAGAAACACAAAGCAGGATAGTGTCATGATTATTCGGAAAAGCAGTATAAATGATATACTCAGAAAAGAAAAGGACAAAGTCAGGAAGAGTTGTGAAAGGGAATTCAGCAAAAAACTTAACTCAATGAAGCTGAATCTTGAGAACACTCATTCTAAAAATATCTCCAGCATCAAGGACGAATATGAGGACATCATTGATGTTAAAAACAGGGAGATAGAAAAGCTGAAGAATATAATTGATCGGAATTATATAAGGTACCAGGAGGTAAGGCAGAGGGAGAAGTATCTCGATGCCCTGAGTCATGAAATTGAAAATGTTATTGATCACATGGTTGTAAGGGTCCAGGAATCAGTTCAGCCCTTCTACCGCACAAGATCAAAGGTGCTTTCTATTAAAAAGGTTTCGGACAAATCTGATGATAAGATGAAAAAGGTCCTTGTTATGAAGAAATAAAAAAAGCTGCCCCTGGGGCAGCTTTTTTATGTTATATACTATTTATTAATAGTCAGAAGCGCCAATAGGGAAGCTTATACCTGCATGGCAGATAAAACCTGACATATCGAGCATAATGTCATCGCTGTTGTCAAGTTCAGCACTTCTCCAGCCACCTTCAAGGATTAATGTCAGGTTTGAATCTGATCCGAGCAGAATATTAACTCCGCCAACTGCCTGCCATGTAAAGCCGTTGAAAGTTTCGTCAAATTCGTCAGGAAGATCCGGGTTGTCAAACTTCGCCCATGTCCAGCCTGCTCCGGCAGTAATATAAGGCATGAACCCGTACTGTTCTTTCATGTCAGCAAGCCTTATTGTTGCAACTGCAAGAAGAGGGAAGCTGTATATGTTTGTCTTATCAACAGAGGCAAATTCAACATCATCAACTTTTGTTGAATCCCCTTCATCCTTGTATTTTACCCATCCGAATCCTGCTTCAGCGCCGATTGTAAAATATTTGTCTGCCCCGTAATTTGCTGAAATTGCCGCGTCAAAACCGGCTTTGTTAGGAGCATCCGGGAACTGTGCCCCTGCCTTGAAATTAAGGTTTGAGTCCTGGGCAAAAAGCATTGTGGCAGTAAAAACTATAACTGATGTTAAAGCTAATTTTTTAAATAACTTCATTATTTTCTCCTTTAGGCTTTAATATGCTTAATTTTTATATAATAATAGAGTGCATGATTAGTCAAGCAATATGAAAAAAATGTTTTTATGTGTTGAATGGTTATCTTTAGGCTGTTAAGATATATTATGGGTTGACAAATCGTACATCTGTTATTTTTAAGAAAATTTTCAGAGATATTTTGCCGGTATTACTGGATTCTGGCCGGCATGAAATATTGTTTGAGGTGAAAGATGCCGGTAATCGGGATAATTCTGGGGAGTGATTCGGACCTCCCAAAGGTAAAAGAGTGTTTTGAAATACTTGAAGAGTTCGGTATGGAATACGAGGTTCTTGTTTCATCAGCTCACAGAAGCCCTGAAATGACAGTTCAGTGGGTGAAGGGTGCGCGTGAAAAAGGGATGAAGGCAATAATAGCCATTGCAGGAGGCGCTGCACATCTTCCCGGCGTGGTTGCTTCTCATACAACTCTGCCTGTAATAGGAATACCAATTGAAACAAAAATTGCCGGGGGCCTTGATTCGATCCTTTCGATTCTTCAGATGCCTTCAGGTGTACCTGTAGCAGCAATGCCTGCAGGAAAAGCAGGGGGTGCCAATGCGGCGCTTTTCGCGTTAAGCATTATTTCCGTGAATGACAATACTGTTGCTGAGAAACTCTCCTCCTACAGAAAAAAAATAGAGAAGAAGATAGAAGATAAAAATAAGGCTATAAAAGAGGAAGGGCTGATGAATTACATTAAAAAGCTGGAGGGGAAATGATGATAGAACATAATACAGGTATACCGAAGGAGAGAATCCTTGTTCTTGATTTCGGGTCGCAATACACCCAGCTTATAGCAAGAAGGATAAGGGAACTCAATGTTTACGCTGAAATAATTCCCTTTCATCATCCCATTGAGGAGATAAAAAAGGAAAAGCCATCTGCTGTTATCCTTTCAGGCGGGCCTTCCTCATTTTATGAAAAAGGTGCGCCAAAGATTTCAGAAGAGATATTTGATCTTGGAGTGCCTGTTCTTGGTATATGTTACGGGCTTTACGTTGTTGTTAACGCGTATAAAGGTGAAAGCGGTGGCGCGACATCGCGTGAGTATGGAAGGGCGATGATCAATGTAAAGGGGAGGTCGGAACTCCTTAAAGGCCTCGGCAAAAAGGAACAGGTCTGGATGAGCCATGGCGACAAGGTGCTGAAGATTCCGGACGGGTTTGTTGTTACAGCTTCATCTGAAAACGCGGAGATCGCAGCGATTGAGAACAAATCGAAAAAGGTATACGGTGTGCAGTTCCATCCGGAGGTATACCACACGACCAATGGGATGAAGGTGCTTGAAAATTTCCTTTTCAATATCTGCAAGCTGAAACCTACATGGACAATGGATTCATTCATAGATTCATCCGTTGAGGCTATCAGGAAGGAGGTTGGGGACGGTACTGTGCTCCTTGGCCTTTCAGGGGGAGTTGACTCCTCCGTAACAGCAATGCTTCTTCAGAAGGCCATAGGGGAGAGGCTATACTGCGTTTTTGTAAACAACGGTGTTCTCCGTAAGGATGAGGAGAAGCAGGTTGTTGAGAGATTCCAGAAGTATATGAAACTCAACCTTATATACGTTGACGCGTCGAAGAGGTTTCTCGGTAAATTAAAAGGTGTTGATGACCCGGAGAAGAAGAGAAGAATTATAGGTAAGGAGTTTATCTCTGTTTTTATGGAGGAGGCGAAGAAGATCGGAAAGTTCGATTTCCTTGCCCAGGGGACTCTCTATCCCGATGTTATTGAATCAGTTTCAACAAAGGGCCCTTCTGATACTATTAAGAGCCATCACAACAGGGTCCCCGAGGTGCTCAAGCTTATAAAGTCAGGTAAGGTTATTGAACCTCTGAAAGAGCTTTTCAAGGACGAGGTGAGGGAGCTTGGCGTTAAACTGGGGATGCAGGAAGAGCTGATTTACAGGCACCCCTTCCCGGGCCCGGGGCTTGCCATAAGGATAATAGGTGAGGTCACTGCGGAGAGGATAAAAATTCTTCAGCATGCCGATGATATAATCGTGCAGGAGATTAAGGACGCGGGCCTTTACAGGGACCTGTGGCAGATATTCGGAGTCTTTCTCCCTGTTAAGTCTGTTGGGGTTATGGGGGATAAGCGTACATATGAAAATGTAATAGCCGTTCGCGGCGTTACTTCGGTTGATGCAATGACCGCAGACTGGGCGTACCTTCCCGAGGATCTGCTCCGCAAGATTTCAAACAGGATAATAAATGAAGTTAAAGGTGTAAACAGGGTTGTTTACGATATATCTTCAAAACCCCCTTCAACCATTGAATGGGAATAAAATAAGCTAAAAAATCCTGCTTTTTAAGCAGGATTTTTTTATCAGTTTTAGCCTTCTGTAAGATCTTTTATAATATTTTTTGCTTCATCGGGTAGGCTTCTTAGCCATTCCTCCTCCATTCCGGGTGGAGGGAAAACCTGTCCATATTTCAGAATACTTTCAGGTTCAATGCCGCACAAATCAATCC
The DNA here is from genome assembly GCA_036745755.1 of Spirochaetota bacterium. Classification (GTDB taxonomy): domain Bacteria; phylum Spirochaetota; class UBA4802; order UBA4802; family UBA5550; genus UBA5550. The sequence goes on along the minus strand of DAIOFM010000019.1, from coordinate 11,400 downwards.
AGATTTCGTTTATATCCCAGTTTACTGACTCGCTGACATCTTTAATCATTGCCAGCATCCACTGTTTGCGCTGTTCAGCAGTTCTGCCGACCCTTACATCTCCGCGTATCCACATATGTCTGTTAAAGCGATGCCCGCTTACAAAACGGTTGCCGTCACGGATTTCATTAAATATTACCTGAACATAGAACTCCGGCGCACCGGTGGAATCTGCATGTGATTTTGTGATGGCCTGAGCTACCTTCTGTTTCTGATCATTATCAAGGGTGTCAGCTTTTATGTACACATTGTAGGTAGGCATTTTATTTTTTCCTGATTATATCCACAACTGCCCGTACGTCCTGGGATGAGTCTTTATCTATTACAAGGATATCGTTCCCTGACTGAACGACAACCAGGTTTGATGCTCCCACAACAGCGATCCTCATCCCCTCGCTGAACACCGTACAGTTTTCACTGTTAACAAATATAGATTTATCAGGTGACTGGGTCCTGTTTGAACTGCTGTCAGCGTCGAGTATGTCGTCAGCTGCTTTCCAGCTTCCCAGGTCAGCCCATCCGAATTCAGCAGGGATTACCATCCTGTTATCAGAATTTTCAAGGATGCCGTAATCAATTGAGATAGATTCAAGGGAAGTGAATATTTTCTTTTTGAGTCCTTTTATCTCATCAGAGGTTGATGAAACTCCCGAATGATCAAGTTCCATAAGAGGTGCGAATGCCTTAAAGTGGTCCGGCATCAGTTCCCTGAATTTTTCGATTATTACAGATGTTTTCCATACAAAAATTCCGCTGTTCCAGAAGTAGTTCCCTGACTCAACGTATTTTTTTGCAGTTTCAATATCCGGTTTCTCAACAAATTTGTCCACGGGGATTTCGTCTCCCGGGACTCCATCCTTCCCCTTGATATATCCGTAACCTGTTTCAGGATAGTCAGGCTTTACACCTATGGTTACAAGGGAGCCCTTTTCAGCCAGGGCAATTCCTTTCTTAATAACTTCAGTAAAGGCCGAATTGTTTCGTATAAAGTGATCGGCGGGGAGAACTACCATAATGGAATCGTCATATTTTTTATTGAGGAAAACAGCTGCATATAAAACGGCAGCAGCTGTATTTTTAGGCATCGGCTCGGAGAGGATTGTTCCTTTCAGTCCTGTTTTTGCGATCTCCTCAATGGAGAGTTTTTCATACTTTTCAGCCCCCACAATGACAACCTCTTCAGGGGAGACCGGCTTCAGCCTGTTTATTGTCTCCTCGAGAAGGGTCCCCTGGCCGGACATGCTGTGGAACTGTTTAGGCTTATCTTCGTTACTCATGGGCCAGAGCCTTGTTCCGGCCCCTCCCGCCATAATTACAGGTATTATCATTTAAGGTTAAAAACTCCGTTTTCATTAAACTTAAGCTTCAGGGGTTCTTTCTTTATTTTATCCGGGAGTTTAACGAATGAATGACCGGTAAGGGTGTAGTTGCCTTTACCGTCTTTAAATGCCTTTAATATCGCGTTACCAAGGGCTTTTGAGCTGAACTCGTTGTTTACACCAAGGATATATTCCCCCTGTCTGTTCTGGATGTCCTTTGTAAAACCGTCAACCAGTTTACTTGAGTTAACGTTAAAGTTATAGTTCAGGTCTTTGAAGATCATCGCTGCTTTTGTTTTGTTCTTCATTACTATATCAAAATTTACTTTCAGCTTGAGGTCAAGGTCTGAGGGGTCTATTATCTTTGAAGGGTTTTTCCCGTCAATTATTGCTCCGAACATATTTTTTATTGAGTCAGCGTTAAGCTTCTTTTTTGCCCGTTTTAATGCTGCTTCAATCTCCGCTGTTGAGGGTTTTATTACCTTAAAGTTTGCAATGTTAATTTCAGGCTTGATCGTGGGCACTTCCTTTTTAAGCTTGAATTTAAAGGTCACATCTTTGGCCATCTTGTGTACCGATTTCGGGAGCGGCAGAACAATAACCATATCTATAACGCATTCAAGGGAATCCTTTTTATTATAATCTTTTACGATTTTGGCCATATCCTCGTATTTTATGTTTACGAATAGTCTTGTTGTTGCCTTTCCCCTGGCTTTGATCTTGAGTTTATCTGTCTGTGTTTTAAAAAACTGTTTGTTCTCAACAAAGAAAGCGGCCTTAACAGTGGATAGCTTCAGTTTTACAGGATAGGGGTTGTTTATTTCAACATCAAAAAGGAGAGTTATATCTTTAAGGCTGATAGAATCTATATCGAACCTGACAATTTTGGCTGTCGGTTTAGGAATTTTGAATCCGCTGATCTGGTCAGGAAGTTCAAAGGCCTCCGAATTATAGGAAAAAACGGGGACAAGTAGAGAAATCATAATTATTATAATTGTTTTTTTCATGTATTAACCTGTCTTTTCTGTGGAATTTTTTATAGAATGTAATAGTAATATAATATAGTGCTGTTTCTCAACCAAAATTCGGCATTAATCCAGGAAAGTCTATTAATTGTTGTATTAATTAAAATTAATTCGCAAAAGGGGCAAAAATGTCATTAATTTCGTTGACAGTTTAGAGCCTATATATTGTTTTTTAACTTTACAGCTGTTATTGGAAGGAAATTATTATTTTTATATAAGTTGATAAGGGGCTTAGGTAATGAAGGAAATTCAGAAGACTTATTCTATGAAAGAGGGCGAAATTCAGAAGAAATGGTATGTTGTTGACGCTGAAGGAAAGGTTCTCGGCAGGCTTGCTACAGAAATAGCCACAATTCTCAGGGGGAAAAATAAACCTGAATATACACCTCATCTTGATATGGGTGACAATATTATAGTAATCAATGCGGAGAAAGTGGTTCTCACAGGTTCAAAGAGTGCAGATAAGGACTACTTCAGCCACTCTCAGTACCCTGGCGGGGTTAAGTTCACCAGCATCACCAAGCTGATGAAAGAAAAACCTGAATTTATTATTCAGCACGCCGTTAAAGGGATGCTTCCCAAGACAAAACTTGGAAAAAAGGTTCTCGGAAACCTGAAGATCTACGCTGGGGACAAACATCCTCACGAAGCACAGAAACCTGAAGTAATCAATCTATAGTAAACAGGGATTTAAGGAGATATTAAATGGCAGAAAAGATGTACGCAACAGGAAGAAGAAAGACCTCGGTTGCAAGGGTTTGGGTAAAACCGGGAAACGGCCAGATTGTTATTAACAAACAGCCTATTAATGAATATTTCAGAAGACAGACTCTTGAACTTGTAGTAAGGCAGCCTCTTGAGCAGGTTGGCCAGCTTGAGAATTTTGATATTTACGCAAACGTGTGCGGCGGCGGATGGTCAGGACAGGCCGGTGCAGTTAGAATGGGTATTGCAAGATGCCTTGTACAGGCTGATGAGAAATACAAGAAAAGCCTCAGGGAAGCAGGTTTTATAACAAGGGACGCAAGGAAAGTTGAAAGGAAGAAGCCCGGTCAGAAGAAAGCAAGGAAGAGATTCCAGTTCTCTAAACGTTAATCGGGATACAATATATTTTATATATGCGGGGAGGGATGCCATGGGCATCCTTCTTTGTTTATATAAGGGGCTGCAACAGGCTAAAAATTTTCATTGTCATTGCGAATGTAGTGACGCAATCTGTTATGGATTGATTAAAAAGGCTGGAAAGAATAATTATGTTCCCGGACAGACTGCCAGGTTATTTTATGCCTTGCAGTGACAGTCTTTAATCTGATATCAAGATAAAAAGTTATCTCTAAATAATTGTGGCTATGTGTTAAAAAATAAATGCCCGTAATAACAAAACTATTATTCAGCGAAAATCATGTGGTTGTGGAACTTGACGGAGGGGAGAGCCTTCGTGTCAGCTACGATGTGTATACCGGTTACAGGCTCTGCAGCGGGATGGATCTTTCCGGGGATCTTTACATGGAGGTTTACGATGAGTCACGCAGATTTGAATGCTGCAGCAGGGCCCTGTCATATCTGGGATTAAGGGCGAGGTCTGTTGAGGAGATGAAGAGATACCTGCGGAAGAAAAATTTTGATGAGAGGCATATAAGTGAAGCTGTTGAGTACCTTAAGGGGAAGGGGTATCTAAATGACTACGGGTTCGCCATCCTTTATACTAAGGATAGAATGAGGTCAGGCAGGAGGGGGAAAGACCTCATTGTACGTGACCTTTACAGGAAGGGTATAGGCCGTAAAGAGATAGATAAAGCGATAAAAGAATGCGGCGCTGATAAGGCGGATGAGGAGGCGGTATACGCCCTGGCGAAGAAGAAATATGAATCTGTTAAAAATAAAGAGAACCCGGCTCTGAAGGTTTCAAATTACCTCAGACAGAGGGGGTTCGATTATGATATTATAAAAAAAGTTTTAAGAAGACTTGGTGAGGATGTTGAGGAGTAACACCCCTCAGTAAACCTTCTCTATCTCGTACCCGCCTTTTTTGAGCGCTTCGGTAATCTCCCTGATATGTTCATATCCGTTTGTTTCGGTTGTTACTTCAAGGTGAACCCGGTGGAGCCTGTCAATGCTCTTGAACTGGTTGTGATCAAGCTTGATAACATTGGCGTTGTGATCAGCCAGTATGCGGGCAACGTCAAGAAGCTGCCCCGGCCTGTCCGGGAGTTCCACTGAAAAGCAGAAGACCCTTCCCCGGTTGACTAATCCCTGGTCGATCATGGCCGAAATTGTCAGCACATCAATGTTTCCTCCGCTCACAACGGAGACGATTTTCTGCGGTGTGCCTCCGAGCTTTTTAAGGGCTGCAAGTGAAAGGACCCCGGCATTTTCAGCAACAAGTTTGTGCCTTTCAAGGAGCATGAGGAAGAACTCCATCAGTTCGTAATCAGATACTGTGATTATATCATCGACGTATTTTTTTACAATTTCGAATGTGATGTCCCCGGCGCGGCGGACAGCAACTCCATCAGCAATGGTCTGGACGCGGGGGAGTTCGCATACACACCTGTGTTCTATGGAATTCTTCAGCGTGGGGGCTCCTTCAGGTTCCACTCCGATTACACGGATTTGTGGATTTATTGCTTTAGCGGCAATTGCTATTCCGGAGATGAGTCCCCCTCCTCCCACTGGTACAAGGATCGTCCCGCAGTCAGGGAGCTCTGTAAGTATCTCAAGGGCAATTGTCCCCTGGCCCGCAATGACAGCTTCGTCATCAAAGGGGTGTATGAAGCGGAGCCCCTCCGCCTCCTCAAGTCTTCTTGCCTCGGCGTAGGCCTCGTCGTATATGTCGCCCGCAAGAACTACCCGTGCCCCGAGTTTCCGTGTACCCTCTGTTTTTATAAGAGGAGTTGTTTTAGGCATAACAATAGTAGCTTTCGCTGACAGGAGTTTTGCCGCGAGCGCCACACCCTGTGCGTGGTTACCGGCTGATGATGCTATTAGGCCGCGGGCGCGTGTTTCATCATCAAGTGAGGCAATCATGTTGTACGCACCGCGGATTTTGAATGCACCCGTGATCTGCAGGTTCTCAGGTTTTATATAAACGTCGTGGCCATACTCGTCTGAAAAATGCTGCGAGTGTATAAGAGGGGTGGGGCTTATTATACCTCTCAGTCTTTCTGCTGCTTTCTCTATATCCTTAATGGTAACCATGAGAATTCTCCTCTGTGAAAATATTAAGCAGAAAATTTCAGGATAACCTGACTGTCAAGAAGAGTTCAGGAAACATGCCGCTCCCCCTGAATTAATAGCGGTTTATATTTTTAGATAAATATGTAGAGTGCTGATTCAGCTTTTATTCATCACAAAGCGCAGAATCTCCTCAATGTCCGGGACTTCATGAATTTCATAAATTTTGATGAAGATGATTTTACCGTCTTCATCAATAAGAAAATTCGCCCTGCCCGAGGTGCCGGTTTTCTCTATGAAGATATCATATTTCCTAGCTATATCACCGTGGGGCCAGAAGTCCGCGAGAAGGTCGGTTTTTGTAATTTGCAGCTTATCAGCCCATGCCTTTTTGCAGGGCTGGCTGTCAACGCTGAGCCCCAGGGCTATTATATCCAGCCTTTTCAGGTCCTCATTTTTTGCCTCAAGGGTCTTCATCTGTATTTCACAGATCCCGGTCCATGCAAGGGGATGGAATGAGAGGAGGACTTTTTTCCCCTGCAGGGCCCTGAGATTCACGTCGACACCATGCTGGTTCTGAAGAGTAAAAACAGGGGCCATATCACCGGTTTTAAGCAGTCTGTTTTCCATAAAATCCTCCCTTAATTAGTTGAGTTAAGTATTTTATTATTAACATTTATCATATTAATCGGTCATTGCGAGGAGCCCTTCGACAAGCTCAGGATAAACTTAAGCGACGAAGTAATCTGTTCCGGATAGAAAATATTCAGTATTAACCGGTATTATTTTCTGCCTTAACAGATTGCCACACTCCCTCCGGTCGTTCGCAATGACATAGTTTAAATAGTTATGATATTTAAACCAATACTTTTATCATCTCGAATATTACAAATATAACTGCTTTAATTCAATAAGACAAGATTAAAAAAATCATCCCCTGTAACCTTTATCCTCCGGAAGGTTGCTTTTTTTCGCTGATGACACGGCAAGCTCGTCGCATCTTTCATTATATATGTTGCCCGCGTGCCCTTTGACCCACATGAATTTTATGTTCAGAGGTTTAATAAGATCGAGAAGTTCCCCCCAGAGATCGGGATTAATGGCCGGTTTTTTGTCAGATTTAATCCAGTTGTTTTTACGCCACTTTTCAGCCCACCCTTTAGTTATTCCGTTAACAACATAGCTTGAGTCCGTGTAGAGCGTAATCGGGAGGTCTGTTTTTTCAAGGGTGCGCAGGGCCATTATTACACCCATGAGTTCCATCCGGTTATTGGTGGTTAGCCTGAAACCCCCTGAAAGTTCTCTACTCTCCCCGTCCTGAATTATAACCGCACCGTAACCTCCCGGCCCCGGGTTGCCTGAACTCCCCCCGTCAGTGTAAACTGTTATCTCGCCCCGGGCAGGTTCGCATTTACCCCCTTTGTTACCTGAAGAAACTGCTGAAAAGGGCGCGCGTTTAAGCACCGGGTTTTTCATCCACTCCTCTGCCTCTCCGCGTGAGGTGAACCCCTTGTATACCGCGCCCGTGAATCCGTCGATCTGGTTTTTTGCCTCGGGCCAGTTGTCGTATATGCCGGGCCTTCGCCCCTTTGCTACTGCGTAGAATTTTTTCTGTGCCATCAAATGAATCCTTTTACCTGTTAATCGCGGGTATTATATCCCGGGCCGGAAAAGAGACAATACTTTTTTGTCCGGGAAGCGGTCAATTATGTTTGATTAAAATGCATCGGTAATAAAATAATGGTGCGTTATTAAAGAGGGAGTCGTATTAATGACAGGCGGCAGATTTTATAATTCATTCAATTGGTTAAACTATGGAAAATTTATACAGCAGGTTCAGGTTTGCCCGCAGGGAGCTTTTTAAAAGTTACGGCGAGAGGAGTGTGCGGGCTGTTTTCGAGGACTCCTGGTTTTTCATAAACGAACTGCAGCCCGAATTATTTACAGTGGGGGACCTTGTCTTTTATCTTGAGTTCGGGATGAAGGAGAGAGGTATTGCTGTTCATGATCTTCCAGGTCTTGCCGCAACAGTCGCGGCCTTCATCTCGGAAGAGGCGGGGATGGTAGCGGAGGAATATGATTTTTACGGTGAAATACTGGGCGTTGTATCAGAGGTCGTTCCCCGTTATACCGATGATCCTGATAAATTTATATCTCCCCTTGCCAGGAGAATAACTGATGAGTTCAAGTACGGGGACCTCTCAATGACAATGGAGGAGCTTTCGCTTACTCTGAAAGGATATCCTGAATTGAGGTTTCTTCCTCTTACTCTTCTTAAAGAGGCAGTTGAATCGGTTTACGATCACTTTGTGAAACTCAATGAGGAGTGGTAAATTTTTCTATACCCCCCTGAATCCCCCGATGGGGGACTTTAAAAAAGTTTTTAGCCTGCTCCGGATGCTCTAAAAAGCACAGTAAAAATTTTTAAAACTTTCTTGTCATATAATCCCTTCGTCTAATTGTGTAAGACTTTAAAATATTCAGGAAGGTGATTATGAAGTTTAAGGTAACAACAGGAAGAGTGCTGCTTTTAGTATGCTGTCTATCTCTGCTGGTTTTTTCAGAAGGGGAGAGTTCTGCTGCCGGGTTCGACACCCCTCCTGCAAATTCATATTTTTTTATTAAATCAGTACAGTCAGGGAATTATAACAGGGGTTACTGGGACCAGCCCGGGCAGCCCAAAAGATATAAAAGTGGTGGCAATATCGCGGCCTGGGCAAAGGACGGGGCAGTTGACCAGCAGTTCCGTTTCGTAAATGCCGGAGGGGGATGGTACTACATTGTCTCAAGGAACGGCGGCTATGCCGACGTCAAGGGGGGGAAAAACGGCAACGGCGTGAGCATACAGGTATGGACCTCCAACAGGACGGCTTCGCAGAAGTTCCGGTTTAAACACCTGGGGAACGGCAGGTGGAAGATCTATACTGCGTGGAACCGCATAATATGCCTTAAGGGAAGGAATGACTCAAACGGGACAAATATCCATACATGGGCAGACCACAACGGTTCCACGGTTGAATGGTACTTTGAGGATTACCGCACAGGGAAGAGATATGAAACAGTAACAGGAATCCAGGGGCAGCTTAAGGCCAATACCACGGATGAAAACGGCAGAAAGATGTCGATTAATCCCGGTGCCACAGATATAGAGATCTGGTACCATGACCGCAAAGACAGTAAAGCCCCCTACAAGAAGAAGGCCGTGGTGAGGACAAACTGGAAAGGTGTTTTCAACCTTGGGGATGCATATAACGATTATGATGCGATCTTTTTACTGTCAAAATCAGCAGACAGGGCTTCTGTATATACTCCCCTCTACCCCAAGAGCGGAAAGATATCCATTGATGGGTTTGTTTCAGATAAATATAATGCAGCTGACCACGTACTTGTGGACACAATGTACAGGGGGAAGCAGTACTATTATGAAAAAGAGGGTTTCTTCTACCGTAAAAACGGGGTGGTGACAAACAGGCAGGATTTCTATTTTCCGAATCTCACCTCTGTGAACAGAAACAACGCTGCAGTTAAAAAACTTCTGAGTGCAATCGGAGGGAGCAGTACTGCAAACAGCGATGAAGCGATAGCGAAGAAATTCGCAAATGTCTATTCATTCTTTAAAGATAAAACAAAAAGCGCAATGGGTACAACGGATACTGCTGTAAAGGGTGCTGCCGAGTACCTGTACAGAAACTGCAGAAAAACCGTTTCAAGCCCTGTTACCAGGTGGCCCTCTTTTCAGGAGATGGCTGACACCTATTCAAAATACGGGTTTATACCGGTGGGCAATTGCACTGCCAATTCACAGGTCATGGCAACTCTTCTCTACATGGCGGGTGTGCCTGCTGATAAGTTTTTCGTGGCAAAGTTTCACTACGACATGAGCTGGTACGTTGAGCACTGGGTAATCGGGGTTAACATAGGGAAGAGGTGGTATGCCCTTGACCCGCAGTTTAAAAACGTAATAAAGATAAAAGGGGCCGCGGATTTTCAGAAGGCCTACTGGGAGAGGTATATAGCAAAGAGCTATGATTATAGAAAACCCTTTGAGGCATGGCTTCTCCCTGGTTCAAATATAAAGGCTGTGCCGTACCTTGGAGATCCGGAGGATCTGCGCAAAATTATTGCCGAGAAAAACAAGCCGATGTTTTTCATCAATAATAAAAATTTCACGTTTTCCTCAGGGGGGATGGTTTTCAGCTCAAAAGGAGAGGCTGTTGTTAAGAAAATTTCAGGCAACACCGTTACTCTCCAGGTAAATGCTGTCACAAAAGGTGAGGGCCCGAAGGGGATGGAGGAGAAGAAGCAGAGCTATGAGATGAAGATCTCCATTAAGAACGGAACCTACAGTTCAGGCGAGGGGTATGTCTATTACGGCAAGGTTGACTCGACAGGAAAGGTTCTTAACCTGAGCGGGGAGCAGAGCGGCATTACCCTGACTGTTAAGTAGATGTTTATTCCTTTAATTGCAGTGGTTAATTATTAAAATAGTTCTTTGTGTCATTGCGAGGAGCGTAGCGACGTGGCAATCTGTTCAGGTTATAACCATTTTATTGTAAAAAGGTACTACTGGTGTTAAAAACAGATTGCGACAGACATGGATGGCTTAGGCAAACATGTTTTCAGCTTCCTGCTGCTGTTTGCAGGCTGACCTCCTGTCAGCACTGCCGCGACTGCAAGGTCGCCCTTTTTCAGCACTTCCTGTGCCGGGGCGACACGAACCTCATCCTGAGAACCGGATGCAGAAGAGCGGCCTTCACTCACTGACGTTCGTTCGCAATGACATGGTTTAAATAATTCATTAATTGCTATAAATATATGGACGGAAAAACCCCCTGATATCAGGGGGTTTTTTTATGGTTACAGAAATCGCATTGGATTAATTTTCAGATTTAATTGCAGCGGATAATTTAGATGGAATTTTTTTAATTTCTTCAAAAATTATAAATCTTGTTATCTCTTCAACTCTAACTTTTTTCATTTTTGCGAAACGTTCCGGCGTATAGTATTTATTGTATTCATCCGGTGAAGAAAATTTAATTTCTTTAACTGCTCCGTTGGATGTTTTAATAATAATGGTATAATTAATACGAAGACCTACTGCGAATGCTCCGGACTGAATAGGTGCCTCTGCTAAACGACATATGATTGAAATTGAATTAACGTCGTCTTTTTCCAGTTCCCAGCGAGCTTCAGTTATATCGGAAGAATTTTTAAACTCCTCTGAGTTAATAGAAATTTTATATTCGTCAGAAAGTATTTTAAATATCTGATTTAAAGGGAGGGCGTCAAAAACTTCTTTATGAAGTGAAGGATTGTCAACGCCAACTCCTTTTACATAGAAGGCCTGGCCTGAAGAGTAGCTTACAAAAACCTTCGTGAGATAGAATTGTTTGTCATCGAGTTTGATAAAATCATTTTTTGTAAGGGTTTTCCCGCAGCCTGTAATAATTAAGAGACATGCTAAAACAGGGATGAGCAATATTTTTTTCATATATGGACTCCTGATAAAAATTTTGAGGTAGTAAACAAAAAGACATTAAAAAAGTAAATAATAAAAGATATTAACAGTTTTATTGTGTAAGTAATCAAAGGATTTTTTAAATAAGCCGTTCCCGAATATAAATATTCTCTGCTGCCGACGCGTACCCGACAGACCTCACCCCGTCAATTTCCCTCTCCATCGTCCGTTTTTTAAAATACGGGACTGCACACAGGATGTGTGCGTTTCGACGCATGACACGATGTCATAAAAAGCGTCGAAGGAGAGGGGGAGGAGTGAGAAAATTTTCACCTCAAAGCTCCGGCATTGCAGCTCCAGGCTCCGGCGTCGGAGCTTTAAGCTC
>DAIOFM010000018.1:0-52784 GCA_036745755.1 Spirochaetota bacterium | reverse complement strand
GGGTTTCAGGGTTCTTTCACTTGGAAAAGAATTTTCATATATTGAATACGCTCTGATGGAGATGGCATGGGAGATTGACGAACACAGGCGTAATCTGGAACTGAAGGTTCAGGAGCGTACTGAAGACCTGGAAAGGACAATGAATGAACTTAAACTCCGTGATGAACAGATTCAGAAACAGCTGGATATGGCAAGTGTTATACAAAGGAGTATACTCCCCAGCAGACTCGATGACTGGAACGAACTAAAGTTTGCCGTAAGGTACCGTGCGATGGAAAAGATCGGAGGGGATTTTTACGATGTCTTCCAGATGAAAGATAATAAGATAGGTATACTAATGGCAGACGTTTCAGGACATGGTATTCCCGCTGCTCTTGTAACGGCAATGGCAAAAATTTCATTTGGTAATGCCGGTGCCATGTTCGGTTCTCCGAAGAGAATATTCCAGGAGGTAAACAGGAATATTATTGATCACATGAAGACCCAGGACTATATGACCTGTTTCATGGTATCAATTGATGACAATTATAATATAATATATTCAAACGCCAGTCATCAGAAAGCCATACTTCTTCACTCAGATAAAAACGAGGTTGAATACCTTGATACCAATGGCCTGTTCCTTGGAGCTCTTGAAGAAGCAAGAGATACGTACGAGGAAAAAACTACTAAACTGGAATATGGTGACAGATTAATCCTCTATACAGATGGTATACCTGACGCTCAGAACAGGGCAAAAGAAGAGTATTCACATGAACGTCTTGAAAGTTCTATACTCAGGCATAAAGAGGAGGAACTCGAAAATTTTATCGATTCTCTCCTTATGGATGTTCGTGACCATATTGGCGATATGGGTGCAATTGATGATATTTCAATTCTGGTTGTTGAACTCACATGGGATGAGGCAATAGATATAATAAAGTACTCCAAGAAACTGATAAACAGCCATAAATATCTTGAAGCAATTGAAATGCTTGAATCAGGACTTTCAAAATATCCTGATAATCAGAAAATTCTTTACAATCTTGGTAAAAACTATTTCAGGGTAAATAACTTCAGTAAAGCTGTACAGACTTTAGACAGGTATATTGAAAATGATAAAAAGAATAAATTCGCATATTACATTATAGGTGCTGCTCATTATCAGATGATGGATTATAGAAACGCAATTGATAAATTTAACCTTGCTCTCAGTATTGACCCGAATATGTCAAACGCACTTTTTGCGCTCGGAATGTGTTATAAAAATCTTGGAGATTATGAAGATGCGGTTCAGATATTCGAGAGGGTTATTAATATCGAGGCGGGAAACAAGATGGCAATTTTTGAAATAAAACAGATTGAAAAACTGAAAGGGATGGAGAGTTCCATATCCTGAACCGGCATTTAATCCTCCATACCGGATGCATCCGCGGGGATGAATCCGGTATTTAAAACTTAAAAAATTAACTTTAAGAATCAGAAATAATATGAAAACCAGTATCAAAGATTATGACTATGATGAACTTTTAGAATTATTTGCCTCAATGGGTGAAAAAGATTACAGGGCCAGGCAACTGATCAACTGGCTGTATGAGAAAAATATAGATGATTTTACCCTTATGACTAATTTTTCCAAAGAGTTGAGGCAGAAACTTGCCGATCAATTTGTAATTTCTCCACTTGTACTCGAAGACAGGGAAATATCTTCCATTGATGCGACAGAAAAATTTCTGTTCAGAACACAGGATAACCATTTCATTGAAAGTGTTCTTATTAAAAATGATATGAACGATGCAGGGAGACTCACCATATGTATTTCATCACAGATTGGTTGCCAGATGGGATGCAAATTTTGTGAAACAGCAAAAATCGGATTTGTAAGAAGTCTGACAACGGGTGAGATACTTGATCAGATCTGCCATGTCAGAAGACTGACCGGACTAAAAAACAATAATATAGTTTTTATGGGGATGGGAGAACCCTTTATGAACTATGATAATGTCCTTAAAGCCGCTGATATAATGAATTATTCTTTCGGATTTCATCTGTCTGTTAGAAAAATTACAATTTCTACAAGTGGTATTCTTCCGGCAATAGAAAGGTATATCGATGAAGGCCGGCCTTATAACCTTGCTCTTTCACTCAATGATACAGAATCAGTAAAACGGGTTGTAAATATGCCGGTAGAAAAAAAATATCCGTTTCAATCAATTGCTTCTTTGCTTAATGATAAATTTCCGGTTTCCCGTAACAGGCTTACAATCGAATATGTCATGAGGAAAGATAATATCTCCGGGGAGGACGCAAAGCGTTTAAAAAAAATGTTTAAATACACAAGAATAAAACTAAACCTTATTCCGCTTAATCCCGGGAATCATTCTCTCCCCATACCGACAGAACATGAAATTGATACTTTCATAAAAGATCTTGAAATAATGAATATACCGGTAACCGTTCGAAAGAGCATGGGAAGTGATATTTCTGGCGCCTGTGGTCAACTTTCCGGTAAGAAATACAGGAGATAAAATTATATATGTTTATTATCCGATGGATTTTAAATCACAAAATCTTTTGTTTTATCTATATGCCCCTGGCTGTTGCATTAACTATTTTATTGTATTCAGGTTATATTTATACCGAATGGCTGTCGGACAGAAGCAGTGCGCTCGAACGTCTTGCAAGATATAAGCAGCTGATTGACAGAACAGAAGAGATGAAAAAGGGTTACCCTTATTCAAGAAATGAAGTTGATATTAATGCCAAGGCGGTTGATATACCTACAAGAATATATGACAGAAACGGAAATATAATAGGAGAGTTCTTTGAGGAGAAAAGAGAAATCGTACCGTTTGATTATATACCTGAATGGCTTGTGAAAGGTGTAATTTCCAGCGAGGACAGGGATTTTTATAATCACCGCGGCATAAGTTTTTCCGGAATTTTCAGGGCTATGGTCAAAAATATTATCAGTTTTGATGTTGTCCAGGGCGGTAGTACAATAACCCAGCAGCTGGCCAAGGTACTCTTTACCGATATGGAACGCAATATAAAACGAAAGATATACGAGGCATATTGCGCCCGTGAGATAGAGAACCTCTATGATAAACAGGACATTCTTTCCATGTATCTTAATCTCATATATTTCGGTAATGGCTCATACGGAGTTGAATCAACATCAAAGATGTTTTTTGGTAAATCAGTGAGAGAGCTTGATATTGTTGAATCTGCCATGATTGTTGCCACAATTTCAAATCCCGGATATTACTCCCCGATTTTAAACATTAATAATTCTGTTGTAAAAACAAAAAGAATATTGGTATCCCTTAGTGATGCGGGTTATCTAAGGGAGGATAAGATTGATCCGCTGTTTCAAAACTTTTTAAGAAAATGGGAAGTCCAGATTGATGAAAATCAGCGTGTCAACAAAAGTAAAATAGGAAGTTTCATCTACAGTTCCTACAGAATAAATCTATCACCATTTTTTAACGAAAGGATTAGAAGGGAGCTTGTTCAAAGGTTCGGGGAAGACGCAGTCAAAAAAGGCGGGCTCTCAGTCTATACTACAATTGATGCTGTTAAACAGGAAGCGGCTCTTAAAAGTCTTAGAAATGGCGTACAGCGTCAGAGAGAATATCATCTGAAAAAATCTGAAAGGATAAAGAACAGTGGTCTCTCACAGAAGGAGAAAGATAAAGCAGGAAATATAGAAGGGGCCCTGGTTTCCCTGAATCCTCATACCGGGGAGATTCTCTCTTATGTGGGAGGCTATAATTTTACAACTGCAAATCAGAATGATAACGTTTATCAAATCAGAAGACAGCCCGGCTCCTCGATCAAACCTCTGCTTTACGCGTCTGCGGTTGAGACTAAAACAATCACTCCATCCTCCATTTTTAACGACAGGCCTGTAACTTTTAAAAACGGCTATTCTCCTCAAAATTATGGCAAAAAATATTACGGTAAAATAATAGCAAGGGAAGCACTGATTAAATCCCTTAATACTATAGCTGTACAGATACTTGATAAAACCGGATACGATATGGTTTTATCATATATACAAAAAGCACTGTCTCTTCCTGACAGTGAATTGAACAGCCGGTTCGGAAGAACTCTCTCTTTTGCACTTGGCGCATATGAAATTTCACCCATTGAAAGTGCGGTACTTAATTCTCTTCTTGTTAATGGCGGTAATTTCATAAATCCCTACGGAATAAAACTTGTTAAGGATTATAATGGTAATATAATCTGGGATAACGAAAAAGAGATTCTGGCTAAAACCGCGAATGAGAGGGCAAATACCGGAATAATAATGTCCCCTGCAGCCGGAAGAGTCACGATTTCGATGCTGGAGGGGGTCACTAAACCGGGATCATCAATAAACTGGTTAATTAAGAAATATGGCATAGATTTTCCATGCGCAGGCAAAACCGGTACAACATCAAATTATTATGACGCCTGGTTTGTAGGTTACAACAGTCAGCTGGTAACTTCTGTATGGATTGGAAATAAAAGCGGTTCGATTTCCCTGGGAGAGGGCAGATCGGCCAGCGGAATTGCAGCACCTGTCTGGGCTGAATTTATCTCTTCAGCCTACAGGAACGAATCTCCCGGAGCGTTTAATTCTGCAGTAGATAATGTTACGACAGAGACTATATGTATTGAATCCGGAGAAGTAGCCGGTAAAAATGGTGAGTGCAGTAATACTGCAGTTCAGTATTATTATTCCGGTACTGAACCTGGAAGATTCTGCCATATTCATGTTAAAGCCCAATAAACAGCGAGGATATATGAACAGGTTTCTTTTTTTAATATCATTTTTAATTGTTGTATCTATCAATCTTTCATTCAGGTGGCCCTTAGCAGATCCTTCTCTTACTGCCACATTCGGAGAATCAAGAGGTGATCATTTTCATGACGGGGTAGATTTAATCAGCGGCAATCCTGCCGTATATCCCGTTTCTTCAGGAAAACTGATGTTTTCATGGAACAGGAGCTATTTCCCGCTAGATAACCACTGGGGAGGGGGAAATTATAAAATAATTAATCATGGCAGTAATATACTTTCGGTATATATGCATCTTCAGGATGGTGATAACCTTAAACCTGAATATACAGAGTCTGATATTATCGGATATTTCGGTAATACCGGGCATTCTTTTGGAAGGCATATACACTTCTGTATACTGGATCAGGCAAAAAAAGAATCGATAAATCCTTTTGTAAAGCTTCCTCCGTTTCAGGATTCAGAAGCACCTGATATTCTTTATTTTTATGTAAAAGTCGGTAACAAATATGTCAGGTTAAGGGAAAATTCGGATATAAGGCTGACACAACATTACCCTATGCTAATAGAAATACGTGACTCAGTTACAGGAAGAGAGAACCTTGGTATTTACAGGCTTAAAGCCGTAGTTAATGGTAAAGAATTAATTAATACAGATTTCAGCAGTATTGGTATTAATGAAAATAGTTTGACAGTTAAAAATTTCACGTATGATAATATTTTTGATGAAAAGGGGTATTATAAGATCAACGGAATAAAGTATAGAGAAGGTATTAATAATATCCAGATAAATGTTTCAGATTACAATGGTAATACTTCAGAAAAAACCTTCAGTATAAATATCGATCTTGATATGTAAACTCTTGGCAGCTTTTTTTTATCCGGAGGACTCTTTTTGGAAAATATAATACCTATTTTAAGACGGAAAAATAAAATAAAACAGCTTGATCTTGCCCGGGAACTTGACGTATCACCATCCTATCTCTGTAAAGTAGAAAAAGGACTTGTTGATCCTACTGACTCATTCATAGAGTCCTGCTCTGTTATATTGAATGAAAGTAAAGATGTAATTTTCCCGCCTGAAGGTAAGAAAAAAGTGACAACATTCCATGAAAAAAATTTCACAAACAATATATGGAACGTCCGTCAGAAAAGGAAAATAAAACAGAATAGACTGGCAGAAATGCTTGAATGCTCTCCATCATATCTGTCCAAGATTGAGAAGGGCTTACAGCAGCCGAATGATAAATTCAGGAAGAAATGTGCAAAAATATTGAAAATTAAAGAGACTGAGCTCTTTCCGGAAACATAATCGATTAAGATGAGTTATTTAGTCAGCCACATAATAATTGCATTAATATTTCTTCTTTTATCCGCTTTCTTTTCAGGATCTGAAACAGCACTTTTTTCAATAAAAAAAGCAGATCTTCACAGGCTTTCAAATTCTGAAAAGAGCAGTGAAAGGGCTATTGCATCCCTGATGAACTCCCCGGACAGTATACTCGCCACGCTGCTTATTGGAAATCTTTTTGTTAATCTATCTCTGGCGGCAATTGTTACAAATTTTCTTCTTGGATATTTTGGAAGCTATGGCCATTTTATTTCAATATCTATCGTAACCCCGATGATAATTATTCTTTCAGAGATTACACCAAAACTTATCGCTGTAAATACATATCTTAATTTCAGCAGAACTAGTTTTCCTCTTGTACTTTTTTTTCATAAACTATTTTATCCTGCCCGATTTATCACAATGAAATACACAGACTTAATAACAATCCTTTTTAAACTGGATCTTCAGCATACTACTCTTACCGAAGATGAACTCCGGCATGTTATTAATGCCGGTGAAGAAAAAGGCCTCATAGACAAAGAGGAAAGTGATATTATAAAAAACGTAATGAGGTTCTCCAACAAAGAGGCCTCGAATATTATGTATCCAAGAAATCAGGCAGTTTTTATTCAGTATGGAGCGTCGGTACAACAGGCAATGGATGTTATTATTGAAAATAATCTGGTAAGGCTCCCTGTTTTTAAAAATGATTATGATGATATAATTGGATTCATTGATTCAAGGGATCTAATGCCTGTATATCTCGGATACAAAAAATCAAAGAGTATTAACAGGTTTATTAAACCAATCGATTTTTTCCCGTTTTCAAGAGATCTCACAAGTCTTCTTGAGGATTTCCTTTCAAAAAAAATTCAGATTGCAGTTATCGTTGATGAATATGGAGGTACGGCGGGAATTGTCACTTTGAGTTCTATACTGTTCTCTCTTCTCGGCAGGGAATTTGGTAAAAGGAATAATTTAAAAAAATCGAGTATAAAAATAATCGAGGAAGGAAGATATCTCGTTTCCGGGGAACTTCAGCTTGATGAGTTTAATATTTTTTTTGATCAGAAATTGGAGAGCAGTAATTCTGATACAATTGGCGGCTTTGTTGTTGAACAGCTTATTGTTCTCCCCGCAAAGGGAATGAAAATTGCAGTTGAAAATCTTGAAATTACTGTAAAAAGCATTACAAAGAGAAAAATTAACACTCTTGATGTCATTGTAAAGGGGTTTCATGACTGATATTGGTAATTATAATAACTATACAATGCTAATTGCTGTATGTATACTTTTTTCCATGTTCTTTTCAGCCCTTGAAACAGCATTGGTTTCATCACGGCGTCTTTCACTTGAGACCATGAGTTCCGGGGGGAAAAAGAGTGCTGCAAGGAGCCTTAAAATTCTTGATAACATGGAAAAAGCTCTGAGTATGGTTCTAATCAGCAATAATATTGCCAATATATGTTCAACAGCCTTCATAACTTTTATAGTTACCAGAGCCCTGAAATTTAATGATACTGAATTACTTGCAGTAACACTTACACAAACCGTTTTCTTCCTTGTGTTTTGTGAAATTACGCCGAAAATGATTTCAAAAGCTAAAGCAGAAAGTTTTTTAATGTTTTTTTCAATGCCTGTACTGGGGCTAATCTGGTTGATGACACCTCTGATAAATTTATCATTATTTCTTTCAGAACAGATCACCGGAAGAATGAATTTCAGTAATACCGCAAAGGACACAGTTAGAACAAGGGATGATATAGATACTTTCTTTCAAATAGGGCAGAAAGAGGGGGTTATAGATGAAGAGAGGCAGGAATATGTAAAAGAAATTCTCTCTTTTAAAAATTCTATTGCATATGAAGTAATGACCCCTGCAATTGATATTGTTTCCCTGAAATCTGATACATCCATAAAAGATGCTGTTACTCTTATATCAAACACAAAATTTTCCAGAATCCCGATTTTTGAAGATAATGAAGATGAATTTATCGGGTATATTCATTACAGGGATATAATTGTTGCAAGGCCGAAAACAATTATGGATATACTTATAGAACCGTTATTCATCCCTGAAACTAAAAATATTTTTGAAATATATAATGATATGCATAAAAATCAGTCGCCACTTCTCTTCGTAACTGACGAATACGGTGACATTACAGGCCTTCTTACATTTGAGGATATTGCAGAGGAGATAGTAGGGGATATACAGACTGATGATCATCCTGCAGAAAAGTTTATTACCCGTGTCACAGACAGAAAATTTATACTAAGTGGAAGAATGGACATCGACTATTTTCAAAGATATTTTTCCATACCGGTACAGAAACATCACTTTGAAACTCTTTCCGGCTTTATCATCAGTCTTGCAGGAAAAATTCCTGATGAAGGGGAAAGGATTAAATACAATAGTTGCGATTTTATTATAGAGGAAAAGAGAGGACGAATTGTTGATAAAATACAACTCCTCCTCCCGCCTAAAACAAAATAATTATTCCAGTATCATCGGCCCAAGATGATCTTTCCCTCCGATAATGTGCATATGAAGATGAGAGACCTCCTGACCTGCAGCTTTTCCGTTATTTATGATCAGCCTGTATCCCTTTTCATGTAAAATCCGTTCTTTTGAAATTTCTCTGGCAGCGATAAAAAGTTCCCCCATATGTGCAGAGTCTTCACCTGTCAGTTCATCAATATTACTTATATGCTTCTTGGGAATTATGAGAATATGTTCAGGTGCGACAGGGCTGATATCTTTGAAAGCCAGTACATTTTCACTTTCATAAACTTTTTCGGCAGGAATCTGACCGTTAGCTATTTTACAAAAAATACAATCCATATAAACACCTTTCTTTTATTCACAGATTTTATATATATGATCAATTATCTCATGTTTAAAGATTTTTTTCTGCTCTTCATCAAGATTTTTCACATATTCGTCAAGTAATGATTTAATCTGTTCTTTCTTCGATTTTTCAGCAATCTGGATAGTTGATGCTGTCCCTAAAATTAATCCGGGAACTTTTTCCGCATCATTATAGCCGTTATTAACAAATTCTGCTAAAAACTTTTCCGTATCAGAAAAATAATACTTTAGCTTATTAAAGAGAATTTCAAATCTTGTAAAATCCATATCTACCGTTTTAAGATTTTTCCCATCCGCTGTTGCTTTAAGTGTCGCCTTCATCTTGCTTTCATCCATGTAATCTCTTTCAAATTTAATCTGAATCCTATTTGTATAATTTTTACCGGATGACCAGGTAAAACTGCTTTCTCTGAAAAAACCATGAGTCTTAATTTCAGATTTTCTGTTATTATTTAAAAAAGCATAAAAATCACTCATATCAATTTCTATATTATAATTTCTTGATAAGATATACATAAGTTTTTTTAATGGAAATTCCTTCATTGTATCAAGGGCGTACTGCGTATCCTTCCCGGTATGTATATACTTGAATTCTGTAAAATAAAATTTCCTTTCAGGCAGGTTATCCCACGCTTCCTGATGCAGCTCAAAACCTGCACACCCTGTAAATAAAAAAAGAAGAGATACAGCTATCATTTTTTTAATCATAATATAACCCCTTTATTTAAAAAAACTTATTAGAGCCGGTAGTGCTACAAATGTACCGATGGAAGAACCTATTGATGAAAATATAAAAACAAGGAAAATCTTAGTAAGCCTGTTACTCCACCATTGTTTAAAACCGAAAGTTTTACCATTTAACTGTTCAAAATCTCTGACCCTGGGCTTAACAATAACAGCCTGAACAAAAGCCGTTACAAAACCGGCACCGATTGTGGGATTCAAACTGGTTATTGGAGAAGCTATAAATCCTGCGATTATAGTAACCGGATGGGCAAAAGACACTATACAACCAAGCATTGTGAGGAGACCATGAGCGAAAATCCATATTACGGCAAATTCCTTCGCCATGTCTTTATTACCCGAAAGAAAGCCCCACAAAAAAACAGTAACTATAATACCGGGTATGAGCCACTGAAAAATTTTTCCTGTCTTTGATTTCTCCGGGATAAAGTCAATTTCCTCTTTTTCCTGTTCTGTAATAGTATGTTGTAGATATTTAATTATACCGGCAACATGTCCTGCTCCGACAACAGCAACTGTTTTTTCCTTCAGGTTTTTCTGTATACCGTAGGCAAGATACAAGTCCCTTTCATCGATGAGAATTTTTTTTGTTTCAGGAAGCTCCTCTGAAAAAGACTTCACCAGGGTTTCAATCGCATCACTTTTTTTAAGCTGTTCTATGTCAATATCATCTAATTCGTCGCTATCACCGAAGATAAGACTTCCCAGAAATTTAAATTTATGTCTGAGAGGTGTCAGTCTCCAGGCTCTTTTTAATGTTGTGCCGATATTCCTGTCAATAAGAGCTAGATTTATGCAATTTTCTTCTGCCGCATTTATTGCACGGATAAATTCCTCTCCGGGTCTGCTGCCGGTTTTTTCAGAAATTTTCTTCTGAAATGATGCCATAATAAACTGGCCTATAAAAAAGAAGAGCTGTCTCTCTTTTATGATTTTAAAAATATCCAGATTTTCATATTTATTTCTGTTTTTTATATTATTTAAGCGTTGCTCATCAAGCTCAATACATAGAACATCCGGCTGTATTTCAAGAATAGTATTTTCAACAAGTTCGGCGGAATTTCTGGATACATGAGCAGTACCGATGAGATATAACTGTTCACCGTTCTTGAATGTAATCAGGTTAACGTTTTGTTTAATTTCTTTTATGTCTTCTATTTGTAAATTGTTCATTAATAATTTTTCCATTCATTTATAATTAAAAAAGGTTTTACATTTGGATAAATGTTTATTGATATAAGAAATAATTAATTTTATGTTATTTAAAAAATAAATCAGCTAATAAAATACGAGGATGTTAGCTTTTTTTAAATTTAAAGCATTCAGGCATAAATACCGTTTTTATAATAATAAAGGCAATTAAAAAAATATAAATATGCCTTTTTTATTAAATTCAAAATCTATCAAATCACTTCAAGGGGTAAATATGGGAAATAATGAAAAATTTTCTACTAATTACGATTCAAAAAACATGGTTCTCACCGGTATAGTTCTGCCTGATAATATCGGTAAGGAAGATGCGAAGGAAATATACGATATAACAGAAAAAGTAGTAAAGGAATTTCCAGATTATAATGATTATATTCTTGACGCAGGAAATGTCAGTGATATTTCTATTGACTCACTGGGATATTTAATGAAATCCCTTGGAGCTGTAAAAAGAACAGCAGGATATATGGTTCTTGTAATGAAGGAGGAGGTTCTCCAGAAATTTATGCTTACAAATCCTGAAATGTTCGATTTTTTTGCCGTTTTTTTTAACAATAAAGACGCATTAGAATTTATTTTATCAAAAAGATAGTACATGAATGAAAATAATATAAAATATATAGAGCTTGAACTGGCAGATATAAAAGAAAATCTGCATAGTATCCTTGAAAATAATATTCCGGTCTGGAGACGGAATAAAAGCGGGAATCTTGTAACAATCCCGCTTAACCGTCTCGATCAGTTTATTGGCAGTAATGAACAGGTTACCCTTAGATTTTTCATAGATGAAAAATGGGAAAACCGGATTAAAATTCAAACGAATAATCCCCAAAAAATAACTGGACCTGCTATATTTTCATGGAGGAACAGAGATAGCCAGAAAGATCCTTATGAAGAAAGGATGAAAATTTTTCTCGATATGGCCCCTGAAAAAAGGGAAGAGGAGTATGATTTACTTATTGATAATCTTAATGAAACTGATGTCGTAAATAAATACATTGATGCAAATGCTGTTTTAAACCTCCTTGATGTAGTGTCAGATGCCTTTGTTATAAACAAAGCAGCATTTGAAGATTATTATAATGAAGATAAAAAAGTTCCCCAGGATCACATAAAAAAGATTGCAAAAAATACTACGATTCTTGTCCAGAATATTATGGGCATAATCCGGAACAACAGGGCAGCAAACAATTTCATTAACCTTCTTGGAGAAAAATCAACAGGTTCAACTGTAGATCACATGAACTGTGTTTTCCTGATCTTTCTTCCTTTCTGCTATTATTATAATTCATATTTTTCAATTGGGAAAATTGCTAAAATACGGGCGGAATTTAAACACAGATTCCATAGATATTATAAACGTATACTTCCGTCATCTCCGCCTGAAAGCCTTGAGGATGTATTCAGGGGCGGAATGAGAGAGCTAGATCACGAAAAACTTCTCCAATATGGAATTGGTGCATTTCTTCATGATATAGGAAAGGTGGACAATATTGACTATTTTGAAGGAGAGGGAAAATTTGACAGAAAAATAATAATGAAACATGCGCCTATAAGTTATAATATGATCGTCAAAACAAGGGAATTTGATCATGATGTAGCGTATCTTGCAGCGCTTCACCATGAGTATTATAATGACCAGAGTGGTTATGGAATTTCCAAACTCCTTTTTCCTGAGTCTTCCAAAAAATATAAAGAACCAGCCTACTGCCTATCATATGATCTGGCTGATGTTAAAAACGGGCATGCTATGGGATATGTTCCTGTTAAATTACTTGAAATTGTT
This sequence comes from Spirochaetota bacterium, assembly GCA_036745755.1. Lineage (GTDB taxonomy): Bacteria > Spirochaetota > UBA4802 > UBA4802 > UBA5550 > UBA5550. Next base: position 40,075 of record DAIOFM010000018.1, on the reverse strand, counting down.
GACGTTTTCGATGCATTAACTGATCACAATAGACGCTATAGAGAAAGGGAATTTACAGTAGATGAAGCCTTACAGATCATGATAACTGATTTTATTGAAAAGAACACTAAAATTGATCCAATACTTTTTTCAATTTTTGTTGACTTTATTAACAGCCATTCCGTTCTTAAAGATAAATCGATTTTAAATAAACTTTTAAGCAAGTAACCTGCGGCAATAAAATTTTGAAAAAATTCAGCGATATAAAGGTAGTCATTTACAATGATGATTGCCTCGGATACACAATAGGTCAACGGATAGTCAATTCTTCGAAAAAGCTCGGAAAGGAAATAATTACTTACAGAGACGAGACTGAACTTGGAATTATTCTTGAAGATGCTAAAACAAAATTTTTATCCAAAGAAGTTCTCATTCTAAAAATATTTCTTGGAAGAAAATTCCAGAAATGCCCTGGCTCAAATAATGTAATATGCTGCAATTATTATCTTCTTAATACATGTTTTAACTGTCTTTATGATTGTACTTACTGTTTTCTGAATTCCTACCTTAATTCCTACGGAATTGTTCAATTCGTTAATCTTGATGAACTTGCTGAACTTGTAAACACATTCTCTCAAAGCCATAAGAATTTACTGAGAGTAGGCACAGGTGAATTTACAGATTCACTAATGTTTGATGAAGTAACGGGAATTGCCGAGCAGCTCATCTCCGATACATGTAATAACAACCGGCTGTTTCTTGAGTTTAAAACCAAGTCTGCTAATGTTGATCACCTTTTGCAGATTAAAGAAAAAGGTAATACAGTACTTGCCTGGACTCTCAACACAGAGCGTAATATAAGTCTTTATGAAACAGGAGCAGCCAGCCTGATTGAACGGCTTGAAGCAGCCTCAAAAGCCCAGAATGCCGGATATTTAACAGCATTTCATTTTGATCCTGTAATAAAATATAAAAACTTTATGGATGATTATTACAAAACCATTGAAATGATGCGTAAGTATATTAATCCGGAAGGTGTTATATGGATTTCACTTGGCTGCTTCAGATACAGCCCCGGTTTCAAGGATATTATCAAACATAAATATCCGGCAGAGCTGATGACAGTTGAAGAGATGTTCCCCGGGGTTGACGGCAAACTGAGATATATTACGAAAGAAAGAATTGAAATATTTAAAAATTTTTCAGATAAATTGAAAAGTTATTATCCCGAAACTTTTATATATTTATGCATGGAAGATTCATATGTATGGAAAGAGGTTTTCGGAGCAGATTACAGCGAATCTGAAGAGCTTGAAAGAGACCTTTCTGAACATTTAAAAAACTATATCAATAAACCTCTTTGGTAAAAAAATATTATTCAATATATTACTTTATAACTTATATGTTAATTTTTATCCTTAACTCTATTATGATTGACCGTTTTTTATTTTTTTTAAAAAATGGTGATGTTTAATTTACAGAATGTACTGGAGTTTCTGTTTTGCAGAATATTGATTTTAAGGAAATACAAAAAGAACTGTTTTCACTCAAAGAAAAAGTTGAAGAGCTTTACCAGTCTGTTGGAGTGGACAGGATCAAACGGGAACTTGCTGAACTCGAAATACAGATTCAGAAAGATGATGCGTGGAAAGACCAGAATAAATTCGCTGATCTGAATCAGGAAATCAGTAAACTAAAAAGAAAAATTGACCCATGGATTTTAATCAGGAATGAAATCAATGAATCAATTGAACTTGCTGAAATGGCTGCAGAGGAAGGGGAGAGTGAGATTCTAAAGGAGGCCGCTGAAAACCTTGAGAAACTGCAGAATCGTTTTGATGAACTTGAAACCAGGGTGCTTTTAGCAGATGATGACGATATATGTGACGCAATTATATCCATCCATCCGGGGGCCGGGGGGACTGAGTCACAGGACTGGGCCAGTATGTTATTCAGGATGTATACCAGATGGGCCGAAAAGAACGGATATGATACTGAAGTAATAGATTTTATGCAGGGAGAAGAGGCCGGTATAAAAAATGCGACCATTCTTATAAAAGGGGAATATGCATTTGGTTTTCTTCGCGGCGAGATGGGTGTTCACAGGCTTGTACGGATATCACCATTTGATGCAAACAAAAGACGCCATACTTCATTTGCATCTGTTGAAGTTCTTCCGGATATAAGAGATGATATTGAAGTAGATATAAATGAAAATGATCTCAAAATTGATACTTACCGTGCATCAGGTGCAGGCGGCCAGCATGTCAACAGAACTGATTCAGCGGTCAGAATAACTCACCTGCCAACCGGACTTGTAGTTCAGTGTCAGAATGAAAGATCACAGCATAAGAACAAGGCTTTCGCCATGAAAGTACTTAAGGCAAGACTTTATGAACTTTACAAAAAAGAGAGTGATGAAAAAAAGATGGAATCAGCTGGAGAAAAGAAAGATATTTCATGGGGCAACCAGATACGTTCTTATGTATTCCAGCCTTATACTCTTGTTAAAGACCATAGAACCGGCGAGGAAACCGGAAGCATTGACTATGTTTTTGATGGAGAATTAAACAGGTTTTTATACGCCTTTCTTAAAAGTAAAAAAATAAAAAGTTGAGGGCAGTTTTGATAGACAAATCTCAAAACAGGAAGCAGGGGTTAATAAAAAAATTTTTTAATTTCAGGAACAATATTGATTTAAAACTGGATAACATAGACTTCAGTGAAACATTCGAATCACTACCGGGAATGGCTGGAACAAAAAAACTTTTCCTGGGTAGATTCAATGAAAATGAACTTCTTGAAATGATTAATGAAACCGGCCTGACTGAACATCTTAAAAGTCTCGGTTTTAATGAACTCCTTATTGATATTGAAAGAGACCAGAGTCTCATGTATTATCTGCGGCTTTATTGGCGCGAAAAAACAGCTGACAAACTCCTCATTGACCTTCGACTAAGTGAAACAACATTCATCCCTGATAAAAAATTTTTTGAAAAGGGGATAAATCCTCTGCCATATGAATTAATTGTAATTGAATGGCTTTCTGCAAAGAATCCCTTAAAAGAATTTAATGACATGAGACCACAGCTTCCCGGACAGACACATCCGGGACTTGGAGTAATGGAATACTGCTTTGAACTGCTTTACCTGATGGCGAAACTCGTATATAAGGACGGTTTTCTGGATATTCCGGATCATATGCATGGCGCAATGATTTACTCTAAAAAATTTAAATTTTTTGACCCTGTACATGAAGGAATCCTCAGGGCTGTTATGAGAGATCTATCATCATACTCACTTTCTGATATATCATGGGGAGTGATAACAAGCACTATTATTGAAAGATATAAAAACGAACCTGCAGTTTATGAGCCAGGTGAACAGATTTTTTATGTTTCAAGAAGGATGAAAAAATATTTCTCTTCAAAAAAATATCAGTCAACATTTAAAAAGTATTATAACAGGAAACGATATTATTTTGATTATGAAGAGATGAAGAAAAAGAGAGAGGAGATATTAAAAACTAGGAAGATTGAAGATCTTTAGCAAACCTGTTTCTGACTTTATTGATTTTATCGAGTTCAGCACAATATTTTTTTGTTTCTTTCGCAACATCCTCCATTAATTGTATATTTTCAGATTTTAGAATATTAATTTTCTTAATTAATTTTTCAATTACCTTACTTCTATTAATAAATTCTGAATATTTTTTTTCATTTTTAAAATATTTTCCTGTGTAACTGCTCCGGGGATCTATACCTGTCAGACCTGCTATCTGATCCAGTTTTGTTGATACTTCATAATCACAAATATCTGTATCTGCAATAATCATACTTTGATTTTCAAGAAGTTTAGTTATTTCTAATTCATCACCACCGGGGATTACATTTTTTAATTCATATTCAATATTTAAAAAATCTGTTAGAAGGTCAATTTTTCTTACCTGAGAAAGCTGAATCAAGTCAAAAAGTTCAGCAATATCATCCCTCAATACTGAAACTCCCTTTTGAACCGATATTCATGTTTTTGTCAGATCTTGTTTCAGTTGCAGATATCTGGTCCCATGCGTCTCGGAGTTCTTTAAGCATTTTAAGGACATGATTAACGATTTCAGGATCTTTTTTAATATTGGCCTCAAGAAGCTCACGTTTAAAATACATGTAGAGATTAAAAAGGTTCTGGGATATCTCTCCTCCCTCCTCCATGTTAAGAGAAAGAAGGAGTTCTGTTATTATATCCTGAGCTTTAATAATGTTATTATTTACAACATCATAAGTTTTGGGGTCCATATTTTCAATTGCGATATTAAGAAACTTAATAGCACCATCATATAACATGACTATCAGTTTTCCCTGATTTGCTGTAGTAATCTGTGTCTGTTTATACTGGTTATAGGGATTTTTATTAGGCACTTTTAAGCTCCATTGAAAAAATATTACTGAATTTAGAATCTAATATATTATCGTAAAGAATGTGACGTAACTTTACCTGTTTAAAATACTTTTTGGCGCAGATATCGGAACACATTAACTAAACATTTTTTTGATTCTATTGAGTATTTCGCCATATTTTTCTGCTGTCTTCGCTACTATATCTTCAGGAAGCGGCGGCGGCGGTGAATTTTTATCCCATGTTGTAGTATCAATATAATCCCTTATAAACTGTTTGTCAAAACTTACAGGTGATTTCCCAACCTCATATTTCTCAAGATCCCAGAAACGTGAACTGTCAGGAGTCATTACTTCATCTATAAGAATAATTTCACCGTTATGGTAGCCGAATTCAAACTTAGTATCAGCAAGGATTATGCCGGCTTTTTCAAGTTTAGAGCGGCCGAATTCATAAATTTTAATGGTCAGTTCCCTGAGAGTCTCAGTGTCTTTTTCGCCGAGGGACTGCCGCACAACATCGATAGATACATTCATGTCATGACCGACATCAGCCTTTGTGGCAGGTGTAAAAATTGTCTCCGGGAGTTTCTCAGCCATCCTTAATCCCTCAGGCAGCATAACACCCGATACGGAACCCAATTCTTTATACTCCTTCCATCCGCCTCCTATAATATATCCTCTTGCAACGCATTCGAAATCTATACGCTTTGTTTTTCTGACTATGACAGACCTGTCTTTAAAAAATTCAGGATACTTCGAATATGGCGCGGGGAAATTATTAAAATTGTCCTCTACAATATGATGTTTTATAAAATTCATATTCCTGAACCACAATGCGGAAATAGTATTAAGTATTATACCTTTTCCGGGAATTCCGTTTGGGAAAATATAATCAAAAGCTGAAAGTCTGTCAGTGGATACTATAAGCATATGTTCATCATCAACCGGATAAAGATCACGAACCTTTCCGCTGTAAATCTTTTTTATTTCAGGTATATCTATCTTTGTAATAGGAGTCATATTAACACCTTATCCGTTAAGTTTTTTAATCAGTATTTCATTTACCATCTGGGGATTAGCTTTCCCCCTGGATTCTTTCATTACCTGGCCGACAAGAAAACCGAGAGCTTTCTCTTTACCGCCCCTGTAATCTTCAACAGATTGCTGGTTGGATGATATAACACGGTCAATAATAGGCTCAATCTCTGAAGAATCAGTAACCTGTTTCAGACCTTTTTCTTCAACTATTGATTCCGGTTTTTTACCTGTTTCTATCATCTCTTTGAATACTGTTTTTGCTATCTTGCCGCTAATCGTACTGTCATCAATAAGTTTCAGGAGAGAGGCAAGATCAGCAGATTTTACCGGGAAATTCATAATGTCCTCGGGTTCCTGTATCTGCCCCATAAGCTCACTCATAATCCAGTTGGACGCCTTTTTAGGATTCGCGCCGTTTTTAATTACATCCTCGTAATATTCAGATAGCTGTCTTACGGAAGTAAGCACCTCAGCATCATAAACAGGAATGCTGTAATCAGAAATAAATCGTTCCCTCTTCTGGTCCGGCAGTTCAGGTAGGGATTTTTTGAGATCCTCAATGAATTCCCTGTCAATTATTACAGGAGCAAGATCAGGATCAGGGAAATACCTGTAATCATGTGCGTCTTCCTTTGATCTCATGCTGAAGGTAAGCTGCCTGTCTGGATCCCACAGTCTGGTCTCCTGAATGATAAGATGTTTTTCTCCCGATTCTATAAGATCGACCTGCCTGTCAAATTCATAGTTTATGGCCGCTTTTACTGCCTTAAATGAGTTCAGATTTTTAATCTCAACCTTCTCACCGAATTTTTCTTCGCCTTTGACACGAACTGATATATTTACATCACACCTGAGGCTGCCTTCTTCCATATTTACATCAGATACACCTGTATATTTGATTATTGACTTGAGTTTCTGTAGATAATTGTATGCCTCATCTGCAGTCCTCATATCCGGTTCAGAAACTATTTCAGCGAGGGGAATTCCTGTTCTGTTAAGGTCAACGAAAGATTTATTTTCACTTTTATCTTCAGAGTGAATGGATTTACCTGCATCCTCCTCAAGATGGAGCCTCGTAATACCAATTCTTTTTAATCCGTTTTCTGTCGTAATATCTATAAATCCTTTCTTGCAGACAGGCATATCGTATTGTGATATCTGGTATGCTTTCGGCAGATCCGGGTAAAAATAGTTTTTCCTGTCAAATTTACTGTATTCAGCTATTTCACAATTCAGAGCGAGTCCTGCCAGTATTCCTTTTTTCAATGCTTCTTCATTGAGTACCGGGAGTACGCCGGGGAGTCCAAGACAAACAGGACATGTCTGGCTGTTAGGTTCAGAGCCGAATTTTGTGGAACAACCACAAAATATTTTAGTATCAGTGTTAAGCTGGACATGTACTTCGAGTCCTATGACAGATTCATATTCCATATATCCTCTTATGATTTTTACGAAATTTCAGTATATTTTAAATTATCAGCATAATACTTATGCAAAAAAACATATTTCTATTATATTCATCCTGTTACGGAAATATATGTTTTAAAGTGATTTTTTGTATCCTTAATGAAATAATTGAGTAAAATTTTGTCAAGTAAACAAAGATTGACATATTGAATAAGTATTGATACTTCGTCTTATTAAGATTAATATGAAAAAAACTTTTCTGATTACAACATCTTTACTCATAACCGGAATTTTTACGGGATGGCTTTACGGAACCAGCATTATAAATAGTATGATGAAAGGGGAGATCGGTATATCCACATTTGTTTTTCTCCCTTCAAAAAATATCCTTGATACTTATATTCTCCTTAACAGCAGAAATGAACTCAATCGTCTTGAAGGATACTATTCGTATAAAGAAAGCGGATTGAATGACCATGAATTTCTTATCAAGCGGTATAAGATTGAAAAATCTGTGCTAATCAGAAAAACGATAATATGGATTCTGGAAAGCAGTGGCAATGATACAGAAAAACTGGACATATATAAAAAACTTTACGAGGCCAGTCCTGCTTCATTAAAAAAATATTTACAGAAGAAAATTAACAATTACGATTTGATAAAAGAGTAAAACAATTACCCGCAGGAGAAAAAAATGAAAAGAATACTAATAGTAATATGCTCATTATCTGTAATGTTGTTTATTTCCTGTTTTAAAAATGACGTTAAAAATGTTCAGAATATACCCACTCTTGTAAAAGAGGGTTTTATCAGTAATAACGAATACGAAATTGTATGTATCGGGTTTCCAAAAGAGGGACTTCAGGGTATACAGAAAGAGGAATCAGCAAAAAGGGCCGCGATTCTCAATGCTTATTACTACGCGGGGACCCGATTTGATGATACAGTTAAGCCGGATGTTGACGGTAAAGTCAAAAAAATTGTTGTTTCTGATGAATACGCGACCATCTATTATATTATTTCAAAGAAAAATCTGAAGTCAAAATTTAAAAAGTAAGAAATTCAGGAGCCAGTATTTATGTCAGTCAATGAATCAAGTAATCAATATATTGATGAATTATGTTCAAGAGCTAAAAAAGCTGTCCGCATAGCAGCCAACCTGAGTACTGCAGATAAAAACCGCATTCTGATGAGTATCTCTGCTGAGTTGAAAAAAAATATCAGATTCATCATATCTGAGAATAAAAAGGATCTGGAAAACGCGAAGAAACAGGGAGTATCGAATGCATTCTATGACAGGCTGCTGCTTGATGAGAAACGTATTGAAGGGATAGCCTGCTCAGTCGAGGAGATCGCAAATTTTTCTGATCCCGTGGGCAGAATTGAAAATATGAAAGTTGTCCCATCCGGTATAAGGGTAGGGCAGATGCGTATACCCCTTGGAGTCGTAGCTGTTATTTATGAATCAAGGCCTAATGTAACAGTTGACATTGCAGCGTTATGCATAAAATCCGGAAATGTAGCGATATTGAGGGGCGGGGAGGAGGCTATGTACTCCAACATGGCTTTTGCCAGAATCATAAGGAATGCTATTAAAGAAGCAGGGCAGCCCGAAGATATAGTAAATGTAATGGAAAATCTTGACAGATCACTGGTTCCAATTCTTCTTAAAAAGGATAAATATATTGATATTGTTATTCCGCGGGGAGGGGAGGGTCTTATACAGATGGTGACCCGTGAATCCACAATTCCGGTGCTTAAACATGAGAAAGGAGTGTGCCACGTTTTTGTTGATGAGACTGCTGTTAAGGAAACAGCTGAAAAAATTACAATTAACGCGAAAGTCCAGAGACCAAGCGCATGTAACGCTGCAGAGACACTTCTGATACATGATAAATATCCGTATGCCCCTGAACTGATTCAATGCCTTATTGATTGCGGAGTAGAAGTCAGGGGATGTGAAAAAACTGTAAATCTTGCGCAAGGTATAAAGACGGCATCTCATGATGACTGGAGTACTGAATATCTCGAGCTAATCATTTCTGTGAAGATCGTATCTTCATTTGATGAAGCCATTGATCATATATCACAGTATAATTCAGGACATACTGAAACAATAATTACTTCTGACTATTATAATTCAGAAAGATTTCTTAAAGAAATCGATTCTGCTGCAGTAATGGTTAATGCTTCAACAAGGTTCCATGACGGAGGTGAATTCGGTCTTGGAGCCGAGGTAGGAATATCAACCCAGAAACTTCATGCCAGAGGCGCCATGGGGATCGAGGGGCTGACAACTCTGAAATATATTGTTTACGGTAATGGCGAGGCAAGATAAAATCAGACGAACAGGTATATTCGGAGGGACTTTCAATCCCGTCCATTATGGCCATCTTATTAATATGGAATTTTTGCGGGAAGAAACCGGACTTGACAGGATTCTTCTGATACCTGCCAAAATGCCTGTTCATAAAAATATCAAGGATAAAATCCTTCCGGAAGAACGGTTTGAGATGACTTCTATTGCTGTGACCGGAAATCAGTATATAGAAGTATCTGATATTGAGATTCGGAGGGAAACTCCTTCATATACAATATTTACATTTAATGAGCTCCGCAATTCTTATCCAGAAGATGAACTTTACCTGATAATAGGTTCTGATTCATTTAATGAACTTGACACCTGGAAGTCTTATAATGAATTATTGGCTGAAACGCCGGTTATTGTTATGAAACGTCCTGGAAGCATTGACCTTAGAAACGATATTAAAGAAATAACCAGAGAAGTTATCACCTGTGAAAATCCTCTCATAGATATAAGCTCAACAATGATAAGAGAGCGGCTAAAGAAAGGATTGTCAGTAAGGTATCTTATGCCTGATCATGTAATTGATTATATAAACAGGAAGGAGTTATATAAAAATTGAATAATAAGAGTAAAATTGCTGTTGCCGCAGGATTAGTGATACTACTTCTGCTCGGGTTGAATGAATACAAAAAAGGGACCAGAAATGTCGTTGATGAAATTATCAGTAAAAATGGTCTGATAAATGTATTAATAGCAGGAAGAAACGTTTATCACGAAAATACTTTTTCATTTTTTGCAATTTTATCGCTCAATCCTTCAAATAATAATATCGGTATAACTTTTATTCCACCCGATTACCGTGTTCTGATGGATGAAAACGGTAATAAAATAAAAAAGATATCCGAACTTGATTTTTATTATTTTGACAGGTTAAGAGAGACTCTTAAAAAGGATATCAAACTGAATGTTCCCTTTTTCATAAAAGTATATTCACCTGATGTTGTTCGAGTAATTGACATGCTTGAAGGTATTAATCTTTTAATGATTGATCAGGCGGGCCTTGCTCCAGGTACTGAATTCGGTTTGAAATATCTTGATGGAAAAAAATTAGTTAAATACATTAACAGTTCTGAAAAAAACTCCATCTATATGAAATATGACCGGATTCTTGATATTCTTATGACCCTATATGCAGAGAGAGATAATCTGAAAAGCTGTTTAAGTGAAATTTTTATTAACGAACTTTTTAAGAATATCAAGACAAATCTCCTGCCGCAGGAAATTCTGTCTATTTCAAATATTGTTTTTGAGAAAGGGAATGTTGATTCCACACTCCTTCCCGGAGGTTTTAATAACGGACTTTACGTTGTTGATGAATTAAGTTATAAAACATATCAGCAGGAGTTTTTAACAAAAATTGTTACAGAATCAGAATCAGATCCCAATGTAAAAATAAGCATACTTAACGGTACAAACGTAACAGGATTAGCAAGAAAAATGAGAAACGATCTGATCCGTGACGGGTTAAATGTAATAGAATTCGGCACATCAGCTTATCCCATACAGAAAGATTCAATTATAATTTGCAGAAAATGTGATTTTAAAGCAGCCAATAAAACTGCGGAAGTCACCGGTATCAATAAAATTTATTTCGTAACCGACACCACTCAATTAAGTAATATTTTAATAATAATCGGAGAGGACAGGGCTGGTGACAGAAAAGAAAAATGAAAAAAAGGATAATTACATGCTTGATATAGGTAAAAAATGCCTTGAGCTTCTTGATGAAAAAAAAGCTGAGAGTCCCATTCTGATGGATCTCAGGCAGGTAAATACTTATCTTGATTATTTTATAATTGCCACAGGAAATTCAAAAATTCATTGTCGTACTTTAGCGAAAGAACTCGAAAGATTTGCAATTACTAACGGACTGAAAATGTACGGAAATCCTGACTATAATTCTGAATGGATAATTATAGATTTCGGAGAAATTATAGCTCATATTTTTACCGATGATATGAGAAGTTATTACCAGCTTGAAAAATTATGGGCTGATGCTAAAAAATATTTTTTGGAAGAGAAAGGAGAATAAACATGAGTACCGAAGAAAAAACTGATATTAATGAAATTCTGAAAGCAACCGTTTCTGATGGTACAATTTCATGTGCTGAAGCATTTAAACTTGTAAAAGAACATAGTATTTTCCCAAACATCCTGGGAATTGCCATAGACAATAGTAAAATCAGGATGGTTGAATGTCAACTCGGGCTGTTCGGACACGGAACAAAAAAAATAAAAGATGCTGAATCAGTATCAGAAAAACTTGAAGATAAAATATTTGAATATCTTGAAGACGGTAAAATATCCTGTCTTGCAATCTGGAATATATCAAGTGAACTTAAAATGAGCAGATTTGAAGTAGCATGTGCCTGTGAAAAATTGAAGATTAAAATTATAAAATGTCAGCTTGGAGCCTTCTGAGCTGTTATATTTAAAAAAGCCCCGGATTATAACCGGGGCTTTTTTGTTAAAATCTGTACATACCTTTTTCAATATCTGTATAAACTTTGGGTGTTAGTTTAATATATTTTTGATTTACAGGTTCAAAAAAATAGAGAGGATCCTTGATTAAAGCCGGATTAAAACCCTCACTCTGCAGATATGATTTAACCTGCTTAAAGCTTGTTGTCGCATCCTTCTCCTTTCTCATCCGCAGAAAGTATGGCCGTGCATAGATCGGAAGATTCTCAACAATAAACTTTGAAAAAGAATTAGCATCAAATTTTTTCCCTGGAAGCAGAGTAAGTGCAGCCATTCCAGCCCGACCTTCAGTTTTATTTACAGATACTCCGTAAACATTACAGTCTTCAAAAGCTCCAAACCTGCTGATAGTATCTGATACTTCATTTGTTGATACGACTTCACCTTTCCATTTGAAAGTATCACCAAGCCTGTCAACAAAAGAAACATAATCCTTTTTATGAAGTTTGAAAAGATCTCCGCTTATAAAATAAGCATCTCCTTTTTTTAAAACATTTTCTATTATTTTAGAATTTGTAGCCTTCTTGTTATTTTTATATCCTGAAAAGGGATTTGTATTATTAATTGCAGCGAGGAACAGTCCGGTCTCTCCAGGTTTACATTTAATAGCATACCCTTTTTCATCCCTGATAATCTCATCTTTTTCAATATCATACTTTACAACTTCACCCATCCTGATAGTAGCTGCTGTTAAACGGCCTATCATCCCGGGAATGCCTTTAAGATTATTAAGGGCTCCCACACCTTCCGTTGCACCATATACCTCAATTATTTTTTCTATCTTAAATCTTTCTTTAAATTCAACCCAGTAATCACCTCTCATACCATTACCTAGAATAAATTTCAGCGGATTATCTGAATCATTATCTTTTGGTGGCTGATTATTAAGATATCTGCACAATTCCCCTATATATATGAACAGAGTGGCGTTATATTTCCTGACGTCATCCCAGAATGCAGAAGCAGAAAATTTTCTTCTCATTGCAAAAGTTCCGCCATGCATTACTGTTGTAGGCCAGGCGATATTTATACCGCTGTTGTGGTATAAAGGAAGACACATATACTGTACATCATCTGAAATGGCCCTGAGACTGAAACCGCCCGCAGCATATCCAAGCTGAATCCATTTCTGATGTTTAAGTTCAGTTGCCTTGGGCATCCCGGTTGTGCCTGATGTGTATATATATTCAAGAGTGTCTTTTGAATTAATTGGAGGTTTAATTACAGGATTGGATACAGGCTCTTTATCAAGGAAAGGTGTAAGGTCTTCAAATCCTTTTGGAATTTTTACTTTTTTATCTTCACATTCAATTAAAAACAGTCCTGGTTTTTTTAATTTGATATCTTTCTTAATCTTTACAATCTCATTTAAATATTCATGGCCGATAATTAACGCTCTTGCATCTGCTATGTTAACAGCATGAGCGAGAATCTGTCCTTTAATGTTATTATTTACAAGAGCGGGTACAACACCAATTTTTGCAAGTCCGGCGTGAATAATAAGGAATTCAGGCCTGTTGTCCATTAATAACGCGACTGTATCCCCCTTAATAAATCCTCTTTTAAGAAAAAAATGAGCATATCTATTTGCTGTCTCATTAAATTCTGAATATGATATTTCACGATCTTCGAATAGTATAAGAGGTTTATTATTATACTTTAACGCCTGTTCTTCGATAATGCTTCCTGCGGAAACATTGGATTTATTTTTTAATTTTAAAAATCCCAAAAATCCTTCAATAAATGAATATAGTCTTTTAAAATATTCCATGATTTTACCTCCCCTCGATTTATGATTATATTATGTAAGAACCTTGAAGTCCAGAATAATTTTTTATAAGAAAATTTTAATCTTATTATTGAATTATTCAGGCAGATATGATTTATTTGTAATTAATTATGGAGGTTTATTATGTCATCGTATTATAAAACAATAAAGGGAAGACATTATGATAAAGCCATGCTTGAAGAAGCTGATAAATCTGTAAGCAAAAAGAAAGACAAAAAGATTTCTCTTGCTGAAGCAAAAAAAATTGTAAATAAAGCTTCAGACGCAGGCAAGATAACAGATGTGGAGTCTCAGACCCTGAATTATATTTTTGAAAATTACAAATTTACAAAGGCAGCAGAGGAATACTTCAGTAATTTCGTTTTTCTTGAAGAGAAGGAGGCCGAACATCACAAGGAAATTGAAGAAGAAGCAGGACATGATCCTGAAGATATTTTCGGCATTAAGGAATTCCTTGCGAAATATTATCTCCTAATCATTGTAATTGCTCTTATCATATTCCTGTTATATCTTTATTCCGGAAGAATAAGCAGCATATTCAGTGGAACGGGTGAAAATGTTTCAATCACAGAAGAACAGAAGGGGGAACCGATAGTTTCTACTGAACCTGAAACCATACCAGTGACAGCAGGTGAAAATGAGTATATTGTAAAATACAGGGATACGCTTTACAGTATAAGTTCACAGTTATATGGCGAACCTGACAAATGGAAGGCACTTTATGAAAAAAATAAGGATATTATTGAAAAACCTTCAATGATATACCCAGGGCAGATTCTCAAAACGGATATAAAATAATATTTTTGTATATTTTAAAATATATAAAATATATTTTATGTATAAAAAAATAGTAATTATTAAATTAAGCCTTGCATCTTTATATTAGAAACAACCTCCAGTTACATCCGCATAACCCCGTATAATACGGGGTTATTTATTTTTATTATTCAAAATAATTTTGACAAAAAAAAGTTAATAATTTACAATGAACAAGAATTAAATATTTACATTCACTAATATGCTGTAATAATACATAATGATTTGTTAACGGCAGTGTTACTGTAAATAAAACTTATAACTTTTTAAGGAGTTTTCTTTATGCCGAGCGGTGTTGTAAAATGGTTCAATGAAAAGAAAGGCTTTGGTTTTATATCAAAGGATGAGGGTGGGGATATTTTTGTCCATTATACAGGTATAACGGGTGATGGATTCAAAAGTCTTCGCGAGGGTGACAAGGTTGATTTTCAAATTGAAGATTCCGACAAAGGTCAAAGAGCAGTCGCTGTCAAAGTGATATAATTTCATATGAACCTAATGTAAAAAAAGAAATGGTATCCGGGGGGATACCATTTCTTTTTTTACTCTTAAGGCTGATTATCTTTAAAATGTATAGAAAACATGCTGTTTTGCCAGTCCTGCAAAACCATATGAAGAGACCTTGTTTTCATTTTCCTCCCAGTTATCACCATAGTGTGTCAGGTACATTTTCTTCTTTATAGATTCCGGGAAATTATTTAATTCGTCAATTGAAGCATGAACACCACCGGTAAAAAACTGGCAGTCATGGAAAATAGATTCAAAATTAAATTTACTTTCATAATGATCAACAAGATCATGATCATACCTTGTATCACTTGTAAAAAATATCCTGTCATCAATTATTACTCCGCAGCTCCAGAAAGAACTCTGCCAGTCATATGATGAATCAGGTATATGTTTTGTGCGCATTATTTTAATATCTATATCACCAACCTTAACTCCATAGGTTTCCCTGTTATAGTCCGGAAGCCACTGAGGTCTTATTATATCCCAGAAATCTTTGAAATGCAGTACATCACCTGCATCATCCTCATTATATTCACATCCCCCTCTCATTGACATATCCCAGAGTATATGCTGGTATGTTTCAGTTATTACCATATTCGGTTTTATTTTAGTAAAATATCGCCCCATGAGAGAGACCTCCTCCAGTCCGCCGATATGATCAGCATGGGAATGGGTTATAAGAAAATTACGTATATCAGTAACAGGGAGGCCCAGTTCAGATAATGCCTGTGGACATTTCGTTCCGCAATCTATTAAAAGATGATCTTTTCCTTTTATAATAAGAAGATTAGTCTGATACTGCCTTTTAGTAAATGCACTTCCTGTACCAACAAAAAAAAGTTCAAGTTCTCCGTTATTTTCAAGTGACAATTTTTTTTCATCAAGAGTTACTATTTTCATACCGGCTCCCAATCTCTATTTTTTTAAAAGAATAACTGCAGATTTAAAAAAGTAAAGGATTTTTTCTGAACAACGACATACAGACCTCTAATCTTTATTCTTCAGGTTTCCATTCAATTTTATCAGTGTCTGATAATTGATCAGTCAGGTTATCAGAATTCCACACGTATGTTCCCCTGCCGTTTTTTGTTCTGTCACTGATTGTGCAGGTTTTATATTTAATTCCTTCAGAGCTGGGCATATATGCGTTTTTTTTGCTGTGATAATAACTGTCTATTGCTGTTATATAACTCGTACCGTCAGGCCATATTTTAAGGCCTTTGCTTTCACATTTGCCTTCATTAAAAATACCTATAAATCTTGATCCGTCAGCGTAATACCATACACCATCACCATGAAGCTTATCGTCTTTAAATCCGCCGACATATTTATCTCCGGAAGGAAGAATCAGAGAGCCTTTATTACCTTTTTTATCAAATTCAAAATTTCCGATATATCTTGCTCCGAACCATCTTGATTTTTTCCCCCATGTATAGAGCCCGAAACCATGTTTTTGACCGTTAAGCCATTCGCCCGAGTAGGTGTCTCCATCACCGGATGATGCGGACTTCTCCTCCATCATATTTCCCTCAGACCAGGAGCCGTAAATTTTATTGAGAAGCTTTCCCTTTGAATTGAATGTAAAAAGAGTACCCTCTCCATGCATTTGCGAATTTTTAAACTGACCGGTATATTTTGAAATCAGATTGCCGTTACTGTCATACCTGAACATAGTCCCTTCACCGTCAGGAACGCCATTAACTACATGGCCGAGATATTTCATCGTAAGTTTACCATTAATGTCGTAAAAAAACAACACACCCTCACCGGTCATTTTATCATCAGTGAAAATCCCAAGATATTTAGAGATTAAAATTCCCTTTTCATTATACTTGAAAAATGAGCCCTGACCATTACGTTTGCCATATCTGTAATTACCCATATATTTGGAGATGACAACACCATTTTCATCAAATTCAGTAAATGTCCCGCTACCATCTTTTTTACCATTTTTAAAAGTTCCTTCATACTTCGAAATGATTTTACCATTTTTATCATATTCAGAAAGAAGACCTTTACCGTCGAACTCACCATCTTCAAAAATACCGGTATACATATAATCCATTTTACCATTTTTTCCGTAACTGATCAGCTTACCTTCACCATCAGGTTTACCCTTTTTAAAATTCCCGGTATATCTTGAAATAATTTCACCATCTTTATTAAATCTGACCAGTACACCTTTACCATCAGCTTTACCGTCAACTGCTTCTCCCGTATATTCTGAAATTCTATGGCCATTCTCATCATATTCATTTATCACTGCTGTTCCGTATAATTTGCCGTTTCTATATTCACCGCTGATAGTTTTTATAAGTTTTCCGGAACTGTTATAGCTTGAAATTTTAACTTTACCACTTGGATATCCGTTAAAAAAATTACCCTCAATTTTACCGGCGAGTCTGCCATTCGCATCATATTCATATAAAGTTCCACTACCTTCCGGTATTCCGTTTTTAAAATTCCCTTTATACCTGCTCTCTATTTTTCCGTTACTGCTGTACTTAATGAGCTCTCCTGTCCCATAAAGTTTGTTATCACTGAAACTTCCTTTATAAGTTTTTATACTATTACCATTTTTATTAAAAATTGTAAGCGAGCCTGTGTCATATTCATTAAAAGAACCATTTTTCATTGTACCGTTGTATTTGCTTTCCGGCTTTCCATCTTTGTTGTAATTTATGACCTGCATTTCCCCATCAGGCCTGCCGTTTTTGAATTTACCCTCAACTTCAGAAATAAGAGCCCCGTTTCCACTGTATCTTGACAGTTTCCCGTTGCCATCGGGTTTGCCTTCAGCAATTTCACCTTCATATTTATAATTGCCGGATTTCAGCACCGTCTGCCCTGACCTGTTTTTTGGTGGATTGTTTTTATCTGTCTTAAACGATTTTTTTTCAATTGCAGACCCGGCAGCAATAGAACCGCCAGTTGCATTTTTGTTTTTAGTCTGATTTTTTGTGGTTTCACATGCTGAATTAAAAAGAAGAACTGCCGAGAAAAGTATAACTGGAAGCTTTTTCATATAAATACCCGATTTTTTTTTATTAACAGATATCATTTATGGATGTTAATAAAGTGTTTTTTTAAAAGTGTCAATAATTATTTAAGCGTCAGCTTCACAGAAAAATTTTGACAGCATATCCAACGGAAAATAGCAGGCTGTCACTTTTTTAATGTTTATTTTAATCAGATAAATCCCGATAAAAAATATAAGATTACAGGTTTAATAAACAGTAGTTAAAGGATTATTATATGCAAAAATATAACTCTACCGTATTTGTCATATTTTTATTTATATTTTTCTGTTCAGGGATTACATTTTCAAAGGAAAAGGGATTCATAACAATTGAATCAGACAATATTTCCCGATACTGGGAGGATCGCATTGCGTTTCAGAGAATTGAAATTCCTGATGAACAGAATAAAGACAATTCAGTGGAAAATCTCCTCGTTATTAAAAATAATAAGACCTATCATATTGTTGACGGTTATGATAATAAAGAAGATGTACGTATGAAAAAGATAGTCATGGATGCGGAGAACAAATATATTGAAAATAATGATTTCTGGCTCAACAAGATTAATGGAAAGCCGGACTATATAAGGATTATTTACAGGAGGAGTGATCTCCTGAAAAACAGAAACGAGGAATTTGTCACCTCGAATTTTGGCCAGTTTTATAAATCTGTAAGAGACAGGTTTATAAAACTACACGTGGAAAAATTCAGGAAACTTATGAAAAATCGTCGTGAATCAAAGCTCACATTGAAAAGGCGACTTCTGTCAACAAGAGTCAATCCGGAAAACCCCAACGATATAAATCAGAAATTTTTTAAATCAGTCACTGCGAAAGCCGGTGATGAAACGGTTTATTATTGTGAAGATGCTAATGGTGATGGAATAACTGAAACTTTCATGGCTACAATAGATGACGGGTTCAACTGGGGAATAGATTCAGGACCTAATATTATATTGATAAAAGGCAATACAGATAAAGATATTGAAACCATGATTGGAAAACTTGTCAACGAATCTGAGAACGGCACAGTTGAAGAGGAAAAAAAATTATTTCAGGAATTTCCGAAGGAAGAGGATATACATATCATGATGGAACAGATCACCCCAATGGATAATTTCTACGAATAGTCATTTCTGAAAATAAAAAACAGTGAGCCCCGGTTAAGAGTTAAATTTTGCCGGGGTTTTTTAATAATCTATACCCCTTTTTTTTAGATTTATCCCATATAATAGATTAAATTATTTAAATAGAATCCCTTAAGGAGGCGAAATATGGCAACTCCTGAGAACCTGAATGGACCAGATAGTGATGACTTAAAACTGCATATCCCGAAAGAGGATAATCCTGACAGAGAAAAACTAGTAAAAGAAAGACGTCAGCACGAAGACCTTGTTGAACGGAATAATCTCATTAAAACAAGGAGGGATGAGGAAGGAAGTTCTCCCAGGGATTCTGTTATTGAAGATCGTAAACGTGCTCAGACAGATGAAACCGCAAGGGACAGACTTATCAGGGTCCGCCAGCTTGAGGAGAGCAGGAAAACAGTGCGCGACGCATTGATAGAAGAAAAGAAAAAGCATGAACTTGATCCCGCAGACAGGGATAGACTTATAAAACTCCGCAGGCTGGAAGAGGATGAACAGACATTCAGGGATATACTGATAATCGAAAGAAGGCTGCAGGAGATTGAACAGAATGACAGAGACAGGCTGATCAGACTCAGAAGATATGAAGTCGATGCTGAATCACTTCGCAGGAAAATTATAAATGAACGGAAGATGGAGGAGGCACTTAAAACAGAGAGGGAAAAACTGATTAATATACGGAGACTCGAAGAGGATGAGAAAAATATTAGAGACTCAATTATTGAAGAACGAAAACTTGCCGAAATGGAGTTGAATGAGCGTGATAATTTAATAAAACTCAGGACACTTGAGGAGGATCAGAAAACCGTCAGGGAGCAACTGATCATGGAGAGACGTCAACTCGAATCTGCCCCTTCAGATCAAGACAAACTGATCAGTATCAGGAAACTTGAAGAAAATGAAAAATCGATACGGGATGAAATAATTCAGATAAGAAAAGTTCTTGAAGACCGGCAGCATGACCGTGACAGGCTGATTAGAATCAGGCGACTGCATGAAGATGAGAAATCAATCCGTAATTCCCTTATTGAAGAACGCAGAGCTGATGAATCTGAACCAAATGATCGTGACAGGCTCATAAGGATCAGAATGCTTGAGGAGGACGAAAAGACAGTCAGGGAAGCCCTCACAGAAGCAAGACGAAAGAAGGATGAAGGACTGGTATAATGTTTTTATCTGTTTTATTAAATTGCTCCCCTTTTATCTAATTATAAATAATTTTATTGCAACATATTCCACACCGTTATCCTAATGAATCCATAATATTCAGGAATCTGCAGATAATGAATTTACTGAAAAAAATTCCCATAATAGTAATGGTAATTCTAATGACTTCCACACTTGTTTACAGCGTTAATGGCGACATAGAAAAACTTTTTGATGATAATGGCTGGAAAGAATCTGTCAGTTCCGTTGACACATCTCTTTTTTATGCCCCTCATTCCCGTGATGGTGAATATTTTAATCCCTGGCTTGAAATGGATAAAAAGGGTTTTTTTACTGTGCTTAAATGGAGATTTTTTTCTAAAAAAGCAAAATATACTGCCGGGGAGGAGAATTTTTTCCCGGGAGTCAGTTATCTTACTTCTGAATATATAAATTCAGGAGACAACTTCATGTCCTGGATTGGCCATGCCTCAGTACTTATTAAAGTGTCGGGTGATGTAATTATTATAGATCCGGTCTTTGGTGATATACCATTTGTCAAAAAACGAAAAGTACAATCAGCCCTTACATTTGAAGAGGCCGGTAAGATAAAGGGGAACATAACTGTTCTGATAACACACAATCATTATGATCACCTTGATGAAGAGAGTATTAAATGCCTGCCCGAACAGACTGAATTTATAGTGCCTGCCGGTTTAAGCCCTGAAATTTTAAAGATGAGAGGGGATAACGCAGATGTAACGGAAATGGACTGGTGGGAAAATACATTTATTAACACAATAAAGGTTACCTTCCTTCCGTCACAACACTGGTCAAGAAGGGCCTTTTCAGGAGTTAACAGCTCACTCTGGGGTTCGTTCCTTATAAACACAGGGAAAAACAAAATCTTCATCTGTGGAGATACCGGCTATTCACGATTATATAAAGAATTCTCCCTGAAATTTCCAGGCATTGATTATGCCTTTATCTCCGCTGGTGCCTACCATCCCCGCTGGTTTATGCACTATGCGCACCAGGACGATTCTGAAGCGATTCTAGGCTTTAAAGAACTGAAGGCTGAAAAAATGATTCCGTTTCACTGGGGCTCATTCAGACTGGGGGATGAACCAGTTGGACATCCTGCAATACATATCAGGAAGAAATTTCCTGACGCTATAATTATGGATCACGGGGATATTATTAAACTCGATAAATAAAATTCCATACTTACTTCTGCAGTTTCCCGTATCAGCAGAAATTATAGGGGCAATTGCAGCCCCCTCCTGCCAGAACCTCATTATAAAAAATCAGGAATCGGAATTTTTTCTTAAAAAGAAATTCCTCTCAAATTTGAAATATAACAGCCAATCAGTTATATTTGATATGCGATATTAATTTTTACAAAAAAATTAACTCCTTAAAAACAGGGAGAATCTGATGAAAATTATAATCTGCGGATTCGGTTCAGCAGGATATGCTGCGGCTATGTCGGTAAAACGTAATTCTCCTAAAGATGAGATTATCATAATAGATCCGAAGGAGAAAGACCTTATGCATCCCTGCGGCCTTCCGTATGCCCTTGAAAAAATTGTCAGCCCGGAAAATCTCCTTCAGGATATCGGGCTGCAGAAAAGCGGTATCATTAAACTGAACGGTAAAGCGGTTAAAATTCTTCCAGATTCAAAAGTAGTAGTGTACCATTGTTCGGAAATTGAAAATAAAGAAAGCTACGATGCGATTATTATAGCTACGGGAAACAGGGCTGTAATCCCCCCCGTAAAAGGTGTAGAGGAACTCCTTAATAAATCAGTTTTTACTCTAACCGGGGTTTCTGACCTCACGAAAATTATTGAATCTACTGCAGGAAAGAAAAATTTCACCGTAATCGGCGGCGGAGCGATAGGAATAGAAACAGCTTATGCATTGAAACAACTCGATAAAGAAGTCACTCTGGTTGAAATGAAAGAACAGCTTCTGCCTGGTGTACTTGACCCTGATATGTCTGCCGGTTATGAAGATTATCTGTCATCTGCAGGTATATCGATCCATAAAGGCAGCAGTGCCGTTGAATTTATTTCTTTTAAAGAAAATATACGTATCATCTGCTCAGATAAAGAAATAAATACTGATATTGTTATAATTGCCGCCGGTTTCTCTCCAGATACCTCAATGGCGGAAAACTCCGGTATCTCTTTTGATAAGTCAGGCATTATTACTGATTCATATCTTTGTACTTCTGCTATTTCAGTTTTTGCGGCAGGAGACTGTATTTCAGGATGGTCAACCATTGACGGGAAAAGAGTATCATCAAGACTTGCGACTTCCGCATATAAACAGGGTACCATCGCGGGATTAAACGCACTTGGCGGCAAAAATGAATACCGCGGAACAGCTTCTACTTTTGTAACAAGAACGGGTTCGTATGAGATTGCGGGTACGGGATTTAATACTGTTACCGCAGCGGAAAGGGGATTTGAACCGCTTGCCGGCAGGATAACCTCTAAAATCCGCCCTGACTATTATCCTGACAACAGTGATATTACAGTGAAAATAATCTTTGATAAAAATTCGGGGACTATACTTGGAGCCCAATGCGCGGGGAAGGAAGGCTCCGCATCAAGGATAAATGTAATAAGCATGGCAGTGGAGTTCGGTATTACAATTGACGAACTCTGGAGAACTGAACTTGCATACTGCCCGTCAGTAAGCGAGGTTTACGATCCGCTTCTTCGTGCGGCAGATATCGGCCTGAGGAGGATGAGACGATGAAACAGACCCCCCTTTATAAAGTACATGTTGATTCAGGTGCCAGGATTGTAGAATTCGCCGGCTACGAGATGCCTGTTCAGTACAGTTCAATTCTTGAAGAACATATGGCAGTACGAAACGCGGCCGGACTCTTTGATGTATCACACATGGGAGAAATTGTCGTTAAAGGCCCTGAGTCAAAGAGATACCTTGAGAATCTTATTCCTACGTCAATGTCAAAACTTGAAAAAGGGAAGGGGATGTATTCTGTTTTCTGTAATCCACACGGCGGTGTCATTGATGATCTGTTTATATTTATGGTAGAAAAAGGTCATTACTTTCTGGTTGTAAATGCCGCAACAACACTTAAAGATTTCAGCTGGATGGAAAGACATCTCATTGACGGGGTAACAATAGAAGATATCTCCTGTGATACGGCTAAGATTGATATACAGGGGCCAGCGTCCGGAGAAATTATGAAAAAAATATTTTCAGATGATTCAATTGAAAAACTTGAAAGGTTCAGGTTTCATTATGACCGTTATTCCGGTTCAGCGATAATGATATCAGCTACGGGTTATACCGGTGAGGCCGGTTATGAACTCTTTATACATAATTCAAAAGCTGAGGAACTGTGGAACACACTTATCGCGGAGGGAACCTGTTACGGGCTGATACCTGCAGGTCTGGGGGCCAGGGACACGTTGAGACTTGAAGCGTGTTATTCTCTTTACGGCCATGAATTAAATGAATCGATAAACCCTGTTGAAGCCGGGATAGGATGGTTAATAAGCTCTGATGCAGATTACATTGGTAAGGATGAACTGATCCAGCTCAAGTCCGGTGGCAACACAAGGGTGCAGATCGCCGTACAGCTTACAGATAAAGGTATACCGCGAGAGAAGTGCGAAGTTATATTCAATGGCAACCGGATCGGTTATGTTACCAGCGGGGCGTTTTCCCCTCTACTTAAGAAAGGGATTGCTCTCTGCCTTGTTGAAAAAAATACCGTTTCTTCCGGTGATATTGTTGAAATAATAATCCGAGATAAAGGTGTTAAGGCTCAGGTCGTTAAAAAACCTTTTTATGCCTATAACGGGTAATTAATTATATTTTAATTAAATAATTTTAATATAGGAAAGTATACAGGAGGGGGACATGAGTAATCCGGAAAAAGGAATGCAAGTGCCGGAGGATCTTCTATATACAGAGGATCACGAATGGATTAAACTGAACAATGACGGTACAGGTATTTGCGGTATTACAGATCACGCACAGAACGCGCTTGGTGATATTGTATTTGTTGAATTTCTTTCAAACATAGTCAATTCAAAAATTGCTAAAAGGGAAACGGTTGCGGTAGTGGAGTCACCAAAGGCGGCATCAGATGTTTATTCGCCTGCTGCCGGAACAATACTCACCGTTAACAGGGATGTGGAAGATTCCCCGGAACTTATCAACAGTGATCCTTACGGCAAAGGGTGGCTTTTTAAAATTGAACTTGAGGATAAAAATAATCTTCCCGGTCTGCTTAACGCTTCCGATTACCTGAAGCTTATAAAAGAAGGTGAATGAAATGAGTTTCACCGGACTTTCACCGGATCAAAGAGCTGTTATGTTAAAAGCAGCCGGTGTTTCGAAGATAGATGATCTGTTTAACGATATACCTGCTGAAATACAGACACGGCATATTGAAGGCCTTCCCGGGCCTCTTTCAGAAATTGAGATTGAACGCCTGATTACAAAAACAGGGGAATCAAATACACAATTCAGAAGTAACTATATGGGGGGAGGGGCGTACAATCATTATATCCCCCCTGTAGTGGATGAAATTTCATCAAGATCTGAATTTTACACTGCATACACACCGTACCAGCCCGAGGTAAGCCAGGGTACACTTGCAGCTATATTTGAGTTCCAGACAATGCTTTCCGCTCTAACAGGTATGGATGTAACCAATGCAAGTATGTATGATGGCGCCACTTCAATGGCTGAAGCTGCAATTATGGGAGCAAGAATAAACGGAAAGAGCAGGGTACTGGTCAGTAGAGGTGTACATCCTAATTACAGGGAGGTACTGAAAACATACGGCCGGGCTTCGGGACTTGAAGTTATTGAAATACCACTGGATGGAGGTGTTACAGATATAAAAAAAGCCGCTGAATTAATTAATGATCAGACCTCTTCTGTTATTATTCAGACACCGAATTTTACAGGCCTGATTGAGGATATCGAAAGTTTCAGCAGGCTCACCGAGAATACTTCTGTTATCACAATTGCAGCAGTTACTGAAGCCATGAGCCTTGGATTTCTTAAAGGCCCGGGTGAGCTCGGTGCCTCTATTGTATGTGGCGAGATACAGAGTTTCGGAAATCCGCTGAATTCAGGCGGGCCTTATGCCGGATATATCTCTGCAAGGAAGGATTTTGTCCGCCGTATGCCCGGAAGACTCGTAGGGCAGACTCTTGATACGTCAGGCAGCAGGGTTTATACACTCACTTTACAGACGCGTGAACAGCATATAAGAAGGGAAAAGGCCACGTCCAATATATGTACAAATGAGGGGCTCATAGCACTCAGGGCCGCTGTATACCTGAGCCTCACAGGAGTGAGGCTCAAAGAGCTTGCCCTTCTTAATCACAGGACAGCTGTTTATCTTAAAAACAGAATCGCTGAATCGGGAATTGAAATAGTAAATAATGATAAACCGTTCTTTAATGAATTTATTATCAGGCCCGAAAATCATGAAAAATTCATTAAAGAATTCAACAATAGAAAGATTGCTCCCGGTATCGATATAGGCAGGTATTATGAAGAGTACAGGGGGTGTATACTTGTCTGCGCAACCGAAATGATATCAAAGGATGATGCGGATGAATACTACGATATTATCAGGGAGGCAGGATTATGAATGTTGAACTGATTTTTGAAAAGAGCAGCCCCGGACAGAACAGGTACAGGCTGCCTGAACCTGAATTTGGAACTAATATCTCTATTCCTGAAAAACTTATCAGGGACGAAATACCATTGCCTGACTGCGGTGAACCGGAAGTGGTGAGACACTATAATAATCTTTCACGGATGAATTTCGGAGTGGATAACGGTATGTATCCGCTTGGAAGCTGCACAATGAAATACAACCCTAAAATTAATGAACGGCTATCCCGTAATCCCTCATTCTCAGGATTACATCCCTTTGCAGATGACGCAAATATACAGGGGGCCCTGCGTATTCTTTATGAATTATCTGAATATCTTTCACTGATAACCGGCCTTAAGGATTTTACACTTTCACCTGCAGCAGGTTCACATGGTGAACTGACAGGAGTAATGGTAATTAAAAAATATTTTGAAAGCAGGAATGACAGAAGGGGAACTATTCTTATTCCTGACTCGGCACATGGAACAAACCCTGCTTCAGTCGCGATGTGCGGATTTAAAGTAAGGGAGGTCCCTTCAAACAGCAGCGGTGATGTTGATCTGGACAAATTCCTGGAACTTCTCGATGAAGATGTGGCCGCCATGATGCTCACCTGCCCGAATACACTCGGGCTTTTTGACAGGAATATAACCGTAATAGCAGAGGCGCTCCACAAAAACGGCTCTCTGTTTTATGCTGATGGCGCCAACCTGAACGCCCTTGTTGGAAGGGTCCGTTTCAGTGATATAGGATTTGACCTTATGCATATTAACCTGCATAAAACATTTTCAACTCCGCACGGAGGAGGAGGTCCCGGTTCCGGCCCGCTTGGCGCCGCAGAGCATCTTGTCGAATTCCTTCCCATACCTGCTATCAGAAAAGAGGGTAAAAAATATATAACAGCATACGACAGGCCGCAAACAATAGGCAGAGTACATTCCTTTTTCGGAAATTTTGCAATATGCCTCCGTGCCTATATATATATCCGTATGCTTGGTTATAACGGCCTAAGGGAAGTTTCAGATACTGCGGTACTGAATGCCAATTACCTGATGTCAAAACTGAAAGATATTTATAATCTTCCCATAGACAGGAGATGTATGCATGAATTTGTTTTAAACGACAAAGGGCTCCCCAACGGTATAACGACTAACGATATTTCGAAGAGGATACTGGATTACGGATTTCATTCTCCCACTGTTTACTTCCCGCTGCTTGTTCATGGTGCGATGATGATTGAACCGACTGAAACTGAAAGTTTCGCCTCTCTTGAAAGGTTTATTGAAATCATGAAAAAAATCCGTATTGAGTGCGACAATGAACCGGAAAAAATTCTGGGTGCTCCCTGTCAAACTCCTGTGGGCAGGGTTGATACAGTACTTGCGGCAAAAAAACCTGTATTGAAATGGGGTGATTAAAACGTTAAGAAAACCGGATTGGATAAGGTACAAAATTCCGGGAGGAAAAGATTACCTTAGAGTTAAAAAGACCGTTGATGAACTGGGGCTTCATACAATTTGTACAGAAGCCGGATGCCCGAATTTTGGAGAGTGCTTTGCCAGAGGTACAGCGACATTTTTAATACTTGGAGATACATGTACGCGGAATTGCGCTTATTGCGCGGTAAATAAGGGTGTGCCTTCACCTCCTGAGATGGATGAGCCTGAAAGAATTGCTGAAGCTGTAAGGATTCTCGATTTAAAATATGCCGTAATAACTTCCGTAACACGTGATGATTTAAAAGATGGAGGAGCATCAATATTTGCGGAAACATGCAGACAAATATCCGAAAAGAATAAAGAGTGCAGAATTGAATTGCTGATTCCCGATTTCAGGAATTCTACAGGTCAATCAATCGAAATAATTTTAAAAGAAGAAATCCATATTCTCAACCATAATATCGAGACCGTAAAAGAACTTTTCCCTAGAGTCAGGGCGGGAGGCGATTACGGGCATTCATTAAAACTGTTAAAAAATGCGGTTGATATGGGGGCAAAAGTCAAGTCCGGACTGATGATCGGGCTGGGGGAAACAGGTGAACAGATAACCAGTACAATGCAGGATCTCCTTGATGCAGGATGCCGGCTCCTTACAGTGGGTCAGTACCTTCAGCCGGGGCAGAAACAGTATGAGGTAGTAAAATATTATCATCCTGACGAATTCGAGCAGATAAAAGATTCAGGTCTCAGGATGGGATTTGATAGAATCTTTGCCGGGCCCAATGTACGAAGCTCATACCTCGCTGACAGTTTATATTGATTAAGGATATTAATCGTGAATGAGTTCAGACTAATTATAGATCCTCCCATGAATGCGGCTGTAAATATGGCCCGCGACAGGGCTATCCTTGAGAGGCAGTCAATGAAAAACCCTCTTCCGACACTGAGAATTTACCGGTGGTCTGCTCCATCAGTTACACTGGGCTATTTCCAGAAACTTGATGATTTTGTAAATACTGCGTTTTGCCGAAAAAACGGTATATCCGTAACACGGCGGGTAACAGGCGGCGGGACCGTGCTTCATCACATGGAACTTACCTACAGTTTTACAGTTCCGGTTAAAAAAAAAATTGTTCCGGAATCTGTAGAGGGTTCATTCAGCGTAATTATAGCACCGATAATTAAAGCCCTAAAGCATTTCTCTATTGAAGCAGTGTACAGGCCTGTAAATGATATTGTTATCTGCGGGAAAAAAATTTCAGGCAGCGCCCAGGTAAGGAAAAAAGGGATACTTCAGCAGCATGGTACACTTCTTATGGATATAGATGATGAGCTTGTGTGTTCGGCATTAAAAAGCAATCATACGAAACTGAAATCAAGAGGTTTTAATAAACATTCAGAAGCAGTCACGACTCTTTGCAGAGAATTAAAAAGAGGGTTCAATGAAGATTTTACAGATGAATTAATTGCAAAACTTGTTTTCTGCTTTATGGAAAGTTTCAACGCGAACTTCTCACTTGCAGAACTTTCTGAAGCGGAAAATGCAATCATGGAAAGATATATAAATAAATTCAATTCCAGTGAATGGAATTATATGAAATAATCTCTCTGGCGGTTACGGTCATCATGCCGGTGCCTTGTAATAATTTTATAAAATTTAATATTAAAAAAACGTATATTGACTTTTTCATTAAAATAATGATTAATAATTAGTATGTCATGAATATTAAAAAACCCCGGTATACTAATAAGTATTAAACCGATAGAAGAGGAGTCAATTATGAAAAAAATATTCGCCTTTTTATTCATGGTACTTTTTATAACCATGCTGTATGCTGATTCTGTTGATTTTATGCATATTTTGCTGGAAGAAACTAAATGTTCAGCAAGTTCAAGTTTAGCTGAGAAGAACAAACCTTCTGATTATTACGGAGCTGAAAAAGCCTTTGATAAAAATTCGGAGACTGCATGGTGCGAAGGTAAAAAAGATTCCGGAGTCGGGGAATATATAATACTCGAAACTAAACCTGTAAAAATACATGGTGTAGCAATTCTAAATGGTTTCGGAAAATTCAGGCATCTTTATTATCAGAATAACCGTGTAAAAAAATTCAGGCTTACACTATACCCCGAGTCAGGTCAGAATAAAATTATAACAGCTGAATTCGGCAAAGATCTCTGCGGCAGATCACTTGCAGGCGGTAAACTGACTATAAATGAATTCTGTGAAGATAACGTGCCTGATTATGAAAAAGATAAGGCTGCATATAATAAATGTATAAAAGAGAAAACAAATGAATGTATATTTGATGAATATGATGGAGGCGGACAAAAAATACTTCTTAAAAAACCTATGGTTGTCAAAAAATTGAAACTCGAAATACTCAGCACTTACAGTGGAAGTAAATATAATGATACTTGCATAGCAGAATTCGGTCTTCTTGAATTCAATATAGACGCAGGTGAATATAATACATACAGAGTAACAAAATATTAAAAAACTGATTATCATATATTTCTGAAGAAATTTTTTTTTAATGATTCACATATTATGAATTATACAGTTAGTAACAGTGGATATTAAAGGCTGAAAATATAGAATTTGTTCAAAATATCCGCCGGTTAATTAAAAAATAAAAAACTTGTATTGTCTGATAAAAGGTGTATTATATTTTACATGATCTCTATATCGAAATTTTAATTTTTTAGAGGGGATAAAATGAAAAAAATACAGCTCTCTTTATTATTAACAGTAATAATCCTTTCAGTATTTTCGTGCACTTCACTGGATAGAGATCTATACTTCAAAGAGACAGCTGGTTTTAAAAAGAATATACGACTTGCAGTTATACCATTTGAAGATGCATCCAACGCGAAAAATTCAGGAATAAATGTTTCTGACGCTCTCACAAATGAACTTATAAAAATAAGGAACTGGGATATTGTAGAAAGGACCCAGATAATGAAAGTTATTAAAGAACAGTCTTTTGAAATTACCGGTATGACTGAAAGAGATTACAGCAAACTCGGTAAACTGACAAATGTTGATTATTTTATAGCCGGCAGCCTGGGGCAATATGCACATTCCGTTGATAAGGAAAACGATGCAAGGATTCGGATCTGTATAAACCTGAGGTTTATAGACACTACACACGGTAAAATAATCGGGACAGGAAGATATACATATTTCACCAGTAAAAATTATCTCAGAAGCTGCTGTCTTACAGGATGGTTTTTTATCTTTGTCCCGGATAGAACTATTGATAAGGAGCTGACAAACGTCGCAAGAAGTATTGTTCAGGATATGAAAATAAAACTTCAGCTCCAGTAATAATATTTATCAAATACCGATATCGGATTATATCCTTTGCCGGTGTTCAGAAATTAACAAAAACAGACTCCTTCATGAATTGGAATAGAGTATCAGATAATTTTTTTATATTCGCTACAATATCAGCTCCACTGGTATCCTCAGCAGTATCACTAACTATCTTCCATAAATAGGCATCAGCTCCGAATGCGCGGCATGCCTGAAGAAAACCCGCTCCCTCCATATCTATTATATCTGCATATTGTCCAACAAGTTGCCTGTCTCCCGCTGTAATAACAGGCCTGTCAAGAGTTGCAAGACTCGCAAGCCTGAAACCATCAAATGTATCGGGTTTGATTATTCTCATTTCATTATTCCTCAATTTCGGCCTGTCATAATCTACAACTTCTGATATGTGAAAGATGTCGCCGGTTTTAACCCCCTCTCTTAGACCGCCTGCTGAACCGGTATTTATTAAAGCAGATATGCCTGAATCACGGATAAGCATCCCTGCGGCAAGGGCTGCATATACTTTACCTATGCCCGATACAATAAGAGTAAATTCATTGTTTATATAGACAGGGAAGGGTTTCCTCGCAGTCGGTTCAAGGGATAGCCCCTTTATAAAAGGTAAAGCCTCAATCATTGTCGCAATTACAATACCGGTTTTCCCCTTCATCAATTATTACCCCTTTTTTCGAAATATAAAAAACCAACTCGCATGATTTATAGTTCCTGAAACTGAAACAATCCTGTAAATGCTGAATTTCCACCTATAGTATTTTTCCGGTCAATTAGAATAGTTATATAAGAACAGTTCAAATAATAAAAATTTTTTTGAACATGCATAGAATAGTAATTATTATGCTGATATACTAATTTAGTACAGGAGGATTTTAATGGCCTATAGAATTAATGCTTCAGAATGTACCGCATGCGGTGCCTGCGAACCGGTATGTCCTGTATCGTGTATATCAGAACAGAGTGATGGTAAAAGGAAAATAAATGAAGATGAATGTATAAGCTGCGGAGCATGTGCCGAAGAATGCCCTGTACAATGCATAACTGAAGTTTAACCGTAAAAAAAGCCGCTGGAAGTAGCGGCTTTACCTGTTTTATTCTGAATTTATCAGAGGTTAAACATGTTCGTTCTGAACATGTATCCGGTATTGAATGAATAGTTCAAAAGGTGAATTGCATCGCCATCACCTGAATTTTTTATCAGGTCAGTGGGATAATATTCCGCCATTATACCCATAAAAAAGTCGGTATATTCAGTTACCATAAATTTAAATATCAGGCCTCCCGAAACCCCAACCTGTGTTGAATTTATAAATTTCATGGCATCATCATTTTTAATGCCGGATGTCAATGTATCATCAGTACTCATCTTCGAAGAAAAAATATGTGTATAAGTCAGCCCGGTATATACATTAAGGGATGACTTCGGGCCTTTTATAGAAGTTATCAGGTGGAAGGGGAGAGAGATGGCATGAAAAGTCCACTTTGCTTTAAATTCTTCCAGAGTAGATTCGTCAACCATTTCAATATCATTTTTAAAATACCTGTATTGTGCCCCGGAGCCAAGTGCAAAATAATTTGAAAGGCTTTTTTCAAGTTGAATTCCGCCTCCTGCTATATATCCGGGATCAACTTCCGCATCATCATCATGATCTATGAGAATTGAACTTGTCCCGAACATACCGATTATACCCACTGATAATCTCGGGCCGTTGGTGTCTTTCTTCTCTTCAGCTGAAGCAGCAGTTAAAAAGGATATAAACAATAGGGATATTAATAATACAGGAAATTTTTTCATCAATTTACCCCTGGGATTCTCCATCCATAATACAGGTTCCGTTAAAAATTGATCCGCTCTCCATAGCGATTTCAGGTGCAATAATATCAGCACTTGTTTTACTCTTTTTATAAAGTTCTATTTTTTTTGCAGCTCGGATCTTACCGTTAACATTACCGCTAACCGAAACTACCGATGCATTAATTTCCGCACTTGTATTTGATTCACGACCGATTATAAGCTGACCGTCAGATATAATTTTACCTTCAAATTTTCCTTTGATTTTAAGGGAATTCTTAAATTTCAATACCCCTCTGAATTCAATATCTTCGGCAATTACTGTATCTATTTTGTTTTCATCTTCAACAATTTCTTTAATATCAGACATTCTAAGCTCCGTTTTTTTTATAATTGTAAATATTAACGGTCTATTGTTTTATTGTCAAACAAAAAGGGAATCTTCCTCTTAATAATAAAGTATACAGAAAATATACTAATTTGGATACAGGGTGAAAATATGGAAGACTTAATTAACAAGGCGAATGAACTGGGAATCATGTTGAAGAAAACAAAGGCTTTCATGGAATTTGAGCGTCTTTCTGCCGAAGTTGATAATGACGACGATGCATCCACACTGCTGAAAAAATATAATGAAATTGCTGAAACAATACAGAAAAAAAATGAATCGGGAAATACAGTTGAAAAATATGAACAGGAAATGTTCAGGGCACTTACTGAGACAGTGAGCGATAATCCGCTTCTACTTGAATATATGAAGACAAGGGACACATATATTGAACTTCTGATGAGAATACATAATTCAATAAGTGGAGAATAATAGAATATTCACAGGAAAAGTTTTTTTAAAAATTTTTCCTGTGAAATATATTTCAGATATAGGAACCTTAAATTAATAAAATCCCCGTATTATTTGATCCAGGCAAATATAATCTATATAATTAATTTTATTATATACCTTCATGCCCCCGTAAAAACTCTTGACGAATTATAATTTTTTAGATAAAAATTATACTATAAGTTTTATAATAATTTTAAAAAAAAGTTTTATATAAAAAAATTAAAATTTTTTATGCAGTCCTTTATAACATTTTTTAGACTATTTTACCTTATATGGCTGTATATTATATAAATATGCGGCTATTAAAAAAATGAGAGGGTGGTGAAATGCAACCTGATTTAAATAATTTAAAAGAAAAAATTCAGGCGAACAGGGATTTTATCGACAAAATAACAGTTCAGATCCCCTTTTTCAAGGGCTATGTTGAAAAAGCTGAAAACTATGACGCGGACAGAATGGTCAGGGAGTTTATAGCCGATAAAATTCTTTCCGCTAAAAAAGGCTTCATTGTCATGTCAGGTGATCTGGTAAAGAGCGGTGAAATTCCGGTTATCCAGGAAATTGACTCTATCCAGAACCTCCTTGAGGGGTTGCTGAAAAAAGTACAGTATGCTGACTATGGAGTTTCAGGCGGTTTCTCAAAGATAAAGATAACTGAGGATGATCAGAACAGACTTCTTGAATATGACTGGCGTCTCATATCCGCTTTTGATGAGATAAACACGATGACAGGACAGGTTCAGTCCATGCAGGGGGATGCTCTTGCAGCAGAACTGAAAAACATTAAACAGAAAATCCGTGATTTTGAAAAAAATATCGATGAAAGAAAATATGTGATTATGGAGGTTATATAAATGGCATTACTGGATGTTGTACAATGGGATAATAAACCGGGTGAGGTAATTTTTAAATTTGAAGAAGGAGCCATAGCACTGGGCTCACAGCTCATAGTTAAAGAGGGTCAGGAGGCGATTTTTTTCAAAAACGGTCAGGCCCTTGATTCATACGGACCCGGACGACACACTCTCTCTACAGGCAATGTTCCTCTGCTTGAAAAGCTTGTTAACCTCCCGTTCGGCGGGAAGACACCTTTTCCGGCTGAGGTTTATTTCATAAATAAAACAGAAATTCCTAATATGAAGTGGGGAACAAAGCAGCCTATGCAGCTTATGGACCCTGTTTATAACCTTCCTGTGCCGATCAGGGCATTCGGTTCATACTCTATAAGGATTAACGACGTTAAATCATTTCTGATAACAGCAACAGGTACATGGCAGGCCTTTACCACAGATGCAATAAGTACAGGTTTCAGAGACCTGGCTATCCTCCCTAAAGTACAGGACCTTGTTGCTGAATTTATGATCAAGCAGGAAATCACAATCCTGAAACTCCCCGCATATTACGACGAAATCGGCGTTGCCGGGAAAGCAAAACTCGGTGATGATTTCACAAGTTTCGGTGTTGAGCTGGTACGTTTCGCGGTTGAATCTATAAATATTCCT
Source organism: Spirochaetota bacterium (assembly GCA_036745755.1). Lineage (GTDB taxonomy): Bacteria > Spirochaetota > UBA4802 > UBA4802 > UBA5550 > UBA5550. Next base: position 5,404 of record DAIOFM010000018.1, on the reverse strand, counting down.
GATGATGATGAAAATGTACAGAGACTTAAGAAGGCCCTTGCTGACAAGGCCGAAATGAATATCATGGGAGATGATTACAAGGTCAAGAGGACCTTTGATACCATGGAAAAAGCGGCAGGCAATGAAGGTATGACAGGCGGCATGGTAGGAGCAGGAATGGGAGTCGGCATGGGACAGCAGATGGGTGCCATGATGGGTAACGCTATGGGCAACGCAACAGGCGGACAGCAGCAGGGACAGCAAGTAGCATGCCCGAAATGCAACGCTATGAACCAGGCAGGAGCAAAATTCTGTGCTGCATGCGGTGCTCCGATGCAGGTTGCACAGGCGGCTTGCCCTGCATGTAATGCCCAGATCCCGGCAGGCGTTAAATTCTGCCCTTCATGCGGAGCAAACCTTCAGGGTTCAAAATGTAAAAACTGCAATGCGGATCTTAAGCCGGGTGCAAAATTCTGCCCTGAATGCGGGACACAGCAGTAGGGGGTACTGATGCCATCAATGAACTGCGCTTCATGCGGAGCGCCTGTTGAAATAAATAACAGGTTCAGCAAAGTACTTGTCTGCAGTTACTGCGGTACTCATTTAAAGGTTGAGGACGGAGGGGTTTCCATATCGGGCAAGTTCCCGAAACTGGCTGATTTCCCTTCAATTTTTCAGGTCGGCTCCAGGGGAACAATTCTGGACAAACCCTTTATTGCCCTTGGCCGCATGAGATACAGGTATGATGGCGGCCATTATGATGAATGGTTCATAGAGTATGATGGTGACAGGGCATGGTTCACTGAAGATGACGGTACATATACCATTTACACTGACCTTTTTGAAGCAGTTGAGATACCGGATATCTCAACTGTAAGGCCGGGCCAGAATATGCTCGTTGGTGAAAAGAAGGTAATGATCAAGGAGAAGGGCAAAGCCGTTGTCGAGGGAGGGGAGGGTGAACTCTCCTTCTATGTCGAACCTGGCTCTGAAGTTATATACCTTGATGCCGTATCCGAAGGGAAAAAAGTCTCTATCGAATATACAGAGGATGAAGTAGAGATGTTTACAGGACGGCCCCTCCTGAAAAGGGATATTGTTTTAGAGGGGTGAACCTGTCACTTGATGTGATTATAGTTAAGAGTTAGTATATGGGTGTCTCCATAGTAGATTTTACAAAAATTTGTCATTCCGGTTTTGCATCTTCAGTTCGTGCAAATACCGGAATCTCCTTATTAAAACTATTGTATGAGATACCGGCATTTCGCTTCGCTACAGCCGGTATGACAAAAAATTATTTATGACATAACCATACACTAATAATTGGATATAAGTCTGATCCTGCATTTTACAGAATCGGGTGGATATTATACTGATACATTTTCCGGAACTCAGGGGATGCCATGGGAGAGAACAGAGAAGAGCTTCAGGCATTAAAATGTCCGTCATGCGGCGGAGATCTTGTAAAAAGCTCCTACACCTATTATGACGATGATGAGGAAGAGAATGTAACTGTACCTCTTGCCAGGTGTGTCCAGTGTAACTCGGAGTATGACCAGCATACACAGGAATACTACCAGGTATTCGCTGACGACCTCACTTATGATAAAGACACCACACTCTTTAAACTGGGGATAAAAGGCAATTTTAAAGGTGTCGAATATGAAATCATCGGAAGATTGCGTTACCAGGATGAAGATGAATATGAAAAAGCCACATGGGATGAATGGGTGGCGATATCGGGTGAGGGGACTTTCCACTATTTCGTTGAGGAGGAGGGGAGAATCTACTCCTATACTGAATACATCCCCAATACAATAGACATGGAATCCAGCAGCGGATATATCGAATTTGACGGCCGGAAGATCAGCAAATCTGAAGGATATTATGCCCGTATTGTTCTGGCTGAAGGTGAACTATCATGGAAGCCGGAAATTGGTGAAGCGATCCTCTGCTACGATTTTAAAAACAGCGGTAACCACTACACGATTGAACAGTCTGAAGATGAAGTCTCGATAACCCGGGGTGAAAGGATTACACATGGTGAAATAATTGAGGCATTTGATCTTGAAGGCTACAGGGAAATATATAATAAGACAATAAAGAAAAGAGGTGAATTCGCCTGGAAAAGCCGTTTATACCTTTTAGGTTTATGTATATCTCTGGCGGTTTCACTGTACAGCTGTTTCAGCAGCACTCCGGTAAGGGGTATAATGAACACGAAACAGGTTCTCACGAACAATGCCTTCCTGCAGGACGCTGAAGGGAAAATGTATACCAGCCAGGTTCTTTATGGCCCGTTTGAAATTGATAAGGGCAATGCCCTGTATGATATCGGTTTTCGTGTTGATGAATCAGTGCAGAATTTCAACCTGGAATGGCAGTCCGTGAGGATGATGCTTATCAGCGAAAAAAGGCTGCAGGATACTGTTAAAAGCGACATCAATAATCCCGCGGTTCTGAAAGATCTTTTTGAGGAGATAGATGCACTCCCTGACCCTGTTGAATCATATGTCATAACAGGCGATTTCTGGGATGAGGATGGGCGTGACAGCGACGGGTACTGGCATGAAGCCGATATAAGCTTCAGCAGTGATTTTGTGCTTGATGAGGCGGGTAAATACTTTGTTTACCTTGAACTTTATAATAACAGAGTCCGTAAACCTGAATCTGTTGTAGTTAAAATATACCGGGTAAAAGGTTACAGATATTATATTATAGCATTTATTATATTCTTTATACTATGGGGTATCAGCAGGATCAGATCAAAATCCTACAATGAACTCCCCTTTGAGATGTCGGATAAATAGAGGTTAATATGCTCAGAGGTCTGATTGTAACTGTAATTCTTCTTGGCGGCGCAGCGGCCCTTACGATGAGCCATATCGGTTATTCCGGAGCCGGGAAGGAGTATTATAAAAAAGTAAGTAATGAAAGGAAATCCCTGAGGGCAGGGAGCGGGTACTATGTGCCGTACCGTGCAGGATCAGGGAGTTTCAGGACAGGCAAGTAAAAAGCTTACAGTATATAGTTGCAAATAATTTAATTAAGAAAATAAATTCAGGGGGTAATAGATTATGGAATGGTCAGCAATCCTTTACGGTGTGGTAGATACGGTGATATATTCACTTGTTGGTATTGTTCTTATGGGACTCGGTTTTCTTCTGATAACTTTTTTCACTCCTTTTTCAATTAAAAAAGAGATTGAGGACGATCAGAATATTTCACTGGGGATTATTATCGGCTCTGTAATTCTCGGTATATCGATCATTGTTGCTGCGGTGATCATGTCCCCGTCCTCAAATTCTCCAAAAATGGGGCCGAAACCGGGAATTGAACAGCAGAAATAAAAAGTGAAAAATATACTTAACAGAAACGAACAGAGAATACTCTTATTCTCTGTTTTTATTTTATCACTTTGTGGAATTATTTATGAACTGGTACTGGGCTCCCTTGCCTCATACCTTCTCGGCAACCCGGTACAGCAGTATTCAATTACAATAGGGGTGTTCCTCAGTTCAATGGGACTGGGGTCATACCTTTCACGTTTTTTTGAAAAGGATCTGCTAAAGACATTTATCAGGGTTGAGATCGCTCTTGGCCTTACGGGGGGACTTTCAGTTATAATCCTGAATTACCTCTTCTCTTTCTCGGCATCATTCTATGCACTGCATGTATTCTTTCTCGTAATCATAGGGACACTTGTAGGTCTTGAAATCCCCCTCCTGACAAGAATTCTTAAAAGTTACGGCTCACTCAAGGAGATTATTTCAAGTGTCCTTACTCTTGATTATATCGGCGGACTGGCGGGTTCACTGCTTTTCCCGCTTGTTCTTTTCCCGTACGCCGGGAGGTTTCTCACTTCAATACTTGTTGGAATTATGAATATCGGAGTTGCAATCTATGTCATTTCAAAGATAAAGGAGTACCGTGAAAAGAGAACGGATATCGTATTCGCGCTGATATCACTTCTCATCCTCATAGCGCTTGCCCTGAATTCAGACTGGATTAACGCCATTCTCCAGAAAAAGATGTTCTATGATGATATTGTTTTCATGAAAAGATCCAGGTACCAGGAGATTGTCCTTACCAGAAACGGCAGTGACTTCAGGCTGTATCTTGACGGTTCCCTTCAGTTTTCCACCTCGGATGAATACAGGTATCACGAGATGCTTGTATATCCGGCAATTCTTTCATTTCCGGCAAAGCCTGAAAGTATTCTTGTTATGGGTGGAGGAGACGGTCTTGCCGTTAGAGAAATACTTAAGTTTGATTCAGTCAAAAAAGTTATCCTTGTGGAACTCGACGGATTCATGGCAGACCTTGCTAAAAATAACTCCACGCTTAAAATGATCAATAAAGATTCCCTATCCAGCCCAAAGGTAAAACTTATCGTAGGTGACGCCTATGATTATCTTTTGAAAAACCGAAACGGTTTTGACGTAATCATTGCTGATTTTACAGACCCCCATGACGAAACGATCTCCAAGCTTTATACAGAGGAGTTCTTCAGGCTGGTCAAAAGGTCGCTTACTCCTGGAGGAATTTTTGTCACACAGTCAACATCACCGCTCTTTGCAAGAGAAGCCTTCTGGTGTATAAACAGGACAATGTCATCGGAGTTTAAATATGTATATCCATATCATGCTTTTATACCGACTTTCGGGGACTGGGGGTTTAATTTGGCCTCAGATATACCTCTTGATTTAAGTTCAGGCAGAGCAGAGGTAGTTAAAGGTAGGTTTTACAGCCGGAAAAGTTTTATGGCCTCTATGGTCTTCCCTCAGGATGCAGCCAGAATTTTTACTGAGAAAAATACATTTAATAAGCCGGTACTTTATAAATATTATCTTAAAGGATGGAAAAATTCAGACTACTGAAGGCACAAAAAAAAGGCTGTATCGACAGCCTTTTTTTATATGAAATTAATATTATTTCACTAAACTGCTTTTTTAACTGCTTTTGTAACAGCTCCTGAACGGATACAACTTGTGCATACGTTTTTTCTTACAGTTCTGTTGTTTTCAAGAACTCTTACTTTCTTAATATTCGGTCTCCACATTTTATTTGTCTTTTTATGTGAATGGCTTACATTGCAACCGAACTGTACTGATTTTCCGCAGATTTCACACTTTGCCATTGTCTTTTCCTTGAATAAATAGGATTTGTGGCAATATAAAAACGGGTAATTATATTTTCAAGTAAATTATGTCATTTTTTAAGAAAAATGTTTATATTTTCTGAAATAAGAGACATAGAGGCATATACCGATATATTCTCTTCCTTTTTAGGCTTGACAAATCAGGCTGTGAAAAAAATATCCTTAGCAAAGCAATCATTTCTGTAAAACAGTGACCTCAATCACCAATCCTGAATAATTACAGAATATATATAATTTTTAACCGGGGAGAGATATGTTCAGCAA
>DAIOFM010000017.1:0-54974 GCA_036745755.1 Spirochaetota bacterium | reverse complement strand
ATACCCGCACTGGTATATGCTGTGGTATGTGCCGCTAATCCAGATTGTCCCTTCAGGCTTGAGTACCCTTCTGCACGCGGAGATCCAGGCCTCGTGGAATTTCATGTCCTCCTCAAACCCGCTGCTCTTGTCCCACTTTCCCTTGTTGACACTCACCATCCTTCCGTTCTGACATGTAAACCCGTCATTTGACAGCATGTAGGGGGGATCCGCAAATATCATGTCCACCGAGCCTTCAGGGAGACGTTCCAGTATTTCCAGTGAATCCTCATTATACAGAACAAACCCTTCAGTCTCATAATATGGAACTATCGGCCCGTGTGCAGGATGAGCGATGCTGTCCTTAAACTGAACAAGGCCCCTCTTTGCGGAAGCAGTTTTCTTTACGGCAGAAGTTTTCTTTTTCACGGCTTTGGAATTCATAATGCCCTGTAACCTATATCCTTTCTGTGGAAAGCCCCGTCAAATTTTATTGTGTCTATTTCTGAATATATCTTATCTTTAGCGTCTTTAAGAGTATCGCCGAAAGCGGTAACATTGAGGACCCTGCCGCCTGAAGTTACAATATCCCCCCCTTTACTGTCTGTGCCGGCATGAAACACCATGATGTCATCTGACACCTTATCAAGGCCTGAAATGACCTTCCCTTTTTCATAACTCCCGGGATATCCGCCGGAGGCCACAACTACTGTCATTGCATGGGCCTTTTTGAATTTAAGATCAACATTATCAAGATTGCCGTCAACTGCTGCTTTAAGAAGAACCCCCAGTTTCATGTCAAGGAGGGGAAGAATCACCTGTGTCTCAGGATCTCCAAACCTGGCATTAAATTCAAGGACCTTAATCCCTTCATCATTGATCATAACACCGGCATAAAGAATACCTTTAAAGGGAGTACCCTCTTTCTTCATACCGTCAATGACCGGCTGCAGCACCCTTGTCCGTATAAACTCGATCCTTTCAGGTGTCGCAACAGGGGCAGGTGCGTATGCACCCATGCCGCCGGTATTGGGCCCCCTGTCCCCGTCAAAAACCCTCTTGTGATCCTGCGCTGCCACAAGGGGAAGCACAGTCTCGCCATCTGAAATACCGAGAACAGAAGCCTCCTCTCCTTCAAGAAACTCCTCAACGTAGACCCTTGACCCGTCTTTTACGTTCTCATTTATAAAGGCAATGGCCTCCTCCCTGGTTTCAGGGATACCCACACCCTTTCCTGCGGCAAGTCCGTCCAGCTTGATTACAATAGGGAACTTCTCCTGTTTATTAACGAATTCAGTTATCCCCTCTTTTCCATTGAAGTCCCAGTGACCTGCAGTGGGTACTCCATAGGTTTCCATTATCCTCTTGGCAAAAAGTTTGCTCCCCTCAATCATGGCAGCTTTTCCCGAAGGGCCGAAACAGGGAACACCCTTATCCTCAAGGTAGTCAACTATACCTGCCACAAGGGGCACTTCAGGCCCCACTACAACCATGTCTATCTTCTTCTCAACGCAGAATTTATGCATCCCTTCAAAATCATCAACTTTTATGTCTGCCCTGAATTTATCTTCAATGCCGCCGTTACCGGGAGCCACATAAACTTCAGCGGCGCTTCCATCATTCATAAGCCTCCAGGCAATAGCGTGTTCCCTTCCGCCTGAACCAATTACAAGAAATTTCATTCTGTTCTCCGTATAAATTTATTCATTAATTTCATTATTATAGCACTTTACGAAATAATCAGAACCCCGTCATTCCGGTTTTGTCGCAGACAAATACCGGAATCTCATAAAACCAGTACTATGGGATTTCCCACATACGTTCGAAATGACCACATGCCTGACATGTGAAAAACTCAATCTCCGCAGTATTTCTTCACAGCATCATAATTAATATTGCTGAAACCTTCAAAAAACTCCGCCAGCTTTGCAGTAATCCTTTTAACTCCACCTTCAACTTCAGATTCAATATTAAGTGGTAACACGGGGTCATGGAGGGAGAGGCGGAGGAGAAACCACCCCTTTTCACTATCAGAATTACATGACACCCTTATCCCCTCATAATTAACCGGAGCAGGGGTCCATCCCTCAACACTGTTTATGTATGATTTCAATTCACTTATTATACTCCCGCCCTGTGCCGCGAAATCTTCATCAAGGAGCTTAATCCTGAACTCCTCCTCTTCAGCGGGCTGCTGCAGTCCCTCAAGCATTGCAAGAAGCCCGGTGCCCTTTTCTATCTTCAGCCTGGCAGCCATGATCAAAATTTTCGCGACCAGGTAAGCCCCGTCATCAAGAAACCAGTTCTCCTTCATCGCGCCGTGGCCTGAAGTCTCGATTGCCAGGTAACACTCCTCGCCTATGCTGTTAAGCCTTACCGCCTCATTTATTACATTTTTATACCCGCGCCTGAACCTCAGGTGTTTACCCTTAAGTTTCTCTTCGATAAATAAAGCAAGACCGTCAGATGTAACTGAATCTGTAACTATGGTTGTGCCGGGATGTTCCTCCAGTACTATTGAAGCCATGAGGGCAATGAGGGTGTTCCTGTTTATTATCCCGCCCGAGCCGTCAACAACAGCTGCCCTGTCAACATCAGTATCAAAAATTATTCCAAGGTCCGCAACGGAATCAAGCACAGCCTTCTGTATCGATTTCATAGCCTCATCGTTTTCCGGGTTAGGCTCATGGTTGGGGAACATGCCGTCAGGCTCAAGAAACTGGCTCCCCTCAGTATCAGCGCCAAGCGGTTTAAGAACTTTTTCAACGAAAAAACCCCCTGCGCCGTTACCCGCATCAACTATAATCTTCATCCCTGCAAGGGGCCTTTCATAATTTTCCCTGCTCTTTATCCCTGACCTGATTTTCTCAACAAATAGTGACGCATAGGCATCCATCAGTTCCATCTGCCCTGGTGTAGAAGCATTTATATTTTCAGGAAACCCCATCCCTGCCGCTGTTTTAAGGAGAGCCGAAATGTCCCCTTTTTCAAGGCCCCCTTCATTTATAAAAAACTTGAAACCGTTCCTGTTAAAGGGGAGGTGGCTTGCTGTTATCATAACAGCACCGTTGCACCTGAACTGTTCAAGCACTGTGCTCATAAACATCGCGGGAGTTGAAGCGAGCCCGCAGTCAAAAACTGCAGCGCCTGCAGAGGTTATACCGCTGCAGAGACCCTCCTTCAGTGACGGGCCGGTTATCCTGGAATCCATTCCTATTGAAATTTTTATATCAGCAGGAGCAAGACCCATTTTGCCTGAAAGCCAGCGAACAAAAGCCGAGCCTATGCATGATGCCACTTCAGGAGTAAGGTTGACCTTTTCCTCCCCCCTCTCAATGGCGACACCCCTTATATCAGATCCGTTCTGAAGCTTTTTCCAGTCAATAGTCACTTTAAGGCTCCTGAATTTTTTCAGAATTTACCAGTTTATACATTAAACTGTCAATGAATTTAATGAGACAGAATCCTTTAAAACCGGGGATTTCCCGGCATACCGGTGAGTTATCATATTGACAAAATCAGCCTGCCGGTTTATTTTTTAAAACATGATTGTTCGTTAATTTTACACCCACAAATTATTACTAAACCCGAGACGTAAAATTTAACTATATAACAACAGTTCCTTTGAAGGTGATTAAATGAAACTCAGAATATTCTTTTTACTTATCCTTGTATCCGCTACCTCTCTTATCTTTTCCATGGGAAGGACACCGGGAAATTCAGAAACACTCGAAAAACTGCTCTGCAGCGACTTTACAGGGAGCACCATTAACGCATCCTCTGTTAATGTAAGGGAAAAACCTGATACCGGTTCAGCGGTTATAACCCGGCTTAATAAAAATGATCGGATAACTGTTATTGAGTGTACGGGGGAGGCCCTTTTTGTTGATAAATATTTAGGTGTCTGGCTGAAAGTAAAAACTGCAACCGGGAAGGAGGGATACATCCTCAGCAGTTTTGTGAACTCTCCGGCAAACAGAATAGATCAGTTCCATATCTTTTTTTCAGACTACAGGGAGGCCTGGATAAAAAAAAGGATTAATAAAATCACGGAACACACGGAATTCCCCCTTGCCTTTGTTCAGTCTTTTGAGGGCGAAGAGGAGACTTCTGAAATAGAGAAAAAAGATTTCTTCAGCAAAGTTTCCATCCGAGAACCATATATGTACAAAATGACATTTGAGAAAGGGGAAGATAATGTTGTTCTGGCACACTACGGATACGAGGCGCAGCAGTACACGCTCTTTTTCACTATTTCCGGCGGGAAATGGAAGCTGTTTAAAATAAAGATCTCATCCTGCTGACACAATAGTTAAATTTTTCTTTACAACAGGGCCCCTGAAAATATCTATTCAGAGAGATTATAAATTCCGGAGAGAGACATGGCAATTACATATAAAGACGCAGGCGTTGATGTTGAGGGCGGCAACAGGTTCGTAAAAAAGATAGCCCCCTTCGTACGCTCCACATTTACAGAGCGGGTTCTCACTGACATCGGGGGATTCGGAGCGTTATACGACGCAGGCTTCAAAGATATGGAGGAGCCCGTTCTTGTTTCCGGAACTGACGGTGTTGGCACAAAACTTAAAATAGCCCAGATGATGGACAAACACGATACAATCGGTATAGATGCTGTTGCCATGTGCGTTAATGATATAATAGTCAGCGGGGCTAAACCGCTCTTCTTCCTCGACTACATTTCCTGCGGAAAGCTTGACGTTGACAGGATGGCTGATGTGGTTAAAGGGATAGCCGAGGGGTGCAGGCAGGGAAAATGTTCTCTCATAGGAGGGGAAACCGCTGAACATCCCGGAGTCATGAAGGATGATGAATATGACATCGCCGGTTTTACAGTGGGGGTTGTTGACAGAAAAAAAATCATAAACGGATCGGATATAACCCCCGGGGACATAATAATAGGTCTCCCTTCAAGCGGGGTTCACTCCAACGGCTTCTCCCTTGTGCGCAAGCTCCTCCTTGAAAAGAAGGGATACCAGCTCTCCATGAAGTTCGCTGAACTGGGAGCAACTCTCGGGGAGGCTCTGCTCACACCCACCGTTATTTATGTTAATCAGATCATGGAGTGCCTGAACGCGGGCCTCAACATAAAAGGGATTGTCCATATTACAGGAGGGGGGTTTTACGAAAATATACCGAGAATCCTCCCTGAAAACTGTGCTGTTAAAGTTGAAAAAAAATCATACCCTGTGCTCCCGGTATTTGAGCTGCTGCAGAGTGAAGGGAATATTGAAGAAAAGGAAATGTACACCACCTTCAATATGGGCATAGGGATGATGCTCTTTGCTGAAAGGAACCAGGCAAACAGTATAGTGAACACCCTGAAAAAAGCGGGGCATTCACCATTTTTTATAGGAGAGGTTGTACGCAGAAGAGACGAGCCTGTAGACCTTGTTTGAATTTTCACTTCAGTTTTTTCACAACAGGATCTTGTTAAAAACTTCGCAGGCTTTGACAAATTAAGCCTGCGAAGATGTAAAACAATTACAGTATTTTCTACAAATTTATCAACCCCGCCACGCGGAATGCCTGACAGAAATCAGCTTATATTTATTCATCCTCATCAAATAAGCCCTCTTCATCACCATCTTCATCAAAGAGTTCATCCTCATACGGTTCTTCATCTTTATATATATCTTCATCGTCCCCTCCGCCACTCTGAGATTTAGACGATTTTATGATTTCAGTAATCATCTTTGTCGGTATACGATATTTGGTATACGATGTACCCTTGCTGTATTTCGAGGAAAACATAATGTTTTTCTGGCTATCATCCAGTGATTTAATCAGATTTCTGATCTGCTCAAAAGAGGGGTCCGCTTCGTCAGCCCCTTCCATCCTGCTTATCTCAATTATCCTCTCCATGAATGAGATAATATCGAAATCCGCGTAGGAATCCATTCCAGGGCCGAAAGCCTCCATGGAGAACAGCTTGCCAGGATCAGCTTCGGCTGTTGTGTTGACGATCATTTTATCGAGTTTTTCAGGATCAGTTGAGCCAACCATAAAACCGTTAGATACGGCGTATTCTATGCTGTACTCCTTCCCGAAAATTTTCTGCATCAGCTTCTGCTCCTGAACCGCCATTTTAGAGACATCCATCTCCATCACATACCTGTTAACGTCTATACCGTTGCTCTTCCTGAAATTTTTCTGTATGGTGTAGCCTGAAAATCCCGACATTCCTTCACCCATCTTTTCCATGACATCTTTATACAGAGACATGAATCGTTCATTTACAGCATTAATTTCATCTTCGCTGCTGCCGGTTGCCGCAGAAAAATTCATCTCAAGCCTGCCTTTTTTGCTGAACCCGTAGGTCAGTGCGAACTCGCCATTGTAAAGCTTTGTGTAGTCCATGTAAGCGTTAATGAGATCCCTGTTAATATATTTCTCCAGTGAAGGGTCCCGTTTAAGGGCACTCTGCAGCAGGCTATCAACGAATTCTCTGAATCTTTTCATGTCGAAAAAACCTGCATATGTAATCTGCCCCTTTCCGGGCAGGATAGAGAAGCACCTGTTGTCACCGCGAGTTTCACCGTCAAAAAAACGACTTAGTGGTGAGCCGGGCATTGCCCTGTATTCACTGAAAAAATCTATCCGCTTTTCATCAATAGAGAGGTCTACCTGGAACTCTTTTGACTGGTAAGCAAGTTCAAGCAATGAATATAAAAATATTCTGCCGATTGCCATCTCTGATTCATAATCCCTGTTCTGACCTGAATACATACCCCTGTTGAATCTCTGAAACATTTTTAACGTAGTTTCAATCCCTGCACTGTAAACTGACATTATATTATCAATTTTTACCATCAGGCGGGCATCAACATTGTAGTTCTGCTTTGAAATTTTCCTGTAAAACCTCATCTCTTTCTGGGCAAAGAAGAGTGAAGACTTCTGATTGCTTATTACTATCCTGTCATCATTAATTTCACACGGAATGTTCTTCTTTTGCAGGGCCTTCATATACCGATCCCTGTCCTTCACGGGCACTATGGCCGCATATTCGATCCCGTAAAGGCCGGTCATCCCTCCGCCGGAACCCTTTGTTGTGTTCCGGAAAAGCATCAGCATTATCGGCCTGCTCCTGTCGATATTCTCAAGTTCAGAATCAGCAAGGGCTTCTTCCGCTCTGTCTTTAAAGTCACTCTCTTTGTATTTTTCCGGATCAACTGTTGCAGCGATTTTTTCAATCCGATCCATTGTCTGTACAATATCAGGGATAATAATATATCCCAGGAGAACAGCGGTCCTTTCCTGCGCGAACCCAGTACCCCATGACATCAGGCCTATAACGCTTATAATTACAGCAGTAAAAATCTTTTTCTTCAAATTCATACCTATAACCTGTTTATATTTTTTTAATTCATATCAGTATTTATTCATTAACTTATTTCAGGTAAAATGCTCTCTTATCCCCGCCGCCTTCGGCGACGGGGATAAATAATTTTTGCTTTTACACTAAAATATATATTTAAGAATTATTACTGAAGTCATATGATTAGTCACATTAAACGCTGTTTATGTTCTTAAAAAACGGCTGAAACTTTTATTAATTTCCCCTTTCAGGTTACCGTGGGGATTTCTCCATCACATGTCATAAACCTATACCACTTAAAAAAAACATTACAGAACAGGACAATAAAATCCCGGCAAGAGTTTCTATTGAGAGACAACCGGTAATGAATCCCGTCATTCTCGCAAATTCATAACGCCCTCTGAATCTGCCAATCTGGGCCAATATATAAAGATGAAAGACAGGATCTTCACAATTTTCTTTGATATTCATAATTTACAGACCACTTTATATAAATCTTTTGCTGAATCCATCATGATCTATTAGCGTTTAATTAATAAACTGAATACTATTTATACAAAATATCAACCTTTTTATAATCAATTAGTGTTTCTATTCCCTTATAAAAGGATAATTTTTATTCTTTTTATTTTTAAACATTTATCAGGCATAATACTATAAAATTATGGAATTTTCAGCGTAATTTCTGCCGATAATTGAATATAACTGAAATATTATCCAGAGGGACCAACATGCGCAGAATAACAGGAATCCTCCTTGTACTTTTAATCACAGTTTCAGCTGCTGCACAAAATCAGCCTGACAACAAAACTAATGGCAAAACCACTGCCTCGGAAGAGAAAAAAACCGATACAAAACCGGCAGGGACAGAGACAACTGAAGACAAAATCGGAAGTCTCCCTGAAGGTTACGCTAACCTCACCTGGGGAACATACCTTTCAGACGCAAAGGATAAAATAAGCGGCCGTCTTACGTACACCGACGATAAAACCGTGATAATTTCAAAAGAGAATGAACTCAGCTACTATTACGGTTTCTTTTATAAAGAACCTGAAGCAGAGGAAAAAAATGTTGAGAAGACAGAGGGAGCAACTGACACCACAGGGACAGCTACAACAGAAAACACTTCTCCTCCAAAAGACGAGGGGAGACTTTTTTACGTGTCCCTTAACTTCCCCTATCTTGACAAAGATACCGTTTATGAAAAAATAAAGAAAAAATACGGGGATCACTCCAGTGAAACCCTAAAAGATAATCAGGGAGCAATCGCGTGGGACTCAGAAAAAACAGTTGTGCTGATGTGGGTTGATCGCTACGAAAAAAGGCCCTACTGCAGAAGAATTATCTATATCAGCAAAGAGATATCAAAAGAACTTAATGACTACACGAATTCAATCTTCAATAAAACCGAGATTGAACTTATAAAACAACTCAATCCATAAGCTGGTTCAGATTCCTGCACAAAAAAAGGGGGGGATATTATCCCCCTTTTTTTTATGTTATATAAAAATTCTACATATGAACAATAAATACAGGTATAAGAGCTATACCGTCATCCAGTGAATCAAGAGCCTTCCCTATAACAGTACCTATTTTATTGAAGGAATCCACCTTGCCCCTCATCCCGCATCCCGGCGTATCCGAAGCAACAATAAGGTCTCCGGGCTTCACAGGATTATTCCTGGCATCGACCCTGCATAGAGTCTTTCCCGAAAGGGAAACCGGATAAAGCCTCTCCTCCTTCCCTGAATTATTAACAGATAGATAAGGATTCCCTGATATTATACCTATTACAGAAGAGCTGTACGCTTTTTTCGATCTTGAAAGAACAGATTTCCCGGTCTCACTTGCCACAAGGAGATCACCCGGGGTCACATATTCAGCCTCATCTACTTCAAACATTTCTACGATGCCGCCCGGAAAATCCTGGTTTCTGCCGTCACCTTTCAGGTTTACCCTGCCATGGAAATCTGAAACTCCGAATGCGAGAACAGCTTTCCCTTCACCTTTCAGCTCCAACCCGCTGTCGAACCTGTTTACCTCCGAACCGAAACCGTCCGCAACAAGAGAATAATCATGCTCGCTGCTGAAAACACCCCCTGCACCGAAACGTGACGCTCCGACAACACCTGCACCGGAGCCTGAATCTCCTGTTGCCTGGCCACGGACCCCTACATGTGCGCTGTGCCCGATTACACCGTACGAATTAATCTTATCCCTGACAGATACACCGGCAACACCGGTTATACCCACTGAAGAATTTTTAACAGAAGTATTGGCTGCATATACAACAGATGAGCCGTCTGAAGGTGGTGTAACACCACTGAAAGGTTCATCCATCTCAGTTCTAATCGATATGGTACCTGAATGGCTGTTGAAATCATGCTTAAGCGGAGCGTAATCATGATTATGCGGAAGAGGCTCCCTTCTGTCATTTAGTCTTTCATCATCAGCCTGAACGGCTGTGCCGGAAACAGATTCATTGTTCCTGGCAAACCTTACCACACCTACACTTGACTCTGTAGCAGCCTTGAGCCTCCTGTCATTTCCCTGAACAGCAACACCTTCCCTGTCCTCACCGTCCTCGGCAAGTTCCACTATACCACTGTTGATGGTTGACGCCGGTTTAAGTCTCCTGTCACTGCCCTGAACCGCGACTCCCTCCTTATCCTCGCCGTCTTCAGCAAGTTCCACTATACCCTTGTAAAGAGTAGTGGCATCACGGAGTCTGCGATCATTGCCCTGTACCGCGGATAAAGCTTCACTACCCCCGTCAGGAGCAAATCTCATTATACCGTAGGATTTTTCAGATGCCTCCCTGAGTCTCCTGTCATTACCCTGAACGGCCACCCCTTCCCTGTCCTCGCCGTCTTCAGCAAGTTCCACTATACCCTTGCTCACAGTACTTGCATCACGAAGCCGTCGATCATTACCCTGTACCGCGGATAAAGCTTCACTACCCCCATCAGGGGAAAACTTCATTATACCGGATCTTTTCTCTGTCGCGGGTTTAAGTCTCATGTCGCTGCCCTGAACTGCGACCCCTTCACTGTCCTCACCGTCCTCGGCGAGTTCCACTATACCCTTGCTCACAGTAGTGGCGTCACGAAGCCTGCGGTCATTGCCCTGTACAACTACACCCGGATTTATTTCTCCATCCCCGGCAAGCTCAACTATACCTTTACGTTCTGTCGTAGCCTCTTTAAGCCTGCGGTCATCACCCTGCACAGCCGCACCCGGTTTCTCCTCGCCGTCCTCGGCAAGCTCAACTATACCCCTGTTTTCAGTAGTGGCATCACGGAGCCTGCGGTCGTTGCCCTGCACAGCTACACCCTGAGAATCCTCGCCATCCTCGGCGAATTCCACTATACCTTTACTCACCGTTGTCGCATCTTTAAGCCTTCTGTCAGTTGATAATACGGCAGAACCCTCCTGTATTTCACCATCACCTGCAAGCTGGACAATCCCCTTTGAATAGGTCGTGGCGTCACGAAGCCTGCGGTCATTACCCTGTACAACCGTCCCCTGTTCTATACCTCCATCTTCAGCCAGAATTGCAATACCTGAAGATGTTGTGGTTGCTTTCTGCAACCTTGTATCATTGCCTGAAACGACTGAATGTTCCTTATATTCACCGTCGACACAGATTCGCACAATCCCGAAATTTTCTTCACTTGCATGCTGAAGACGTGAATCGTTTGACTGCACAACCGCGTTCGGGTTTGTTTCCCTGTTATAAGCGAGCCTCACTATGCCCGGTTTCCCTTCAGTCGCTGGCTGGAGCCTGCCGTCACTTGCCTGCACAACAAGTCCGGATTTGACTTCACCATCATTGGCCAGCTGTACAATGCCGCTAAAAACAGTACTGGCGTCCCGAAGCCTGGCATCAGTGGACTGAACAACCCTGCCCGGCGCGACCTCTCCGTCACGTGCAAGCCTTACCATGCCCGCATGAAAAACAGAACCATGGGGAGAAATATCACCAACGTTATGCGTATGCAGGTTATTAACAGGGGCAGCCGAAACTTCAAGAGAAGTAAGCCTTATACCGTTTTTACCGTTTAAAAGTTTCACAGCCGGTGCTTCAAACCGTATATAGCGCGCCGGCCTGATATCTGTCTGCCAGCAGTATTTTTTATTATTCTCCGCTTCAAAGACATTCTCATGTATCAGTGAAATCCATATCTCATTATCAATAGACGTTTCAATATGAAATGCGCCGGGAAACCCGTCAATAGCCGAGCCAAGCACTATCCTGTTTAGACAGAAAACCTTGCCGAGATCAATATGAACGTTTTCCATTGAACCCGCTGCTCCGGAATCACTTTCCCACAAACCGCTGCCTTCAAAAAAAAGATTTTCCGGGCCGTTTCCTTCAGTACTGCCGCTTGCCCTTACCTCCTCAACGCCGAAAATCCCCGCTTCAATCTTTCCGATTTCTGAATAGTAATTTGAACCGAGTACTGCCGGATCGGTAATCAGAAGTTTAAGGTATCTTAAAAGTGTTAAAGGAAGATGTATCTCGTGGACATTTGAGTCCAGGGAGGTATTGGTCTCTGAATATAAAACAGACCAGGTTTCACCATCGCTGCTCGCCTCAAGCCTGAACCCGCTTGGAAATACGGACGCGCCGTTTGGAGAAGAAGCAATCTTTATATAGTCAACCGCTGACTCCCTTTCAAAATCAATTACAGCGAATTCCTTTACTGCTGCGTTCCTTTTCTTTGTACACCAGTACCCGCTGTCGGAAAGTAAATTATCAGCCGTGCTGGAATCGTTCTCACTGCTGGAACTGCTGTGAATCTTCCCTGTGTATATCTTTCTCTGGCATATATTTATGAAATCCATCGTATCTCCGGTATGAGTATTTTCCATTATTGTATTACACCTGAAGGTGTTAATCAGATTTATTTAAAAAAAATGCTATGTGTCAATTATAAAAATGGAGTTAAAATGTATGAAGGATCAGCTCCTGTAAAAACTTATAACAAGTATCACAGCAACCGCCAGCCTCATGAGCGCGTCAAACCTTACTATTTTTTTAAGGCTTTTCTCCTCAAATGTTTCAGAAGAATAACTGAAGGCCTCCCTTATCTTTTCAGGATAGATCAGTATAACAGGCCCTGTTAAGACAACAACAAGCCCTATCCAGAAGATCAGAGACGAAAGGTATCCATTATAAATAGTAAGAGGAAACCCTATAAAGATAAGAGCCGCCCCATGGAAAGGAAAAAATCTGCTGAAAATCCATTCCTTCCAGGTAAGAAAAGACCTGTATGGAAGCAAAAATTCAACAATTGATATAATAAACTGAACAATCCCGAAATACAGGATAAACCACTTAATCATTAAACCTCCCAAGCCAATCCGATATCCTCTTCATCATAAAATCAATGTCACTCTCCCTTGTAAGGTTATGGTCCCCGTCAGGGATAACAACCGGTTCCACTTCAGCTGTAATGTTTTCAAGGAATATCTCATGGTTACTGAATCTAACCACCTCATCCATCCCGCCGTGAAACAGAAGAACAGGTGACTTGATATTCCTCACAGCCCCGGTCATATCTATATCCCTCAGCTCCCTGAAAAATGAGTTTTTCAGCCTGATCCCGTGCACAGAGGTATAACCATGGGGCTCAAGAAGGTCAACCTGCCCCGGGGTCATATCAGGAATTATACCCAGAAGGTCTATGGGTGTGGCAATAAGGATTAAAGATTTAAATTTATCAACTGATTGCGAAGCAGCGAGAACAGAAACAGCTGCCCCCATGCTGGATCCCATGAGGTGAATTTCCGATACCCCCCTCCCGCTGAAAACCTCAACAGCGGAAAGAAGGTCACTTGCCTCATCCATCACAGAAATGTCCGAAATATTCCCCGGAGACTCCCCCGCGAATGTAAAATCAAAGGTCATCAATGTATATCCGCAGTTTACAATTCCCTGCGCCATTTTTGTAATCTTGTATCCATCCTTGCTCGAATAAAGGCCGTGGCTGAAAAGCACCCCTTTTCTGCCAGGATTTTCCGGAAGATATATCCTTGCGGCAAGATCAATGCCCGCCCGGTTTCTGAAGGTAAAATTTTCACTTTTCATCTGTTACCTTGTTTTAACCAGTTTTATCAGGGGTTCAAAATATCCCCCGGAATCATTCCCGTCTATTGATATCTTTGCAGGCCTGACCTCCATGTATCTCTTCCTGCCATCAAGGATAATTCTCGACTGGAACAGAAAATATGAGGCTTTCGCCTTTTTAAAGCCGCTCCAGGTATTAAGCCCTTTGACCTTTTCCTCTCTCTTCATTTCTGAAATATTTATCCTCAGAACGTTATTATCTTCTATAGTATAAACCCCCTTGAAAATCAGGGAAGCCGTGCTGAGATAAAGGGTTACAACCGCTTTATAGTTTTTACCCAGTTTAAAGCTGTAACCGTAACTGTTTTCATACATCAGAGTCCATGTTCCGGGAACATTTTTAAAGGTAATCTGCTCCACCTGTTCAGCCCGGGCCCGATTCTGGGCAATAATAATCATCAATAGGAGAATTAAAAGGATCGAATTGATTTTTTTAACAGCAGAATTCATACCATTTCCTGTAACTTTATTATTATTCAAAAAACATATATTTACAGGCAGTGTCAATTAGCATTTAATGTAATTGACAAATTCCTGACTCTTCACAATGAATGGTGGAGGTAAAATCAGGGGACGATCTGGTTTCGACTGCAACAGTGGTCCTATGGTTGCATGCCGAGTGCGCTGTCATCTCGTTAATCGTGGCAGAACTAACATAATTGCAAACGATAATTACGCTTTAGCAGCTTAATACCTGCTATGTCTTTAAGCATATTTCGCCTCTGGGTGGCTTAAGGGCATCAATTACAGAGGATAGCCTGATACAACGCTCCCGGGTTGATGGTGAAACTAAAGGGGGACAGGCCAACGGTACAGTTCTTCATCCTGGACTGAGGGCTTAAATCAAAAGATGAAGATAAGCATGTAGACGCTTTAGGGGTATTTTGTAGGACGCGGGTTCGACTCCCGCCGTCTCCAATTGGATCAGCCGAGAACTTTTATAATCTCCCTGCCGAAATCGTTAAGCATAATATGCACCACTTCCGAATTATCACTTGAGATATAATCAATAATTCCGAAATGCCTGAACCAGGTAAGAAGATAAAAATCGAGGAATGATATCATAAAAAAGTCATTCTGCTGCGCGATACCCGTCATTTCATAAAAATCATTTGCGAAATCTTCAACACTGACCTTTGTATAAAACTCCTCGAGAAAACCGAGAAAAATTTCGCGTTGCCTGAAAAGTTTTTCAGCTGTTTCCGGAGATGAGGGAAATATTGCTTTCCAGTCAGTTTCATCCCATAAAGATTTAAGGAGTTTAAAGTAGAGTTTCTCTTTGATCTGAATATCTTCTGAGATCAGGGCCTTTCTTTTATCTATACTTACGAGCCCGCAGCTCTTCATAATGTTCATCATCTGCTTAAGATAGATCACTGTGAGTTCATCATCACCGCGGACTCTATCCTCCTGCAGGGAAGCTGCGAGATCTGAATAAAAGCCATCTTTCAGGCTGCCTTCTTTATCCGTTCTGACATCACCGGATGATATTCTGTCAATTATTGCTCCAGCGAGCTTTAAAGCATAACAGTCTTTAATATTCATCTTATAATTGGTATCATCCTCTTCAATTGATGAATAAAACCTGTTTATCGATTCAAAGCGTTCCAGAAGATTCGTTTTTTTTACAACGCCTCTCTGTTGCTCTGTATCCCTAAAAAAAAAGGGAGTAATCCCGTTATATATTTTTTTCTCTATGGTTTTTTTTGAAGAAGCCATTCTTTCTTTCTGCAATATTTTTTTTTACCCGGATGAAAAGTTCCGGAACAAACTGAAAGCATTTATTAATGCCTGGGCAAGTACTGTCGGTAATTTCTGGCATCCTAACCCCGAAATTAATTTAAAGTCAATTAATTTTTCGGGGTTAGTCTTTTTTTTATGCTGTTGTGAGAATGCCGGCCGGCTCAGGATTCAAATAACCCTGAGCAGACATGCCCGCCCCGGGATTACCGGTAATCATACCGGCTGTCTCTCTGTTAAGACTGACATAATCCGCTGTACCGTTCATTGTTCTCACGCCGGGGAACTTTGATACGTATGCATTGATCCTGGCGTCACTCTCTTCAGCAGCCGGCTTCAGATCATTGATGACCGCTGTAAAAAGTTCAGGATTAACGGGTTTACCCGAAGCCATTTCACCCGCATATTCTCCCAGCTTACGGATACTGCCTCCCAGCATTTCGCCGGTACGCTGAGCCGCGGGTGAACTCCGGTCAACCGGGATAGCAACACTCTCTCCGGAGCCCGCGAATGCCTCCCTGAGACCCGCAATCTCCATGTTAAGATCATCCATGTTGACTTTGCCCGTTGTCATTGCCTGAAACGCAATCGATCTGAGACGGGATGATGCATCCATGGCCTTCTGGATAATCTGCCTTGATGACTGGGCTATAGCAAGAGCGTCCGCCATTGCCCTGTCCCTTTTAAGTTTTTCTGAAAAATTTTCAGCAAAAGCGCGGTCTGATTCAGCTTTACCGGCTCCGCTTCTTGTCGAGATGCGTGCAACAGCATCTCGTGCAGGGCGGGACCCCGCAAAATTAACATCCGTTGTTATTTTCATAATACCCCCTCCCTGGTATATGACTTATTAATAATTAGACCTTCCACCTGCCATATGTCAAATTATTTTATCAGGTACAGCCCTTTTCTTTTCATAAAAGACCGATTTTTATTGACCTTTTTAAAGAATAATGTCTTTATAAGACATAAACAATTAAGGTCTTAACGGTCTCTCTGTTTATAGAAGTTTTTTAATATATTCGGGTATTTAAATGAAGGAATTTAAAATCAGTCTTAATGACTACATGAACGCACAGAATCTTTTCCTCGGATGGAAAAGATGGATAATCCAGTTATTTATCATTCCGGTTATAATCTATCTGTTTATTGACAACAGAGTGGGGCACTACCCGTTTCTATTAATTTCATTTATCCTGATACTTGTAGCAGCGTTTGCGGTTCCGTCAATGCACAGAAAACGTTTCAGGAAAATCTATCTTTCCAATGAATCATTCAGGAAAAGCATTAAAGTCATGTTCGATGACAATTTTATTGAATGGATTTCCGATTCAGGCACCGACAGGCTGCAATGGAAAGATATATACAGATATAAAATCAGCAGGGAAATAATAATTATTCTGAGTTCCAGGAACATAATGCACCCGATACCGGGATCAGCATTTGAAAACAGTGAGGAGTTGGACCGGTTCCTTAAATTACTGAAAGCCGGGAAGAGTACTGATTAAAGCCGTACCTGTATTAATGAAAAAACCGGGCGCTTTTCCGGAAATCAATGCAGCATGAGTGCTGTTTTAATTTTTCCGGGATTAAACGCTGGAACAATACCTCTTTTAAAAATCAGGTAAGTATATTATGAAAAAAATTATTCCCGTTATACTTATACTCCTTACGTCGATCAGTGCATATTCCGCTTCAATTGCAGTAGTCCCGTACAGGATCGATCCCCCTCTTGAAAATTTAACAGGAAAAGACTATTCCCGGCTCCTCTCTCTGGCCATGCTTTTAATGAAAGATGCCGATGTAATATCCCCGGAAGAGGTTGAAATTGCCATGCAGCAGACCGGGGTGAAACCGGAGAACCCGGTAAGCGGAGAGGATCTCCACGCCATAGGCCTGAAATGCAGGGCCGATTATGTACTAATAGGTACAATCGGAAAAACAAAAGGTGTATACCGGTTTAAAAATGTCCTTTTCTCCGTGAGAGAAAACAGTGTCCTGTCACGCAGCTCAAATACCGGCGAAAATCTCTACTCAGTACTTCACAGGGAGATCAAAGACACCTTTGTCAATTTCAAAGATAAAAAAACCGGTTCATCAACAGGGAGCGCTGATGTCGCGTTTATCACAGATATGTCCTACAGTGTATCCGCCGAATGGGATGACATACGTCAGGCCATTGCCTCATTTTCATCCTCCCTCATAAGCAGATACGGGCTGGATACACGGATATACATAATCCCCTTCTCTGATAAAAGGTCATACGAAAGCGTTACAGTACATGAAAATTCAATATCCGGTCTCAGAAAGAGGCTTAATTCCCTCAGACCTTCAGGAAATTCCAGCATAAAGTCCCTCACCTCAATGCTTAACTACTCCCTTTCAAGTATAAAATGGAGAAGGGACGCTTCAAAGCAGATTATTATCATCAACAACTCGGGGCTCAATGGGATATTTCTTGCCGAAAAATACTCCTCTGCAGCTAAAAGAAGAGGGATAAGGATACATACAGTCAGCGGCGGCCGTGTCTCATCCGATTATAGTGACGCTGAAAGGCTTGCAGGACTTACCGGGGGAACGAACAGCAGTATATCCTACCATCAGCGAGTGCACGATCAAAACGGGAAGAAACATGAAATATATCTTCAGAGAGGAAGAGTGTTTCACTCCATGACCGGCTATAACAGCTGGAGAGCAGGGGTTCTCTCCTCAAAAAGCAGCAACCCGAAATATGTAATCCCGCCATCATCTCTTGATGAGATATATCAGGACAAAATCAGCACCTGGCCTGAAAAGATGGTTAAGATTTTTTCTGAAGGTACCGGTATTCAGGTAATGGAAAAAAATCCGGTACAGAGCAATATTGAAGAGATCTTCGACTCAATGAGGGAAAGCCTGTTCAGATCTGCCGGTGAAAAATTCTACGGCAAGGCGCTCATCTCTGACGGCCGGCTCTCAATGTGGGTGAAGATAAGAGACGCCAGGCTGATGAATCGTTTCGCGGAATACGCAGGAAGGGGATACTACCTGAAATGCGGATTTAATGTCCGGAAATCATCGTCAGAAGCATACGGAGTTGAACTCATCCCTGTTACCGCAGACATCACATCTGATTATATAACCGATTTCGTGAAGACAACACTTACAGACATAGTAAAAAACAGCAATTACTACATTTCTAAAGGGATCGGCACACCACCGTTATGGTTTGCTGAAATAAAAGTCGATAACATAGAGAGCTACGAACCCAAGCGGGACGTGAGGGACTGAACGTGTCGGAAAAAGGCCTCGTCCACATCTACACCGGGAACGGCAAAGGGAAAACAACTGCAGCTCTGGGACTATGTTTAAGGGCCGCAGGCCACGGCATTTCCTCAATGATTATACAGTTCATGAAGGGGCGGGAGACCGGTGAACTTAAAAGCGCCGAAATGTCAAATTCACTGATCACAATTGAACAGTACGGCAGCCCTGAACTTCTTGTTAACAACAATCCGGAATTATTCGCTGAACATAAAGACGAAGCCCTCAGAGGGTATACCCGGGCCATGAAAATTATGCGGGAAAACTCATACGGAATACTGATCCTTGATGAAATTCTTAACCTGATTAACTTCCGTTTAATAGATTTACAGGCGGCAATTGCCCTGGTTAAGTCAAAGCCTGAACCTATGGAACTGGTGCTTACCGGAAGAGGCGCACCTGATGAACTGGTGCGCCTTGCCGACCTTGTTACAGAAATGCGGGAGATAAAACATTACTACACCGAAGGCATACCCGCGAGAAAGGGCATCGAATTCTGAACCTAAACCCTCTTCTGCAGATAATCAGAGATCATTTTGTCATATTCTGAAGTTGTTTTAAAAACCTTGTACGCAAGCTCCATATTTGTCTTATACGATATCTCACCATTATTCTGCTTCATTTCATCCAGTACTTTCCCGTAATCCGCGGGATCAATTATAACTGTTACGCTCTGGAAGTTCTTCGCAGATGAACGAAGCATTGTGGGCCCGCCGATATCGATATTTTCAATAGCATCCTCAAATGTACAGTCAGGTTTTTCAATTGTCTGCTTAAAGGGATAGAGGTTTACCACAACCATGTCTATCGGTTCAATTCCGAACTTTTTCATTGTCTCAACATGTTCAGGCTTATCCCGGAGTCCCAGGAGACCGCCGTGAACTTTCGGGTGCAGGGTCTTTACCCTTCCGTCAAGCATTTCAGGGAAGCCGGTATACTCCGATACATCCATAACATTAAGTCCTGCCTCACGCAGAATATTTGCCGTGCCTCCTGTAGAAAGAAAAAGAACATCAAATTCAGAGAGCCCTTTTGCGAACTCAACAGCGCCGCTTTTATCTGACAGGCTTATTAATACTCTTTTAATTTTAGCCATCTTTTTATCCTTATAAATTTAATTATTAAAAACTTTCCGGTTCCGTAAACTGCTATAACATCCCCCCTATAATTCAACTATTTTTATATTTAAACAGTCTGTTATATTACTTGACCCTTACAAAACAGCAGGTAGTCTTCAGGGATGGATAAAGACACGGCAGAAAAAACCGCTGCAATCTCAGGCATTTTAATGGCCATAACAGCAACCATAATCTGGTCATGGAATTATATCATTGCCAGGGGTGTTGCTGAGAACATTCCCCCCGTTGCCCTTTCATTCTTCAGGTGGGCTACAGCTTTTATTTTTATTTTCCCTTTTTCATTCAAGGGGCTTCTCAGGGAACGGCAGGCTGTTAAAAAAAATATCAGGTACATAACTGTAATGGCTATTCTTAGCGTAACACTTTTCAATACACTGGTTTATATTGCGGGACATACAACTGGCGCGATTAATCTTTCTCTCATCGCAATCTCCACTCCTGTTTTTATAATCCTTATATCACACTTTCTTCTCAAAGATAAAACCTCTTATAAAGGATGGGCAGGAGTAACCATAACCATTTCCGGTGTTATTCTACTTATATGCCGGGGTTCATTAAAAGTTTTATTCAATTTGTCTTTCAGCTCCGGGGATCTCTGGATGACTGCAGCGGCAATTATCTTCGCTCTTTACAGCATTCTTCTAAAACGGAAATCCCATGAAATCGGCATGCTCACCTTTCTTCTCGTCACTTTCGGAATCGGCACTGCAGCACTATTTCCATTTTTTATCATTGAACGAGCATTTTCTCCGGCAATAAATTTTACACCATCTGTAATAATTTCTATTCTCTATACCGGAATATTCGCCTCAATAGCAGCCTTTTTCCTGTGGAACAGGTCGGTTGAAATAATTGGTGCCGCAAAAACCGGGATCTACTACTACACACTCCCCCTGTTCAGCTCCCTCTGGGCTTTTTTATTTCTGGGGGAGGAGTTCAAACCGGTACATCTGGCAAGCATGCTGCTCATTATCTCCGGAATTCTTATTGCCACTGATATTAAAAAAACTCTATTCCGGTAACATCTCCTTTACAGAGGGCAGATATAAACAAATACATGTTGACATATTTATCCTTGAAAAAATATTACACTAAACATATATGCTGAACATAGCAGATGAAAATTTTCAGTTACACAGGGCTGCAGGGCGTGAAAGGCAAAAAAAACTATTTTGAAGATATAAAAAATTACCGCATAGAAGACAAGTTTATAGAGCACCTCATAAGACTTCTGTTCTTTACGATTGTGATAGGGATAGGAAGCATCTATCAGAGATTCAAGCATCTTCTTTTCCACATAAAAAACTTCCTTCTCAGCAGAAGCATGTCAGATGTACTGGCAAAATATGCTAAATATAAAGAATCAGTCAATTCTCTGATGGGAAAAACTGCTTACCATAAAAAGCTCCACCTTCATATTCATGGAGTGATAAACTCCCATTTCTCGGAATATGAGAGGAGAATGGTATTCGGCCTGAAAAACTCACGCGAATCAATTGTTAACAGCTCCAGGCAGATAATATCAACTGTTAAAGGCTATACAAAAAGTATGGGGCAAGATACTTTGCACATATACCTGAAACTGGGCTGACAAAAAAAATAACATCTGCACTGATTTCAATTCAACTCCCGGGAAGATCATGTTTAAACAGAAAAGAGATTAAATCCGGTTGTGATATAACAGGCAAGATTAAATACCTTAACCATGTTGCAATGGGATACAGAAACTATATGCATGAAAAATTTGAAAAATTCTATAATGAAGATTTCAGAAAAAAACTATCCTCCCCCTCGGCAAACATGAAGACTGTACGGGATAACATTGAAAGAATAACTACAACTGTAAGAAGGATTGAACAGAGACAGATCCGGTACAGGCTCGGAGAATCATCAGGCTGACTCTCTTCTGTTATTGTTTTTTAATCTCTTTATTACGATAAAAATTATTACTATTGCCAGAACAATCCCGGCAATAGTATTATAACTCCCTGCTATAGAGAGGAATTTTTCCTTCACATTATTCCAGTTGTTTCCAAGGGTATACCCTGTATATATCCATATAAAATTCCACACAACCGCGCTGAGATTGCAGTACAGAAACACCTTCATAGGTGATAGGCCGGATATGCCCGAGGCGAGGGAAATGACTGATCTTATACCGGGCAGAAATCTGTTTGCCGCAACCACATAATACCCGTATTTCCTGAACCACTCCTCAGCCGCTATTATACTCTTCGCGGAAAAAAACCTGTAATCCTTTTCTATAAAAAATTCTCTTTCAAGGAAGGCCCCGAACATGTAAAGCAGAAGGAAACCTGTTGCGCTCCCAACTGTCGTAACCGCAAGAACAATCGCAAAATTCAGCCTCCCTGCCCCCACAAGAAAAGCGCCGAAAACCGTTATCGTATCACCGGGAACAGGTGGAAAAAGGTTTTCCAGAACAGAGCTGAAAAACAAAAAAAGATAAAGCCACGCGTCATGCATGGTTGTTATAATCCCTAATATATGCTCAATTAAAGTTTCCATTATTCTGGTTGTTCTATTCGGATAGTTTGCATTATATTATATTCCGGATGGAGATAATAATTATTATTATCAGGAATGCAAACATTATTTAAGCAGACCCTCATGCCGGCGCTCTTTACATAAATAAAAACATCAGAATAATTATTACCGATGAAAATCAGGGACATTATCTGCAAACCAGGATTTTTAATTATTTGACAAATCCACCCATCCCATATGTCATCATATAGAAAATAATCCAGATTCATTTACAGCACCTTTTACTACCCGGATAAAATAATGCATATTGATATAGATGAAAAAGCTCACTTAAATTCCGTTCTTCACAGGATGGACATACGTTTTAAAATTATATCTATACTCAGCGCAGCTCTTATTATATCCTCCTGCAGAAGTATTAACGCGGCGCTTATATCAGTAATCTATGCTCTGCTCCTCACACTCATTTCAGGCATTGCCCCGGCATACTACATGAAAAAAACATACTACCCGCTGATTTTCCTTCTGCCCCTCTTTATCTTTCTTCCGCTCTCTTCCGGCGGGAGAGTAATCTATTCAATATCTTTTATCTCAATATATATGGAAGGAATTCTAACATCCCTGCTTATAAGTTTAAAAGTTATAGCAATTATTATACTCGTTAACATTATGCTGAGCACAGCCCCGTTCAGGGACACTGCTGCAGCTCTGAAATCTATGAAAGTACCGGACAAGATGCTGAATATAATACTTTTCACCTACCGCTATTTTTTTGTTTTTTTTGAGGATCTCAGAAAAATGCGCGTAGCCCTTACTCTCAGGGGATTCAGAAACAGGAACGGTTTAAGTTCTCTGCGGAGTTCCGCAAGCCTCGCGGGCTCAATTCTCGTGAGAAGCTATGAGCAGACTGAAAGAATATACCGAGCCATGCTTCTCAGGGGGTATAACGGCAGCATTATTGCTCACAGAAAATTCAATCCGAGTGTCAGTGATCTTTTTTTATCAGTAATAATTATTGCCGTCCCATTTGCTTTTCTCATCGCTGAAATAAAGGGCCTGTTCAATTAAGGTGGTTTAATATGATTAAAGTTAATAATGTCTTATTCTCGTATGATCCCGGATATCCTGTATTAAAGGGTGTAACCTTTGATGTGACCAGGGGAGAGAGAGTGGGCGTTATAGGCCCCAATGGCGCCGGTAAAACAACCCTGTTTCATCTGCTATGCGGAATTTTATCTCCCGATGAGGGAGAGCTCATTATAAACGGCAGGATGATAAAAAACGCTGAATTCAATCCGGAAACAGGCCTGGTTTTTCAGAATCCTGATGACCAGCTCTTCAATATTTCCGTGTTTGAAGATATAGCTTTCGGCCCCGTGAATATGGGTTTAAAAAAGGAAGATGTGCAGAAAAAAGTTGAGCAGTCTATGGAAATTACCGGCATCTCACATCTGGCAGAACGCCCGCCGCACCATCTATCAGGAGGAGAGAAAAGAATGGCCGCTATCGCGTCAGTAATAGCACTGAACCCGGAACTCCTTATATATGATGAACCTACCTCAAATCTTGATATGAGAGGGAGAAGAAGAGTCATCGATTTTATAAACAGCTCAGGCCATACCAGCCTAATCGCATCACACGATATGGAGTTTATTCTGGAAACATGCGGCAGGGTAATAATCCTTGATGAAGGTGGAATTACCGCGGATGGGGAAACAGTCTCTATAATGGAAAACAGGGGACTTATGCTGAAGCACGGGCTTGAAAGCCCCCACTCGCTCCTTCATAGAAAGGGCAAGCATATCCATACTGATCGGTAATACCCGGCATTATTTATTTTACAACAATCCCGGATAGTTAATATTTAAATTATATTTCAGTCTGTAAAATAAACTGCCCCGCCGCTGTAAGCGGCGGGGCTTTGAAGCTTTTTTTACCCGTAACCAGATCTAAAAAACAATACAACTTAATGTCCCTGCCTATAAATCAGCAGGGACATGGCTCTTTAACGTTTAAATTTATTCATCTTTTAAAAATAACGATATTATTTTAACCCAAGAATATCAGGTTTAACCTTCATAAGGAAAGCAACAATAAACACTGTAGCAATCCCCTCAATCAGAGCGACAGGAAGATTCAGGTACATTATCAGCTGTGCTGTTTTATAAAACTCCTCCCCGGCAGAGATAAGATAAATGGCCACCCCTGCAGCGGACAGCATAACAGCAGTAAACCCGGCGACAAAAGATCGCGCTCCTATTAATGCCGTTCCCATGCTACTTCTGTACCGGAAAATAAACGCTGACAACAGGGCCGGTACCCCCATAGTCAGGGCATTTACACCAAGGGTTGTTATCCCCCCGTGCTGGAACATAATTGCCTGAAAAATAAGGGCCGCAAAAATTGAAGGAAACGCGGCAAAACCGAGTACAGCACCAAGAAGGCCGTTCAAAACAAGATGGCTGCTTGTAGGGCCGACCTTGACATGAATCAGAGAGGCAACAAAAAATGCCGCTGTCATTACAGCAACTTTAGGGATCTCAGCCGCATCTGTCTTTTTAAGAGACACAGATGCAATCGCCACGGCAGCTGCTGCTGAAGCTATGCATACCGGCCCCTGAAGAACGCCATCCCCTATGTGCATCAGACCTGACCTTTTTTACCCTTGAAATAGAGAGCTGTTCCTACAGCTCCCCACACGACACAGAGAGCCATAACGACTTTCTGCACAGTATTAAGACCTCCGGCAGAAGAGTCTGCCTGAATAGAAAGAGACTCATCAATTTTCAGATTAATTCTCATACCGTGGCCGGTTTTGTCCCGCACCTGGAGGACCCAGGTGCCGGCCTTGTCAGGGGTAAAATAAAAAATACCGTTGCTGTCCGCTTTCTCTTTGATTGACGGAGATGTCGCGTTTGGAGAGAAGACCAGAACATCAGCGTTTGACATAGGCTCCCCTGTGTCAAACATCGCTTTCAGGCCTATTCTCCCGCTCTTGACAAGCTCGTACTTTGTTCCGTGACTATAGGCAGCAACAGCTAATCCCAGAAAGAGAATTAAAAGACAGGATCTTTTAAAATTCATATTTATAGCCTATTTTAATAAAGAAGCTGAAGTAAGATTAGTTACTTCACAGTGGCCCTCTCCGAGATGGCCAAGAGTTGAAACAGCTTTGATAAATGTCGCGAAGTTGGAACTTTTCTTAAAAACATCCTGCGCAACATCAAGCTTTCCTTCCTTGGCATATGCATTAAAGAAATCAAATCCTACTGATCCTGTATTTATATGATCATCAGCCGGAGCCCCTTTGTCTCCGAATATATGGTCGAAATGAAATGTCATCTCAACTGTTGTTTCACCATTCTCAGCAAGAACGCCTTTCACCTCGTCACCAACAAATCCCTCTTTTCCATCAAAGTCCATCTCTTCATCAGACTTGATTGTAAAGTCTACGGTCTTACCGCTCTTTTTCGCTTTTCCAACCATTACAATTGAATATCCTTTGAACTCACCCTCTGATGCCCTTTTTATACCGAACTTAAGGGACTGATAATTACCATGAGCAACTTTTTCAGTTTTACCAACAACTATAGGCTCGGCTTTTGCATCCCCTTCAGCGAGATCAACAAAGAATGAACCTTTAAGTACTGATTTAAGCCCTTCACTGTTATAAGCTGTGGGATCCACAATGTTAACATATACCTTATCGAAGGAAATTTTCCATCCGTCTTTGGAAACAAAGCCTTCACGTACAAAATCCTCACCATTAGCGGTAAAAATAATTGTTCCACTTCCCTGTGGAGCCTTGGAACATGCAGTGACCAGAATCATAGAGAACACGCAAAGAAACAGTGCAGGTATAATTACTTTTTTCATTTCAAGCAACCTCGATAATATTTTTATTTTAATTGTAACACAACAACACAAAAAATAAAAAATTGTCAATTAAAAGATGTGAAAAAAATAAAAAATGTAACACCAGAATAATATTAAATCCGGGGCATATTACAATGCCCCGTCAGCAAGTGCAGGATTTAATAGTTTTATCGGGGGATCAGTCTTACATGTTCGTTTTTTATTACTGCAAAAATATCTTTTCCTATTCTATCTTTAAATGCCGCACCCGTTGCCCTGTCAACAAGGGACTCAAAAATAATATCTTCATATGAAACAAGCGCAGTACAGACGCTCCCCTCCTCCATTATATCAGCAAGCATACAGTGTATTACATTTTCCTCAAGAGACTTACCCGGGTTTTCTTCAGAGAGGAATATATTTTCAGGTCTTATCGCCACATCAACACTGCTTTTTTCCAGAACCGCAACATCTGCAGAGTTAAGTTTAAGTCCATTAACATCTATTAATGCTGAATGTTCTGTCCGTTTTTCAACAACTCCGGGGTAAAGAGATGTTCCGACGAAATCCGCCGTGTACATGCATGCAGGCCTCTGAAAAATCTCGTCAGCTGTGCCGAACTGAAGCTGTTCTCCATTCCTTAATACAGAGACCTTGTCCGCAAAAGTCCAGACATCCTCCATATCATGGGTTATATGAATTACAGTTGTCCCTGAATCTGAAATTATTTTTTTTAATAAACGCCTGGTACGTTTTCTTGTCTGGGGATCGAGCGCGGAGAAAGGCTCATCCATGAGCAAAACACGGGGCTCCACCGCAAGCGCCCTGGCTATGGCCGCACGCTGCTGTTCTCCTCCGGAAAGTGTTCCCGGTTTCCTTTCAAGAAGGTGACTAATATTCAGTGAGGATGCCAGTTTTTCAATTCTTCCCGGAATTGAAGGGTCCCCTGCTCCTAATTTCTTTTTAAGTCCGTATTCAATATTACTTCTTATGGTAAAATGGGGAAGCAATGCGTAATCCTGGTACACTATACCCATCCGTCTCCTCTCGGGACGCTCACCTGTAATGTCCCTTCCGTTTACCATAATTTTACCCTTAAGAAGTTTATGAAAGCCGATGATACTCTCCAGAAGAATTGTCTTCCCCGCTCCTGTAGGCCCGATGATCGTAAGATATTCCCCCTCCTCAAGAGAAAAATCTATTCCTTTCAGTTTAAACTCCTTCAGGTCAACCTGAAGATCTTCTATTACCAGGAAGCTCATAACCTCGCCTCTGTTTTTTCAAATATGAAAATTGCTATAAATGAAACTGTTATCAGTATTATGCCGCTTGTAAGGGCCATACCCATATTACCGTAGGATATATTCAGGTACAGGGTAATCGGCAGTGTATTTGTAAGGCCCTCGGAACCGCCCGCAAGAATAAGTACAGTACCGAAAGTACCTATGCATCGGGCGAAGGTGATAACAACTGCCGCAATCATACCGTTCCTGGAAAGGGGAACAGCTATGTTCTTAAATGTCTCAAACTGGGTATAACCCAGGCTGCGTGAAATAAATTCATAACGCGGATCTATATAATCAAATGTCGATTTCAGTATCCTGATTGAATAGGGGAGCGCCGTAAAAAACTGTGCAGCCACAACACCGGATTTCGTAAAAACAAGATTTATTCCCATTGACTGCAGCGCTTTTCCAACAGGTGTATTGCCGAAAAGAAGAAGGAGGGCAAGTCCGAGCACAAGCTCGGGAAAAGCAACAGGCAGGTCTATTATGCTTTTAGTTATACTTTTTCCGTAAAAATCAAACCGTGACAACGCGTAACCGATCGGAATAGAAAACAGAAGAACAAGAACAGTTGATAAGGCACCTGTCCATAAAGAAAGTTTCAGAGAGAAGATCATCTCCTCTCTGAAAAAATTTTCAATAACCTCCGTCCAGTCCGGCACAAGAAAAAATGCCCCTATAGCCATCACCAGAAGAAAAGTTATAAACAGAGACAGGGCTATTAAAACCGCCCTGAAAAAATTTACTTTGCGCATGGCTCAAAACCCCATTTTTGCCACACCTTCATCCCTTCCTCTGAAGTGATGAAATCATTAAATTTAAGGGCGAGCTCCTGGTTTTTGCTTTTTGTCGTTACCGCAGTAGGGATTGTCTTAATTATATTTTCCTTTTTACTTATCTGAACAACTTCAATTTTTTCTTTGTCCTTTGCCCAGGCTGTTACATCCTTCCATACAATAGTCGCGTCAACCTGCTTCAATGCCGGATAAATAACCAGCTGGTTTACGGTCGGACCTTTAACAGTAACATTCTTCTGAATTTTATCCCAGAGCTTGTTTTTCTCCAGAATTTTTTTGGTTATACGGCCTATCGCCGGACCTTTAGGATCTCCGATGGCAACCTTAACTCCAGGTTTTGCAAGATCACTTAAAGAGCTTATTTTCCCGGGATTGCCGGCAGGTACGGCAATTGTCGGTTCATGAAGAACTATTTTTTTTATGGTGTCTCCCTTTACCCATCCGTTTTTTAAAGCATCCTCTGTATATTTTTCAGCCCCCGGAATCAGAATATCGCAATACTGCCCCGCGCCAATCATTCCGAAAATTTCCCCTGATCCGCCGTAATGGGCATTAATCTTCACACCTTCTTTTTTTTCAAAAGCAGTAATCAGCTCTCCCACAGGTTTAATAAGGCCAGCACCTGAAAAAACGACAAGGTCAGCCGGCTTGTCCTTTCCGCAACCGGGAATAAAAAAAACTGCGGCGATTAACAGAGAAATCATTCTTTTAAAAAGACTTTTTTTCATATATAACTCCTTAATATTGTTATTTGCGAAGAATTGCAGGGAAACTTATATGACTAATTTGCAGGATGAAAACTTGAGGTTTTGACATAATGTGTTATTATTTGTCATTTTTTTCATTAAGGTCAAGAAATTTTTGTAATCATCTTTTTTAATAACTACATAGAACTCTCCATAACTTATTTTAAGATTTAAGTCTGCATTTGTTCTTTAGTTTTTTACTTTTTTACAACCTTAATGTTCAACTTCTGAAATTAAGCAGATTCTATTCATATAAAAAAAAGTAATTCTAATTGACAATTACACTTTTTTAACATCTTTTCTAAGGTTCAAAATAACCTGTTCTGCTGTTTATTCAGAAGTATTATATCTGAATAGCAAAACAGGTTATTTCATTTTCTATTACTGATTGGAAAGCCTGATAAATCTTTATATTTCATTTCAAAAATATAGCTTATCCAATCATATTACTATACAAAATCCGAGGAGGTTTTCTGAATGAAGCGTTCAATCATCTTAGCAGTACTTTTATCACTCTCCATAGCTGCAGCGGGCGGATGCGCCAGTCTGTTTAAATCCGGAGACTATTATGGAGTTGAAACCCAGGGTAAAAACATAGTTTTTCTCATCGACATTTCCGGAAGCATGGAAGGGAGAAACGAGGGGAATGTAAGTGATAAACTGAGGGCCCAGGCGATGTCAAAAGCTGGCAGCACAATAGGGAACAAAATAGGCGGTTTCGGAGGAAGCCTCGTCTCCTCGGCCATACAGAAGAACACCACTAAACTTGCCAGCGCAAAAAGAGAACTTGAACCTGCCATCAGGGGCCTTGATGTATCAACAAAATTCACAGTAATAACTTTTTCCGATAAAGCTGCCTCCTGGAAAGACTCTCTCCAGTCTTCCGAGACTTCAAGCCAGTTATCATCCATTGCCTTCATAGAAAGGCTCAGTGCAAACGGGGGAACATCCGCACTCAAGGGACTGAAAAAAGCTTTCTCTGTAAAAGGGGTTGATACAATCTTCTTTCTTTCAGACGGATTCCCATCTGACGCAAGCTCATCAAAGATTCTTAAAGAGGTGAGCAAAATGAATAAACGAAAATCCATTACAATCCATTCCATCGGTCTTGGCGACAACAAGGACGAAGACTTTATGAAAGAACTTGCTGAACAGAATAACGGGTTCTATAAAGAAGGATAATTATTTATGTAAAGGGCCTGTCAGCATGCAGGCCTTTTATTTACTAATAGAATCATCCATGATTTATTTTTTTATCATTTTTGCCTGATATTATTTTTCAAAGGAGCTGCAAATGAAAAAAATTATTATGTTATTACTTCTGGCTTTAGTTTTTGTTTCATGCGAAAGTATTCAGGAAAATATTGACGCACGAAGAAATCTTTCAAAATGTAAATACCAGTTTATCAGGGTAGAGCCGAAATCAATTAAACTTGACAAGGCAAACCTTAAAGAGATCAATTTTAATGCACTCTTTAAAATTACCAATACCACAAAGACCGACGTTGCAATGGACCATATAGCAGGAACAATCTACCTGGATAACCATAAAACAGCCACCTTCAGTCATAAAAAATTTGTAAAAATTAATCCGGGAAAATCTTCAACAGAAACAATCAGCCTTAATGTACCCTTTATTGAAGCAATGAAGTCACTCGGGGGAAAACCGAAGTATATCGTTTTCAAAGCCAAAGTATACATGAACTTAATCATCGGGAAATATACTGTTAACACAAATATCCCCATTGACCTGGAACAGAAAGTTGCAATCCCCTACAGTACAATAAAAAAGCTGATACAAAAAGAAGCAAAAAAGGCCCTGAAAAATAAAAATTATAAGGACCTGCTGAACAAACTGCGTTAAACCCGGGTCTGAAAGAAAATAGACTTTATTACTCCCTTTTACCCCTTTAGAGAGGAACGATAACTCGTCGGCTCTTAATATCACTGTGAAAAGATTTTCCTCAGATTAATAAAATACTGGTATCAAAACCTCTCCCTCTTTATTATATTAAATATACGGGGGAAACTTTGCATATAAAAAAAATATTCTGTTTCGGCGATTCAAACACATGGGGCTGCAACGCAATTGACAGTTCACGTTTCGACGAGACCACGCGCTGGCCGAAAGTCCTTGAAGCCCTGTCCATTAATAATTTTTCAGTCATAGAGGAGGGGCTTAATGGGAGGACACTCCTTGCTCTAAATCCTGAAAACCGGGAAGCAGGCGGCGTCTCCTGGATACAGGAAGCGCTTACTCCCCATATACCCGCAGACATTATTATTATAGCACTGGGAATGAATGACGTTTTTGATCCTTCAGAGGTCTCCCTTGCGGAAATAGGTGAAGGAATGAAAACAATAATAAGGACCGTCAGGGCGGTCCATCTATCCGCGTCCCATCCGGAACCTGAAATTATACTTATGGGCCCCCCGGCAATTGACAGAAACTTCGATGGCGCACAGTTTTTTGAAATGCCGATTAATAAAATGATCGCGCTCGGCCCTTTATATAATGATATTGCGGAGGAGGAGTCCCTGCATTTCTTTGACGCCTCGTTATACATAAAGACCTCAGGAATAGACTGTTCACATATCAACGGTGAAAATCACAGAATTTTAGGAAG
Organism: Spirochaetota bacterium; assembly: GCA_036745755.1. Classification (GTDB taxonomy): domain Bacteria; phylum Spirochaetota; class UBA4802; order UBA4802; family UBA5550; genus UBA5550. The sequence goes on along the minus strand of DAIOFM010000017.1, from coordinate 23,531 downwards.
GGAGATTGCCCGGTTCATCATGGAGAAGATTCCATGAGAATAGATCCCATTCTCAGGAGGAGAGAGCTCCATATAATATTCTGCGTCACCATGATCGCGGTCATGGAGGTGTCGGTAATCTCCCCCGTCCTCCCGGCCATATCGTCGGCACTGCAGATAACTTCAAGGGAAGCCAACCTGCTTATAGTTGTTTTTACACTGCCGGGGATTTTTCTCTCCCCGCTCATGGGCATTGCCGCGGACAGGTTCGGCAGGAAGAGGGTGCTTGTCCCCTCCCTCCTTGTTTTCGGTTTCTGCGGAAGCGCATGCTATTTTGTAAACAGTTTCAGCCTGCTTCTTCTCCTGAGGCTAATGCAGGGGGCCGGTTCCGCGTCTATAGGGTCACTTAACCAGACAATTATCGGTGATATCTTTCCCGGACATGACCGTCTCAGGGCAATGGGGTACAACAGTTCAATAGTTTCAATAGGAACAATGATCTATCCGGCAATAGGAGGCGCTGTTGCACTCCTGGGATGGCACTATCCCTTCCTCGTATCCTCCCTGGCCTTCCCTGTGGCGATCCTTGCCTTAACAGACCTGGAGACTCCCGATCTGATTAATAACAGAAAATTCAGGGATTATCTTAAAAATTCATTCACTCTAATCAAAAGGAGAAACGTGCTTTCCCTCTACTTCGGGACAATGTCAGCCTTTATTCTGCTTTACGGAATTTTACTGGCCTTCTACCCCTTTCTTATGAGGCAGAGGTTCGGAGCGTCAACCTTTGAAATCGGACTTGTAATATCTGCGACATCAGTGGGTGCAATAATCGCAGCTGTAAACCTGGGGAGGCTTTCGATATTCTTTTCCCCGAAAAAACTTATAATCACGGCATTTGCAATATATGCCCTATCTTTTACAATAGCATATTTTACAGATAGCCTCCCCCTATTCGCGCTCCCTGTTTTTATACACGGACTGGCCAACGGGATACTCATCCCCAACATACAGACACAGATATCGATCATCGCTCCAATGGAGATCAGGGGAGCCTTCATGTCCCTGAACTCATCTGTACTAAGGATGGGGCAGACAGCCGGCCCCCTTATTTCAGGAATAATACTCGCCGAAAACGGCGGGCCTTATGTTTTCCTCACAGGAATTCTCTTTGCCTTCCTGACCATTGCGGTTCTTTCATGGGGAGTGAAGGACAACGTAAAACTGAATTAATCGATGCAGGAATTTTTAACACCGGCAAGGCAGTCAATTATATCCTGATCCTCCCTGCAGCATTTAAGGGTATCGAGGAGTTCATCACTGTTTGCCATTTTTTTAAGGATCTCACCCCTCTGCGGAGAATCAAGGCCGGAAAAGACATCCTCGTTTTTCAGAATTTCCCTGGCCCTGCGTAGTTTATCAAGGAGTATATCTATCTCTTCCGGGATCTGCTTTTCCAGTTCCCGCCTTATACGGGCGGCATATGCAGGTGACGACCCTGCTGTTGAAAGCGCGAATAAAAAGTCCCCCTTTCTCGTGAAGGAGGGGACATAGAACGAACAGTTCTCCGGATCATCAACCGCGTTTATGAATATATTCTCCCCTTCCGCCTCCATAAAAACAAGCTCATTAACAGAACGGTCATTGGTGGCGGAGAATACAAGGGCCGCTCCCTCAAGGTCGCCATACTCATATTCCCTTTCAACAAGTTCAAGAACACCTGAAGTTCTGAGACTGGTTATTGCATCATTGATTTCAGGGGACACGACCTTCACCCTGGCGCCTGAATCAAGGAGATCAGCAACCTTTCGGGCAGCAACCTCCCCTCCTCCCACAACAACCGCGAGCCGGCCTTCCATGTTTACCATTACAGGATATAGTTTCATCAGCGGGCAAGCTCCGCAGGAACAGGAAACTCCTCCCCTGTATTTTTCAGATAATCTTTCTTTTCAGCATCAAGGCCAATCTCCTCATCAGTGAGGTAACACTGCGGATCCGGGGCCCAGAAATCCCCGTATGCCCTGTAGCCGCGCACCCTCATAGAACCTGTACAGAGATCTTTATATTTACATAATTTGCATTTCCCTTTAATGCGTTCAGCTTTATTTTTTAGGCCTTCCATTAACGGGTCTGACTCATCCATCCATATATCGCCGAAATTCCGTTCACGGACATTCCCGAAAGTATAATCCTGCCAGAACTGGTCCGGGTGTACATTCCCGTTAAAGTCAATATTCCCTATTCCGACTCCGGTTGAATTTGCAGCGCCGCCGTTCCATTTCAGCAGGGAGTAGACCTCATCAGCCTCCTGCATGCCTTTCTCTTTCATTTTCATATAAAGGTAAACACCGTCAACGTGGTTATCAACAGTGAGTATATTTATATCAAGCCCGCGCCTGAAATAATCGGCAGTTCTATCCAGTATAATATCCATGGCCTTCCTTGACTCGCTGTGAGAAAGGTCATCATTGTACATTGAAGTGCCGCGGCCCGAATATACAAGGTGATAAAAGCACGCCCTGTTTATCCCCTCTTTTTCAATAAAATCGAATATTCCGTTAAGGTCCTCGTAATTCCGCCTTGTAAGAGTAAGGCGGAGCCCCACTCTCTGGCTCACAGACCGGCAGTTCTCGAACCCCTTCATTGTCCGGGCGAATGCACCTTCAACGCCCCTGAATTTATCATTAATATGTTCAAGGCCGTCAAGGCTGATACCCACGTAAACAACTCCGGCATCCCTTACCCTCTTCGCCGCATCCTTATCAATCAGCGTCCCGTTTGTGGATATTACAGGGCGAACGTTCTTCTTCGCTGCGTATTCAAGGAGCTGGAAAAAATCCTTTTTCATAAAGGGTTCCCCTCCTGAAAAAAGGAGAGATGGTATACCGAAATCCGAAAGCTCATCAATGAGTTTCATCCCCTCTTTAGTATCAAGTTCATTATCATACTTTCTGTTGTCAGAATCCGTATAACAGTGAACGCATCTGAGGTTGCATGTACGGGTAGTGTTCCATACGACTATAGGCCTCCTGAGTGAAGCGTCCTTTTCAACCCTGTGCGCCGTGTTACCGTGACAATCAGGCTTTGATTCTGTGCCATACCTGAGGCCGTCTCCTGTTGATGTGCCCCCACAGTAAAGTTTACCTATATCAATCATAATTCAACCTTTTCCATTGTTTAAATTCTTCTGAGAAATATGCCACCCTCCGCTTCTTGAACTCTTTAAGAGACTCAAGAACGAGGTAGTCTTTTGCCCCGCTTTTTTCAGAGAGATCTTTTATTATCCCCTCGAGTTCCTTCTTTGACTTAGCGTGTATCATTGCAAATAACGGATGCTCCCACCTGCCTGGATAAACCGTCCTGTAATAAAGGTGAGAAATAGCTTCACACTCCCTGAAAGGCCCGTCGTCAAAATCCTGGTCCGGCCGCCATGCTGTCATTGCATTAGCTGTATATCCCGCGCTCCTGTGCCTGAGCACAGCAGCGTATCTTCGCATTATCCCGGTTTCAAGAAAAACAAGAAAGTAGGACAGCACCTGCTCCTCATTATCGATATACTTCCCGCTTTCAGCGATTTTTCTGAACGGACTTTTTTCAACAGGAAGATCTTTCTGAAGAAGAAGAACCGCATCTCTCGCTGTTTCGTCAAGTTCAGGATAATCTCTGTGCTCCTCCTCATAGGGGACAGCAACATCATTAATCTCCTCTTTATCCCCGATATTCAGATAAACACCGATTTTCAGCAGGTTTTCATTTTGCAAAACAAGATAATCCTCTGCCCCCGTTTTTTCTGCAAGAACAGATACTGTTTTAAAAAAATCATCTTCACTCTCTTCGGCAAGAGTAAACCATATATTATACTTATGACCGCGCAGATAATTATGGCTCACGCCCGGATGGGAGTTTATAATTTCCGCCGCCTTTTCTATATTCTTTTCAGGAACCTGAAAAGCCACAAGGCTCAGGGTGTATCCAAGTTTTTCGCCATTGAATATACCTGAAATATTACGTATAATTTTTTTTTCTTTCAGCCGGGAAACTGTTTCAAGGAGATCGTCCTCTTTCAGGCCGATCTCCTCCGCCATAACCTGAAAAGGTTCACTCGCACAGGGGATGCCCATCTGTACCCTGTTTAAGACAAGAGCTTCCTCCCTGCTGAATTTCATCAGGCGCGCCCCTTTACAGGCTCGTATAAGCAGTAAGGCTCCTCTCCCAGCATATCATTTTCAGCATAAAATGCCCGTGCCCTGCATCCCCCGCACACGCTTTTATATTCACATGCTCCGCATTTTCCTTTTAGCATATTAAAATCACGAAGCGTTGCAAAAAGTTCCGATTTTTCCCATACCTCGGGGAACGGGGTTTTTACCACATTCCCGGCGGAGAGGGGGAGATATCCGCAGGGCTGCACCTCTCCCCTGTGGGAGATAAAGCAGACCCCTGTTCCGGCAAGGCACCCGCGGGTCATGGCCGCCATTCCGTCTGTTTCAAAGGAGAGCGTTCGCCCCTCCTCCTTTGCCCGCTGCCTTATTATTCTGTAATAATGGGGAGCGCATGTTGCCTTGAACTCTATATCCACATCACGTGACCTGTCATAGAACCAGTTAAGGACCTCTTCATATTTTTCAGCGGAAATCATATCGGTTTCAGCAATCTCGACACCGCACCCCACGGGCACAAGCATAAACAGGTGTAACGCCGCCGCTCCCTCTTTCACGGCAAGAGCCAGAATATCCTCTATTTCATCCACATTTCTCTTTGTCACAGTCATGTTAAACTGGAATTCAACACCGTTCTTCTTTAAAAGCCTTGCCCCGTTCAGCGCGCTTTCAAATGAACCCGGGATGCCGCGGAAACCGTCATGAGATGGAGCAGTGCTTCCATCTATTGAAATGCTTGCCCTGGCTATTCCGGCGCTTTTAATCTTCTTTGCAATATCATCATTAATAAGAGTACCGTTAGTTGCAAGGGCCACCCTGAATTTTTTTGAAACAGCATAAGATGCTATATCAAAAATATCGGCCCGGTAAAGGGGCTCCCCGCCTGTCAGGATAAGTATAGGTGAATACTCAGATGCTATATCATCCATAATTTTTTTTATTCCCGGAGTATCAATTTCACCGGAATAATCTATATCTTCTGCCTCTGCCCGGCAGTGAGCGCAGTTGAGGTTGCATCTCTTTGTAAGTTCCCAGAAAATAAGTCTGGGGATATTCTTGTTCATCATTTAGTGAAAAGGTCCTCCAGAAATTTCGCGTTTTTATATACATCTTCGGCATCGCCGTCATGACACGCAGCTGTACTTTTCTTCAGGTTTATAATGGGATTGTGGAGAGTGCGGTTCATGATTGACAGTGTAAGTTCCTCAATCAGGCGAAAATCTTCTTCTGAAAAATGCTTCATCTTTTTATTTCTGTTTCTTTCCAGTTCGCCTGTCCTAATCTCATCAAACTTGTTTTTTATCGCGGTTATTGTGGGAGCAAGAGAACTCTCCTCACACCACAGAAGAAAATCTTCAACGTCCTCATCAACTATTCTCTCAGCTCTTTCCATCTCCGTTTCCCTGTACTTTCTGTTATCCTCGGCTATTTTTTTAAGCGAATCGACATTATATAAAAACACATTTTCAATCCCTGCCACTTCAGGGTCTATGTTTCTCGGCACTGCTATATCAATGAAGAAAAGAGGTCTACCCTCCCTATCAACCATAATCTCCCTGGTATCACCGGCTGTAATAACATGGTGCGGGGCAGTAATCGATGATATTACGATATCAGCTTCAGTAATTGCCTGATCAACTTTTACTATAGGTATTATTTCTGCCTGAAAGCAGATATCATTGCATATTCTCTCTGCATTCTCAACAGTCCTGTTGGCTATTATGATTCTGTTCAGGTTCTCTTTCACCAGGTATTTGAGAATAAGCTCACCCATTTCTCCCGCTCCTATAAGAAGCGCGCTCCTCTCGCTCATATCGTGAAAGATCGACCTTGCCTGTTCAACCGCAATAGAGGCAACGGAAAGGGGATTTTTTGAAATACCGGTATCTGTCCTGACACGCTTGGCGGTTGCAAAGGCCTTATGAAAAAGCCTGTTTAAAAGGGTGCCTGTAGCTCCGCATTCAACCGCTTTTCTGTACGATTCCTTTACCTGTCCGGTAATCTCATTCTCACCAACAACCATTGAATCGAGAGATGAAGTTACACCCAGCAGATGTCTCACTGCATCCGACCCGTACATTGTATAAACAGAATTTCTAAACTGTTCATGCGGGAGCTTGGTATAGAACTCCATCAGCTTTTTTATGGTTTCAACAGCGGATTCCTGGTCATCCGCTGTCATATACACCTCAACCCTGTTGCATGTGGAGACATAAACAGCTTCATCAACCCCTGCCTCACTGAGTCTCTCGTAAAAAGCGGGAAGCTGCAAAGCCGGCAGAGAGAGAAGCTCCCTTGTTTCAACAGGCGCTGTTTTATGGCTAAGGCCTATAAGTATAAGGTTGCTGAAATTAGTATTATAATCACTTCTTGCATGCATATCTTTACCGGGCAAAAAATTAAATAAATTTCTGTTTGTTTAAAAAAACCGGGTAAAAAAGTTTAACAGCCCCTGACCTTAAAGGGTAAGAGGCAAAGTCTCCCCTTTTCTACATTCATATATCTTTTTATGAATTATTACTGAAAATCTGTTACTTTTTTCCTGATTATTCTACCTGTTATAAAAAAGACAAGCACAATTAATATAAGAATAGCTATAGAAAGCGCAATCCAGAATATACTGTGACCTGCAACTGTCTGATAGAAGAGCACAGATGCGCACCACGCAAGAATTGTCATATATACAGCCTGCGTCACGGCAACGAACCATCCCGCCTCCCTGTATACCGCCCCCACGGTTGCAATACAGGGGAAATATAGAAGTATAAATAAAAGATAGGCATAAGCACCGGCACCTCCGCCAAAGTGCCTTCTCATCTGCTTGAGCATTGTCTCTGAATCACCTTCAGAACTTTCACCGTCTGAAGCGCTGCATCCGGGTATCGACTGAGCAAGGTTAACAGGAACTGTTTTAATCCCCTCAATTATCTTCTCCTTAATCGACATTCTTTCCTCAACAATCTCCGCCGAATGATCCATCTGAAGATAAAGAGTATTCAAAGTGCCTACGATAGCCTCTTTAGCGAAAGGACCTGAAAAAAGAGCAACAGCAGCAGGCCAGTTTTTCTCCTCCACTCCGAAAGGAGTAAATATCGGGAGTATGTTTTTCCCCAGTTTTGTCAGCACCGATTTACTGCTGTTTTCATTACCGAAAGATCCGTCAGTACCTAGTGAATTCATAAACGAAAGAACCATTACTGCAATTACAATGATTTTACCTGCACTGAAAAGAAAAAGATTCAGCCTTGTCCAGGTATGTATCATTATATGCTTAAACCTTGGAAGATTGTAAGTGGGGAGCTCCATTACAAAATATGAAACTTCCCCTGTATATATCGATTTCTTTATCAACAGCCCGGTCAGGACCGCAAGAATTACTCCCACCGCATAAAGAGAGAGCACAATGAGCCCCGCGCTTCTATGAAAAAAAGCAGATGTAAATAACGCGTAAACAGATAATCTGGCACCGCATGACATAAATGGCGTCATAAATACTGTAATTATCCTGTCCCTCTTCCTGTCAAGGGTCCTTGCGGCCATTACTGCAGGCACGGAACAGCCGAAACCGATCATAAGAGGCAGGAACGCCTTTCCCGGAAGACCGATAAATCTCATGAATCTGTCCATGATAAATGCCGCTCTTGCCATATAACCTGAGTCTTCAAGAATAGCCAGCATAAAGAACATGGCAAAAACCACGGGGATAAATGAAGCTACAGCCTGTATACCCCCTCCTGCCCCGTCAGCAAAAACTGTAACAAACCATTCAGGAGCATTAATTGCCTGTAGAATAAACCTCGTGCCGTCTATGAAAACCGCGCCTGTAACAGCGGAAAAAAAATCGATAAACGCCCCGCCGGCAAAAAGCGTTACCCAGAAAACAGCATACATCGCCAGGGCGAATAGAGGAAGAGCCAGAAACCTGTTAAGAAGGATATTATCCAGCAGATCCGTTATCTCCTTCTTATCACTTTTCCTGATAACGCATTTTCTTGTAATACCCTGAATAAAGCCGTACCTGTAATCCGCAATTATAATATCCGATGATTCATGCAGGAGTTTTTCCACAACAGTTAATTCATTATCAATGTCCTCAGCACTTAAAAGCTTCAGGGATACTGCAATTCCGGTTACCCACTGATCCTTTTCAAGAATTTTAATTGCAGCCCATGCCGGGTCAGGAGAGTTGATGGAAGAAATATTTTCAAGAGGCCCGGACCATTTCCGGATAATCTCCTCTATTTCATTGGGAAATTCAATTCTTCTGGAGGATGGCTCAACAGAACCTATATGTGAAACAATTCTTTCTTTTATATCTTCCATTTCCCCCCTTCTTGTTGCCACAGTTTCTATGACAGGGCAGCCAAGCTGGGAGGATAATATCCCGCTGTCTATGACCTTTTTCTGTTTCTCAGCCATATCTACGCGGTTAAGAACAATAATAACAGGGACTTTCAGCTCAATAATCTGAGTTGTAAGATAAAGGTTCCGCTCCAGGTTTGAAGCATCCACGATGTTGATAACAAGATCGGCCTTACCGCTCATGAGATACTCACGCGAGACCCTTTCATCCTCTGAAAAAGCCGAAAGGGAATATATACCGGGGAGATCTATGACCCTTATATCCCCGCTCTCATGTCTCATAATGCCTTCAATTTTTTCTACTGTAACTCCGGGCCAGTTTCCGATCCGTTGGTTACTTCCTGTAAGACCGTTAAAAAGGGTGGTCTTGCCGCAATTCGGGTTTCCGATTATAGCTATTGTTCTCATTATTACAATTAATTACTCTGACAGGTTAGGATAAAAGGTTTTATAAAATGCAGCTGTTCTGAAGACAAGGGAAAAATTCTATTTCATGCAGGAGTTCTTATAAAATTAATTTTTATTTTTCACATAAATCTTATAAGCCATTCCGTGCCCGAGAGCAAGCCTTGTATCGTTAACTTTCAGTACAACCGGACCATTTTTTCTCGAGGAGAGAATCTCAATCGCTTTACCCGGAAGTATACCCATACTTATTAGTTTCTCCTTGAAAGCACCGCCACCCTCAAAACTCTCAATGACAACGGACATCCCTGACTCAATATCAGTAAGCCTTTGACACTTTATTTTATTCATATAATTCATTATTTCCTGAAATAGCCATTTATAATTTTATTAGATAGAACTAACATAAAGAAATCAGTTTCTATGTCAACATTAATTGATTAGAAAAAATTTTTATCCAATATAGTCTTGAATATTATAAAAATTTTAAACCCTTGAAAACAATGTCCCAAAATAGAGCTGTGTTTTACATAATATCAAGCTCCCGGATAATATAATAAGTATTAAACGTACAAAAATTGCATATGTAAACTGTATTAATTTTAATAAAATCGAATATTAAATTTTTTCATTTTTTTTTCAACATCGCTCTTTTTATACTTTATTTTATTCTTGAACATTTTTTAATTATCTTCGATATAGAAAAATGAGAAAAAGTTACCATTAACAGGGGAAATTGATGGCCAGGGCAGTAATAGTAGATGACTCAAAATTTATGAGAAAAATAATTGCAGATATTCTCACCTCCGCGGGACATACGATTGATGGAGAAGCTGAGAACGGGCAGGAAGGCATTCGTTTATACGAGGCAACAAAGCCTGATATCCTCACAATGGATATAACCATGGGGGGCAAAGACGGAATTAACGCAATAAGAGAGATAAAAAGCAGGTTTCCTGATTCTAAGATTGTTGTTGTATCCGCTCTGAATCAGAATACTATAAAAATGAATGATGAGGGAATAAATGCCGATGCATTTATTACAAAACCATTCACAAAAGAAGAACTGCTGACTATAGTGGAAAAAGTGCTCCAGCAATAAGATGGCACAGAATTTTCTAAAATTATATTCCCAGAACTCAGAACCGGACAGCGCATTTTTTCTTAATGGCGGCAACGTTTTCCTGTATGCTTCCAATAATGACAAATATTCGATAAAGGGGCAGAACCTCATAATCGGCTCTACTGAACTTATTATGAAACACATTCTGGGGGAATCGACCCTGAGGCTTGAAACCGCCGTAGCCACTGCTAATTCTAAAATAAAAAAAATTCCCGCTGAAAAATTCATCAGCAGTATAAATTCCTTCTCCTTTCTTATTAACACGTCAATTGTTCTGGCGAAACAGGTGCTTCTGACAAATAAAATTATAAACAAAAACATGGATGCGCTGGAAGGAAATGACAGACTCCTTAAAGACCTGTCAATTAAATACTACAAAGGCATATGTCTGCTTACGCAGGAATACGAAAAGCGAAAGCTTCCATGGCTCAATGAAATTACGAAAAAACATGCCACCTCCCTCAATTTTAAAAGAGGAGAGGCTTTTTGCAAGTCACAGGAATCATTAACAGTTGAATCCTCGAGCATGCTTTCAGATCGAATGATTGAATACCCCAGAGGTTCAGCAATATGTGAAGAAAACACTGAGGGAGAGGAACTTTATATTCTTCAGGCAGGATCAATTGATGTTGAAATTGGAGGAAACCGTGTCGCGACAATTGATAAAAAGGGAACTGTTTTCGGAGAGATGGCCCTTCTCCTCAATGAAAAAAGAACCGCAACTTTAAGGGCAAAAAACAACACTGTAATAACAAAAATATTAAAAAGCGAATTGAAAGAAGTGTGCGAAAAGGACAATGAACTGCTGAAAAACGTTGCTTTTTCCCTCGCACAGAAACACTATTTCAATATTATAAAAATCGGGGCCGTAAACAAATCTCTAATAGAGCATGCCCTTGATGACCAGTCAGGAGAAGATAAAACTATTAATCACGTTGAAAGGCTGAAACTCGATATATCAAAACTTAAAAACGATATTGATGAGGCAATATATAAAAAGGAAGCTGATTATCTTAGGCCGGTTATTGACGAATTAAGCTGACCCGGCTCAACTTTTAAGAGTTTTAAGCCATGCCATTTCAGCCTTCAGATGATGCTCCAGATATGTAAGTATATGCCTGTACGCCTTCTCCTCTCCTGAATTCCTTTCAATCTTATCTTTTATGCTTTCAATCTTATCTTTTATAATTGCAGTCCTCTCCTCAAGAAACTGCTCCTTCTGTTCCTCTGAAAGGAAATCAAAAAACATAAGAACGATATCAACATCAAAATGAATAAAATTTGAATCAAAATACTGTTTGAGAAGCTTTTTGTAATGCTTTTTCCCGGCGGGAAGTATTTCATAAACATATCGTTCAGGATTTCCGCTCTCCTTTTCTGTCCCTACACGCTTTACCCAGCCGTTATCCACCGATTTTTTTATCGCATAATATATAGAACCGAATTTGATATCTACATAATCCTCAAGACGCTCAACAATCTTTTTCTTGATTTCATAACCATAGAGATTCCCTTCCATCAGAAGACCAAGAATAGTTATTTCAATTTTCATCACCAAACTCCATGAAATAATTTTTTAAACTATAATAAATCTGCCCGCTATTAATATAATTAAAATATTTATAAAAAAATAAACTATTTACACTGCTAAATCAAAAAAAATATAATATTTTTTATACGCTATAAGCCCTTTTCATTTATTTTACTCTAAAATAATACAAAAAGCAATAACATTATTATTATTTTACAAAAAAATATACATTTTTAAACATATTTTTTTAAATAACACACAAAATTCTAAAATCACATGAGGAACAGGATGAAAAAACTATTACTCCGCACCCTTGTTAAGGAAGAAATAATTAATTCTTGCTTTTTTTCTTAAAAGGATGTTTAAATTTCATTCCCTATTTTAATTATCCGGTCATTATTGTTTTCAACAGGGAGAAAATTTATGTCACTTATAAAAGACCTTTATAAAAAAAGGGAAAGAGAGGCTTTCAAAATTACAGCCCTGGGGGATTCTCTTACCTACGGATGGCTTGTAAGTAAAGGATATCTTGACTACCTGGGTGAAATGCTCAATATAAAATATCCTGAACTGAAAATTTCAATAAATAACCTCGGTGTTCCGGGAGACACTGCCAGGGATGGACTTCGAAGAATTAACGAGGTTATAAAAAGCAATCCCGACTTATGCATAATACAGTTTGCACTTAATGACGCCTTTACAGGGATGAGACCTGATGCTTTCAAAATGAATATTGAACAAATTGTAAAAAGAGTCCAAAGCGATACCTCTGCAGAGATTCTTCTTCTCACCTCAGTGCCTGTGAGTTCCGCATATGAGAATAAAATTGCTGAATCATTTTATGATGAAATTATACGTTGCGGGGAGGATTACGGTATTCCTGTAGCAAAAGTTCATGAATACTGGAAGAAAAAAATCAGTGGCGGAATCAATCATTCATCTCTGGTGCAGGGTGATGGTGTACACCCCGTTGAAAAAGGCTACAGACTTATGGCTGAAGCGGTTCTGGAGCTGCTTTAAGAACCCGCATGAGCTTCCTCTTATAAAAGATCCATACCAGACTGAATATTGTAAAAATCCCAAGAAACAGATAGAGGCTTTCTGGACCCCCATCCGCAATTGTCATTATAATTCCAAGAATCGCCGAAAGCGACCATATAATCTTCAGGGTAAGCATCGCATTAAAAGCCTCCGCCCCGCCCCCTGACATAAGGAAAGAATTTACTCCTATTGCGGTAAGCGCCGCGCCGGTCAGTCTTGCTGTAAGATTGTTAAAATCAGCAAAGCCCCAGAAAGACATAAATATCTCAGGCATAAAAATCAAAGGAAACGCAAATATAATATCAAGAGCAAAATGAAGGATAAACCATTTCCTTAATAAGGGGGGAACGTTCATCTGTTTTACTCAACCAGATCTTCAAGTTTTCTTGAAATATCTCCAGTTACATTTACAAATTCAATCCCCATCCCTGCTTTACCGGTATCTGTTTCATCATTTCTGATCCACTTCACAACACCCTGAACATCTATTTCCCCATTTCCGGGAATCATTATTGTCAAATTAACAGTAGAGCCATCATTAATTGGTTCCGGCGTGGAGATAAAAATTCCTCCCCTGCTCAGGTCAACGGATGAGCTGAGTGTAATGGATTCCTCTGTGCGGACTTCCGATTTTATTTTTTTATTTACTCTATGTGTTTTTCTCTGATCCTTCATTTTACACCTCTCTCCTATAACAACATGCACACCTCACTTAAAAATATACATATTGACAAAATTTACAATCTTTTTTTTTCTAAGTCTGTTTTATACTATCATTAATTAATCGAATTCAGTATTTATTCCTTAACTTATTTCAGATAAAAAACGATCTATTTCCCTGCCGTCTTCGGCGGTGGGGAAATATAATTTTTTACTTTTTACATTAAAATATATATTTATGGATTATTACTGAACCGAATTACTGATAATTCAGAAAACCGGGAGTATAATAATTATCTGATGGAGACTGGTTCTCTAAACATTTTCTACCTGAAAAAAAAGGTACTCTTCCCTCACTGTTCAGTTACAGTACGGATGAGGATTTCCAGGCATACTCTTTCACTTAAGCAGGGTGATCAGATAATAGTCTTCCCGCTGAGAAATATAACCGACCTTTTCCGCATAAAAAAAAGGATATCAACTCTTGCTGAAATCGTTTCCATTGAAAAAGAAAATAAATCCATAAGGTTTCAACTTAAAGGCCTGAAAAGAACAAAAGTAACAGACCTGCAGCACTTTCATCTGGCTCAATATATTATCATCCCTGAAGCGCCGGCCCAGCAGGACTCAACACTTGCAAAGGAATTAAGAAAAAAAGCTCAGGAACTTATCTTTCTTATAAACGTTGAGGAATCGGACCGGCTTATAGAGCTGATGAACTTCCTGGTTGACCTGGGACAGATAACAGACTTTATATCAAACTACTTTGTACTTGATGATAAAATCAGAAATGAGCTTCTCAACGAAACCGATATTTCTGAAAGAAGCCGCCTGCTCCAGACCAAAATTCAGCAGATTATTAAAAATATAGGAAAAGAGGATTAACCGCATGTTTAAAAAAGATGTTCGAGGGGATGACGTATATTACTTTCTGGAATGGTCCCGCCTGTTCGAATATGACAGGTTTACCGCAAGACGGGTTATGCCTGAACTCCCCGGCATTGTATGGCTTATGCATCCGGTAAAAAAGGAGATGGAAAACCTTCTTTTCTACGCCTGCTGGAGAGACGGCCTGAGAGTGGGCCTCAGGAAACTCCTTGATGATTCATTTATAAATACAGGCAAAGAAGAACTGAGGGAGATTCTCCTTGACCATGAACTTTACTACAGATTCTCTGTAATTGATACCAGTCCCCTTGACATCCAGGACATTATGTACTGGATGATAAAAGAATACAAACCGGTTTACAATGACATTACATCCTTCTCTGATTCAAAACGCTACATGAACATCTTTGTAAAGGAAAGCGGCCCTGATATCTCCGAAATAAAAAGAAGATAACATCACGAAGCAAGGCCGAACATCTTGATATCATCAGGCCTGTAAAGATGGCTGACATTATACTTTATCTGAAAAAATTCAAGAACGTACTTAAGCCTTGCACAGGCATCAAGAGGAAGAGATAGTCTGAAGTCTGATTGTGGAGAAAACTGCTGTATTCTTTTAACATTCAGGGATTTTTTCTCAGAATCATATATAAATATATCCTTCTGAAACAGCTTAAAGGTATCATAAACCGCCTTAATAATCGCTTCCGACTCTATAAGATTTGCAATATAGAGACTGGTATCAGAATCATGAATATTACGGGTAAAAAATTTCAGTATCCGAAGTACAATTTCAGGATATAGTAAATCATTAAACAGCCTTATTATTTTTTCTTCGAGCTCAGCATCATGCATCTTCTTTGTGGGATAGGCCATGTGAATCACGTAAAACGCGCCAGTCTGCACCTTGAAAAACGTAAATTCAATAAGCCGGTCAATAGCATCCTTCCTCATAAAATGCTGTTCGGCAAATGTTGATTCGATCAGTTTTTCAGCAACATCCTCAAGTTTTTCATTTTTAATAATTTTATCAAAGTTTATAAGCTGGCTTTTCCCGGGATCAATACTCTCCAGTGATTCGGGCTTGAATGCTCTGCTCTCCATATGGTAAAACCTCCGCTGCCTAAAAACCGGTTTTAATACCGGTAAGGACCTCCTTCCTGAAATCATCCCCGTCATTATACTCATGTGCGCTCTTCACCGAGCCAACGATAGAATAATTATAGAAAGAGAACTCTATCACAGAAAAAAATATCATCTGAAAATAATTCCCCCTGCTGTAGCCGTTATATGCCAGAAACAAAAGAGCGCCGTTTGTTGCCATAGACACGGCACCAAGCCTGTAATTCCCTGTATAAAAATAACCTGAACCGGGAATAACAGCCGAACTCAAACCGGCAATAAGAAGGCTCTTCTTATCCCTGTTTCTCTCGTGATTTATCGCAGCTTCAAGAGAGTCCGCATCCGCAAGATATCTGCCTGAAGGGAAAATCTCCCTGTAACTCTTCACCAGCCTTAACGCTTCATCATAATTTTCGGCAAGAGCTCTGGCCCTGCATAAATTAAAAACCGCGTCCTCGTAAAATAATCCCCCTTTATACACAAAATTATACTCCTGAAGGGTCCTTGCTCCGAAATAATATGACCCCGACAGAATTCTCACAATACCTGAATAGTAAAGCCCCTCTTCCCCCTGAGGCATTCCGCTATACCTGTCATAACATTCACCGAATATTTCTATGGCCCAGTTAGGCCTCCCCCCCCTGTAATAGGATTTGCCCATAATAATCATACTTGAAGAAAAAAGCCCGCCCTTCGGGTAGAGGTGCTGGTACCTCATCGATTCGGTAATAGCATTATAATACTCGCCATTTTTATAATAATACCCGGCTGTTTCAATTATATCCTTTCCATCAGCATAAAGATGAAGATTCAGCAGGAGGAGTATTGATACCACGACTTTTTTCAATTCAGTAGCCTCTCTATATCAATACATTCCTCAGGACTATACTGACCATACCTGCTCTCAATCAATTTATATTCATCATCGATCAGTTCCCTGTTTCTACGTTCAGCAGAATTCCATGCGCCGTAAATGTTCCCGGCGTGGAAAAGCCCTGAAAAGAAGAACAGGGTATATGAATACCCTTCCATACCCTGATTACGCATGTAGACGCCTCCCAGGGCAGTCAGGGCAACTGAAGCCAGTGAGATCAGGCCGTCGCCCGGATAGCCTGAGTATAACTGACCCAGCCCGGGGACTACAGCAGACATAAGAGAACTTTTTAAAGGCGATTTTATCCCCGCTTCTCTGAACCGTGCAAGTTCTTCCCTGAGAGAAGTAAAATTGTAGTCATCCTTTAAAAATTTTTCAGCAGCTGACTCCTCCGCATTCATACCATTAATGTCGCCCGAAAGGAGAAGCGGTTTTATCCTGTGAAGAAACAAGCGTGTATCCTGTTCCTGATCCCCGGTATAGAGATAGCCTTTAAGAGTATTATGACTCTCTTCATACATCCCGAGCCTCAGGTAGGCCATTGAAACGAGAAATCCTGAACAGGGACCCGGAGTTGACTGAGAATAATTATATCCTGCCGCAACTGTTCTGAATTCACCGGCCAGATAGTAGTTCATATAAATAAAATAATCGAGTTCCGGGGTATAATCTTCCGCCTGCAGCCTTCTTGTTTCGGCTATACAGTCAAAATACCGGCTCTCCTCGTAAAGGGTCTTTATAAATCTCTTCTGCATTCTGTTGAAAGGGGTATCCCCGGCAGCATAAACCGCCGAGGCCGAAAAAATCAGAAGGAATAATGAATTAAGAAATCTTTTCATCTCTGGAACGGCCTTTCCGGAACAGGGTCTCTTGATGGAGGATAAAAAGGATTGCACCTGAGCAGCCTGTCACCTGCAAGTATTGAACCGATAAAGGCTCCGTGCATAAGGACCGCACGCCTGGCATAAACACTGCACACCGGGACATGCCTGCAGTTAGGTCCGTCCTGCGGTGAAATGAAAACCTGGAAAAACCGGACAAGGAAAAAAGCCCCTCCCTGTGCCCCGTTATACACATGCGTCCTTTTATTCCCCGCAGCAGAGTGATACAGTTCATCCCCGGTCAGAACATCACAGTCCCATGGCTTATACCGGGCCTCCAGAGGGAGACAGAACGCAAAAAATGCGGACAATAAAAATATTTTTCCTGACAAGCGCAACATGGTAATCAGATAGACGATAGATAATTATTAGTCAAATAATTTTAAAACATCATTCATACATAATTGGATCTCTTTCATTTTAAAATTTTTTTGTTCATCACGGGTTATTTAGTATATGAAAATTGCTTGATATTTTAAATAATGTAATTCAACATGATAGATTATTTGTTTACCAATTATTATTGCCTTTACCGGGCAATAATCACCTTTCCTTTTGTGAGGACTTTTAATGAATCAGGAAAAAAAACTGGAAAAGATTCTGGACCGTGCCCTTTCTGAAGACCTTGACGATCACCTGAAACTCCTTAAAGTTTTAAAAAAGCGTCTCCCCCTGTTCGGTGGTACCAAAAGAATCGCCGCAGCTCTTCTCAAAGAAACACTGGGCGATATCTCCAAACTCGATATTGGAACTTTCAATATTACAAACAAAACAGAAACCGGCAAAATCATCTTTGAAGACATCAAGGATGGAAGAGCCCGACTCTTTATCAACATCGGAAAAAGCCAGAACATCTCTACAGGCGACCTTATCCGTGAAATAGTAAAGAGATCAGGGATCGACGGAAAAACAGTGGGAAAAATCGACATCCATTCAACCTACGCATTTTTTGAAGTCCCTGAACAATATGCTGAACTTGTTCTTCATTCATTCGACAGCGCAAGGATAAGAGGAGTTCCTGTTGTTGTTGAACCTGCAAAAAAGAAAACCAGAGGCAAATGAAACCGGAATCAGAAAAATGTCCCGTATGCGGGAAAAACGAAAAAAGAAGCATCAGCAGCAGCCTGAATTTATGCAGAAACTGCCGCATTATTTTTAATAGCGATTGCAGATCCCTGTCTTATGACAGGGATTATTTTATCAAAGAGTACAGGGAACAGTACGGAAAAACGTACCTGGAGGACTACGGTAACATCTACAACCTATCTTCGGCACGCCTTGACGAAATTCTCAGGCTCCTTGCAGTTGACGGGAAACTATCCCTTCTCGATATAGGGTGCGCTGCCGGTTTTTTCCTTAAATGCGCTAAAGATCGCGGGATATCCACCCTCCTTGGAATAGAAATCTCATCATACGCAGCAGACTATTGCAGAAAGACATTCGGAATAGATGTAATTGAATCTCCATTCGATAAAGTTGAACTGCACAAAAGGTTCGACATAATCACATCATGGTTTTTCATCGAGCATTGCATGGACCCACTGGGCGCCATGAAGAGGATATACTCCATGCTCAACAGGGGCGGGGTTTTCGCACTTTCAGTCCCTTCCTATTTCGGCCCGATGTATTACTTTAAAACTGAGGAGTGGATAAAGACCCATCCCGCAGACCACAGGATAGATCTCTCCCCCTCTTCGGCCAGAAGAATTCTGAAAGAGATAGGGTTTAGAAAAATATATGCGATTAAAAGCGGGTATCACCCTGAAAGGGTGATGAAAAAAAGGTCTTTTCTATTCCCGCTTTTTGAGCCGCTCTACAGAAAGTTCACTGATCTGACAGCATTTTCTGACACAATTGAAATTTATGCAGTAAAATAATACAAAGGAGCTATGCGCTCTTTATAATATCCCTGAGAATATCTGATTCTGTCAGTACGCCGCTATACCTGTTTTTTTCATCCAGAACAAGGACCTTGTACTGGTGTTCTCTTTTCATCTTTATAACAGCCTCCCTGATTGGCGAGCTTTTCTTTATGCTGATCACAGGTGAAAGCGGGATATCCTTTAATCTGCTGCCCGGCTCAACACCCTCTGCAATAAGTGCTATTATCGATTCAGAATAGATCATCCCCACGGGTTTATCAGAACAGTCCATCACGGCTACAGAGTGTATATGCTCCTCATCAAGAAGCTTAACGGCATCAACAAGCGTTGCTTCCTGCCCGAGGGAGAAGATCCCTTCATTCATAATATCTCCCGCTTTCGACTCTTCAGCCTTTCCGAATATTCTGTCTGTAAACCGCACAAACCATGCTCCGGACTGGACCTGCACAATATATGAAATCGCAATAATGAGTGCTATGTCAGATCCCTCTGAACCAAAAGCTATCATAGCTATTGCAAGAGCTATTGAAAGATTACGCATTGCAGTTCCGTACACAAGCGCAATAGCATCCCCCCTCCTGAAAAAAAGCTTCCCCGCTATTGTACTTACCGTAAAATTTATCAGGTAAAGAATCGTCAGTGGTATGAATATATAGAGAAGATTCCCGGGATCTCTCATTATACTTGAGGCTTTAAGAGCCATCGCGACATAGACAATCCCAAGCACCCCTGCTGTTGATAACGCGGGGAATTTCTCTTTCAGATCCTTCTGGTAGACCGCCATCCCATAATATCTGACAAGAACCTTCCTTGTAAGGTATCCGAGAAGCATGGGCAGAAAAACAATCAGCACTATCTGTCTGAATACTGCAGCCACAGGGATGTCAACAAGAGTACCCATTAACCATTTTCCGAACAGAGGAGTCAGGAGAGAACCTGCCACAAGGCCTATTATAGTCATCTTCACAGCTGAATTGACATTGCCCCTTGCAAAACCTGTCCATGAAATGGTCATCCCGCTTGTGGGGAGAAGAGAAGCAAGGAGAAGCCCAAAAGAGGCCATATGGTTTTCCGGGAAAAATGTTTTGCCAAGGAACAGTGCCACAAAGGGAATAATACCGAAGTTTATTATTTGTGTCGCAGCCTGGAGTTTAAAATCCCCCCTTTCCATAAATTTTCTGAAATCGAGGTTTATCATCATCGGATATACCATAAGAAAGGATAGAGGCACGATAAGACCTTTAAGTGGTGAAGGGTCTATAATCCTCCCTGTTGCCAGCCCCAGTATTATAAAAAAGGGAATAGTCAGAGTAAGCCTTTTCTGCATTATTATCAGTGTATTCCACATATATTTCTCCAGAGTAATTAAGTTTTTTATTAAAAACTAAATTACTCTGGACTCCGTCAACAAAAAATCTTTAATTTTAATATTTTTTATCAGTATTTATTCCCTAAAATATATAATTTAAAAAGGCTCTATTACCCCCGCCGCCTTCGGCGGCTGGGGTATATAATTTTTTACTTATACATATCCGGGACTTATTACTATTTTTTTAAATACTTACCGTAATGTTTCTCGGCACATTCCGGGCAGACCCCGTGTGAAAACTCGGTTTTTGTTTTACCGGTAATATAGCTTTCTATACTATGCCAGTTATTCTCTTCATCCCGGATCTTTTTACAGAAGCTGCAGATAGGAAGAAATTTTTCCAGATTATTTATCCTTTCCGATAATTCCTGCTGCTGCTTTTTTACCAGGCTCAACAGGTAGGCAATAAATAGAATAATTGCCATTCTTATAATTACATTAATCGCAATAAATGCAGGCGGATGTGTCTTCCATGCACAGATATAATAGACACTGGAAAGAGGAAGAAAAACCGACAGAGCAATGCCCCAGTAAAGATTATTATACCAGGTTATGAGCAGAACCGGCAGTATAAATAGAACAGGAAACTGGATCTCCACACCTGTTATATAATCAAAATAAAGAAACATAATTGCAAGAACAATCGAGAACAGGGGAGTTCTTATTATTCTTAAAAGGGTCGATTTGCAGTTCATAGAAGTGCCTCATCCGTTCCACCTGAATGGATTATACTCAAAAAAGAAGAAAAAAAAATTTTTTATAAAAGAGGTAGTGCCGGTTTATATTTTTTTTCGTTATTTCACATTGACCTTAGCAGAGGTTAAAATTAATTTTGATTATTAAATATAGTCAGGGGGTATCATGATTGATCTCATTTCCAAGGGAGGGATAATGATGTATCCCATTATTCTCTCTTCAGTAGCCGCCACAGCTGTTATTATTGAAAGGATCTATGTTTATTTTATAAAAACAAAATTCCTGGAAAAGGAAAAAATCCTGGAGATGTTCTCTCTTGTTGAAAAAGGAGAAAAAGGCAGGGCTCTCTCCTTAATGGAAAAAGAGAAATCTATTTTCGCCTCACTCTTTATCTCGATCCTTAAAGAGGAAAACCCGGCGGAAATGGAAGACGCTGCAACACTTTCAGGAGAGGAGATTCTGTTTCACCTGGGGAGGAGACTAAACATACTCTCTGTTCTCGGTTCTGTCCTCCCTCTCATGGGCCTTCTTGGCACAGTTCTCGGCATGATAAAAGTTTTTACAAAGGTAGCCCATGCCGGAGACGCTGCGGATATTGCAATCCTCGCAGGGGGCATCTGGGAAGCCCTTATCACCACTGCAGCAGGCATGATAATTGCTATCCCGGTAATACTTATTTACCATTATTTCAACAGGAATCTTGAAAAGATCGCTCATTCCATGCAGCAGAAATCATCACGATTGATATTCATTCTGAAGAAAGAGGACAGATAATGGTCCGCTTCAGAAATGCAAGGAAGAGCAATGACGGGGTCAACATAGACATGACTCCTCTCATTGATATTATCTTCAACCTCCTGATATTTTTTCTGATAACAGCGGCTATCACTGTAAAAGGGATTGATCTTGATCTCCCTGAAGCAGCCACAGCCGAAAAGGTCCCGTCAAAAAGCTGGGAAATAATTATAGATGAAAATGAAAAAATCATATTTAATGACGCCAGAATCGATGAGACAAAGTTAAGAAGGATCTTTGAGGCCGAGAGAATAAAACCTGAGAGCGAAAGGGTGTCTTCAATTATTCTGAAAGCCAACCGCAAAACGCCCTTCGGTACTTTTGTCCGCATTATGGACTCAGCCAGAGTTTACGGATTTTATGACCTTATAATTGCAACAGATCCGGAGAAGAGATGAACCTGAAAGAAAACCGGATCTTTATTTTTGCCTTTGTTATTTCTGTTTTAATACATCTTTACATAATAAAAATAGACTCCCCCTTTCCGGAATATGGCGGAAACAACATAAAAATACCTGTATCATTTATACCGGAAGCGGAGATAAACACACCTTTAAAATCCGCTAAAGAGGAAAAACAGATTACAATCCCTGATGACAAACCATTAAAGGAAGGATATTATAAAACCTATAACAGAAACCGGATTATTAAAAGTTATCTGGAAATGATTAAAAAAGAAATTATTAAAAGAAAATTCTCCCCTTCTGAATCCAGGTATTACGGACTGATAGGTAATGCAACAATCGGGTTTACAGTAACAGGGAACGGGCATTTTGCCGCAATAACAATATTGCGTTCTTCAGGAGATCCCCTGCTGGACAGGACAGCAATGAACGCCGTCAGCGAAACTTCATATAAAATAAAAAGACCCGCGGCTGCGGGGAGGAACAATATAAGGGTCAATATTACTGTCAAATACCAGTATGGGCTTTAAGCTGTTTTTGAGGCCGACAGCACCCGCCGCGGCCCCCTGTTTTTTCAGCCCGGGATACGCTTGATTGTACCGTTGTCCAGCATATTCTGAAGTTCCGCAAGCTGCCTCTTCTCCTGAGCGTCAAGAATACCGTCTTCGTCAGCAATCATCAGTATTCTTTCATATTCAGTTGTAGTTATCTGATGGTCATCCATCGCTTTTTTAATCATATCCGCGATTCTTTTTCCGGAATCACCTTTCACTTTCTCCATTGTACTCACTCCTCATAAAAAATATTGGCCATTCTTATTTAGGAGATTTAATCAATAAAGTCAAGGAAATATTTTACTCCCGGAACATCTATAAATCTTTCAAAAATTTTTTTACATGAACTCCGGGAATCCGGTTCACCTGTAAATCAATTCTTACCGGTTCAGTAAAACTGCAAAAAATGTTCATTTTCCAAATAAAGTCATTTTTTAAAAAAATGATTTAAAAAAATATCAGGGTAACCAAAATCCTGCCATATTGACATATTTATAATTTCTTCTGATTATAAAAATGCGGATTAACATGAATTTACTGATGAAACTGAAACCTGTTTTATATCTTTTATCCATGATATTTATCCTCTCCTGCGATTCAGGAGACGGATTGATGCTTTAATTCTCGTTCTCTTTTTCGACAGCGAAGACCGGCCGCGGACGGGGGGTGAAGTGTCACTCGATATATGGTACTCCCTGAGTATTTACAACGAGGCAAACTGGTCAATACCGGAAAACGCATCTTCAATATTATGAAAATCCTGAAGGTGATGAATACGACAGGTTTGACGCAGACCCGTGGTCC
>DAIOFM010000016.1:0-58991 GCA_036745755.1 Spirochaetota bacterium | reverse complement strand
TGTTGACGCCTATTATGGAGACATGGGGAGTATATGCCTCTCCGGAATTCCCGAGGCAGTGGAGGACCCGGCACTGCAGGTGTTCAGGCTTGCATCAGACTCTGACAGAAAAATTAAGGGAGTAATGCTGATGTACAGGTCGGAGGGGGGACTCTCCTCCTGCATGAAAAAGATGGTGCCATTCTGGCACAGCTTTGCTTTTAACCCCATACCTTCAATGCTTCACAGGATGACAAGGCGGCAGCAGCTCTATCTTTACCTTAACTTCAGGCGCGTGCTTGAGAGAGTGTGCAGGGAGAGCGGGATGCCTGTTGTGCTCTCAGGGATTAACTCATGGGGGATTGTGTCTAATGATTCATCTTTTGCTGATCTGATACTTGCTTTTGAAAGGAGGTTTAACGGCGTGGAGGTGAATGATGCCGCAGGTCTCTCTCTTCTATATTCCGAAGAGTCATACAGCGAGGCCATTGTTGTTGCAGACCCTGCAAGGGGCGAAACCTTTATAGCGGATAAACTGCTGGAGGGGTTTTACAGGGGGTGACCTGGGATTATTGAGGTCTTCCGGCAGAATGTATATTTTCTGCTTGAAAATTTTTTATCACTAAATTCTATAAAATATAAAACCTATCCGGAGAGTGAAAAATGAAACTGTCACCCATGTTTATAGCTAAAGGTAAAAATGAACTTGTACTGCTCCCTCAGATGGCCAACAGGCACGGCCTTATTGCAGGTGCCACAGGCACAGGGAAGACTGTTACACTGCAGACAATGGCGCAGAACTTCAGCAGGATAGGTGTCCCTGTGTTCATGGCTGATGTTAAAGGTGACCTCTCCGGAATATGCCGCCCGGGGAAAAGCAGTCCCAGACTTGATGAACAGCTGAAGAAAGCAGGTGTGGAGGAATTTGAATTCGCTGCAGGGAGTGTGGTCTTCTGGGACGTCTTCGGCAGGTCAGGGCACCCGGTGCGCACAACTGTCTCAGAGATGGGGCCCCTCCTCCTTTCACGACTCCTTAACCTTAATGATACCCAGAGCGGTGTTCTTTCAATTGTTTTTAAAATTGCCGATGATGAGGGGCTTCTCCTCTTTGACCTGAAGGACCTCCGTTCCATGCTGCAATATGCCGGAGACCATGCATCGGAGTTCACAACTGAGTACGGCAGAATCTCCGCTGCCAGTATCGGAGCTATACAGAGATCTCTCCTTGCCCTTGAAGAGCAGGGGGGAGATGAGCTTTTTGGTGAACCTGCACTTGACCTCAATGACCTTATACAGACAGACGTTAACGGGGAGGGCGTTATCAATATACTCTCTGCTGACAGGCTTATGATGTCACCCAGGACATATTCCTCGTTTCTGTTGTGGCTTCTTTCTGAACTTTTTGAACAGCTCCCTGAAGTGGGTGACCTGGAGAAGCCGAAACTGGTCTTCTTTTTCGATGAGGCACATCTCCTCTTCAGCGAAGCCCCCTCTGTACTTGTTGAAAAGATCGAGCAGGTTGTGCGCCTCATACGGTCAAAGGGTGTGGGAGTATATTTTATCACGCAGAACCCGGCGGACGTGCCTGACCGGATACTGGGGCAGCTGGGCAACCGGGTGCAGCATGCGCTCAGGGCATTCAGCGCCAATGACCTTAAAGGGGTAAAGACCGCTGCACAGACTTTCCGTCTGAATCCTGAACTGGATATTGAAAAAGCCATTACCGAACTTGAAACAGGCGAGGCCCTTGTATCTTTTCTTGACGAAAAGGGCGCACCCGGAATTACGGAACGCGCCTATATCCTTCCGCCATTCGGGCAGATAGGCCCTGTGACTGATTCGGAACGTGATGCTGTTATAAAAGGGTCTGTGCTGTATGGTCATTATGAAAAAGAGATCGACAGAGAATCCGCCTATGAAATGCTCATGGAAAGGGCGAAGAAGATCAGGAGTGAAAAGGCTCAAGCTGAGGCAAAACCTGCACGTAAAGGGAGGCAGAAAGATACCCTCGCGGAGACAGTGCTGAAAAGCGCTGTCAGGGCTGCGGCAAGCCAGGCAGGAAGGTCAATTGTTCGTGGTGTTCTCGGATCAATTTTCCGGTAAGAGGTAAATTCCGGGCACACCGGCTTTCTGTTGCAGTTCTATACAGACCGTTTAATTACGTTTATCAGTGAAAACTTTCATTCCCGGAGAGGTGGTCCTTTTATGCGGCAGCAGGCTGTTTATAGTATTGTTTATCCCGGTCATATTCACTACATTTGTTACTGATTAAAGAGTGTGTTGAAGCCTGCTGTTCAGGATTTCTGCTGCCTCGTAATTATATATTTCACAGGTGTAAAAAAACTGTAACGAATGTATTAAATATCAATATTTAATATTTTTACTTTACGGTTTAACAGTTTTTTTATATCGGTATTTATTGTTTGTTCTGCTTTAATCTGGAAAATACTTGTATCCGTATGGCCGTATAAGATGAAAATTCTGGAGATGTTTTAAACGGGGAATTGTAATGATGAATTTTACAGTAAGAAAAAAACTGGTAATGATAATATCTCTTATAATAGCGCTGATTATTATTGAGGCCGCCACTGTAAGTATAATTGAACAGAGAGGGAAGATAATAGCGGGCAGGACCATTAAACATCATAACGATGTTATTTTTCTTAAAACAACTCTCGTTGATCATTTTAAGTGGATGAACGGACTTCTTGAATCAATCCTAGACGGCTCAGATTTTTCCGGGGAACTTGATCCTACACAGTGCGGGTTCGGCCAATGGTATTATAATTATAAAAAAACCGCTGAGTATTCATCGCTTGAGCCCGAGAGAAAAAAAATTTTTGATGAACTGAAGGAATATCACATTGCTCTTCACGCTTCCGCGGCCCGAATTAAGATTACAGGGAGTCCTGCAGAAAAGCTTGCCGTTTACAATACAGTTACAAGGCCGAGAGCCGAAAGGCTGTTGAGCCTTTTCAATTCCTATATGGACGCAATTGATGCTGTTACAGATGATTACGAAAAACAGATGTACAGAATACAGGCCCTGTCAAAAATGATAAGCATATCAATGATAGCACTGCTTATTCTTATCTCTTCAGTGTCAGGTTATATCGTTTTCAGGGGGATTATGAAGTCACTTAACAGCTTCAGCGACGGACTGAACCGGATAACAGAAGGTGACCTGACTGTTGAGGTTGAGAAGCTTTATGATGATGAGTTCGGAGATCTGGCCGAAAAATTTAATTCATTCTCATCGAAGATAAGGGGGGCGATGACCGGAATTCTTGATATGGCTTCACAGCTTGCAACATCATCTGAGCAGCTTTCCTCTGTTGCCGTGACTTTTTCAGATAATGCCCAGAACCAGGCTTCCGCGTCTGAAGAGGTCACCGCAACTATAGAGGAAATTTCAGCCGGAATGGACGGGGTCGCTGCCGGCGCAACCAGGCAGGCGGAGACACTTGATGAACTTGTCGAGATAAGAAATGAACTTTCAGACAAGGTAAGGATGATGCAGGAGAGGGTCAACAGTACCATGACACTGTCAGAGGATATAGCGGACAAGGCTAAAACAGGTGAAATCTCACTGTCGGAAATGAACCAGAGTATCCAGAATATTGGGGCAAGTTCCAGCGAAGTATCGAATATTGTGAAGATAATCAATGATATATCCGAGCAGATAAACCTCCTCTCTCTCAATGCGGCTATAGAGGCTGCACGGGCTGGAGAGTCAGGCAGAGGGTTTGCTGTTGTCGCGGACGAGATATCAAAGCTTGCTGAACAGACAGCTTCCAGTATCAAGGATATCGACCGGCTGATAAAAATCAATGAAGGGGAAATAAATAACGGGCTTTTAAGCGTTCATAAAAGTGTTGAGGTTATCGGCGGAATTATCCATGGCGTTGGTGAAATTACTGATATGATGGCCCTTGTAAATGAAGCCATGGCGGCCCAGGTGGAGGTAAACCGCAGGGCAAATGAAGAGATGCAGCAGATAAAGATTAAATCAGATGAAATCAAACATTCTTCTGAAGAACAGAAAACAGCGACAGAGGAAATTGTCCGTTCAATCAGCGATATTACAAACATGACACAGATTACCGCTTCCGGTGCGGAGGAGATGACGGCGAATACGGAAGAGATCGCGGGAATGGCAGACAGGCTTAAGCTATCAGTAGGTTTCTTTAAAGTCTGAAATAGAGGCTTTACAGTTAAAGGTCATTATTATAACATTTTACGAAATGATTAGAATATTGTCATTCCGGCTGGAGTGACAACGGAATGCCGGAATCTTGAGGTAAAAAAGATTTATCCTGTTCCCAGTAACAAATTTTTGTTATTAAGATTCCGGTATTGCCCAATGGGCAAACCGGAATGACAGCGAATGTACTAATTCAATCGTAAAACGCTATAAATGAAAAAATATTTAAATTATCTGAAGCCATAGAGTTTATTAATTGAACCGGTGATTAAGGAGAGTGTATGAATTACCTTGATATAGCTAACAGCAGCCTGCTGTTTACTGTGGTTGCTTTTGTTATTGCCGTTGTTTTTGTCCAGTCTGTTATTTTCATGGTTATCGCATGGAGGAGGGGCGTTGAACTCGGTATCAGCAGAAAAAAGATGCTGGATGCCATAAGGTCGAGTGCCATTTTTTCGATCGTTCCCTCCCTCCCGATCCTTCTGGCCCTTGTCGCCATGGTCCCTGTTCTGGGGCTCCCTTTCCCCTGGCTCAGGCTTGGTGTAATCGGATCCGCACCTTACGAACTTCTTGCTGCCAATATCGGTGCCCAGAGTATGGGGGTGCAGGGCCTGGGGTATAGCGGGTTTACTGACCAGGTATTCATCAATTCGATGTGGATAATGTCGCTCGGTATCCTGTGGTCTCCTGTACTTTTTCTCCTCCTGGCAAAGCGTATGCAGAAGGGAATGAATAACATGAAGAAAAGCGATTCTAAATGGCTTGAGATAATGATTGCTTCCCTCTTTTTCGGCATGCTTTCAGTTTTTATCGGCCAGCCCATTGTCGTCGGCGGTATTCAGCTGGCTACCATACTTACCAGTGCTGCGATAATGTTTGCCATCACGGCTTTCATAAGAAGATACAGCATTGACTGGCTGAGTAACTTTTCACTTTCAATCGCAATGATTGCTTCAATGGCTCTCGCTATTCTGTATTCGAGGATAATGTAATGAATAAACCGAATAATCACCTGTTATATGAAGAAAGGATTCATTTCGTGGGCCGTGTATCTTCAATAGCGGTCATACTGATGCTCCTTGCTGTGCCCGCCATAATCTCCATTAACTATAACCTGTTCCCCACAATGACCGCTTTTCTTAAAGGTCTGGCAATGGTATGGATGATCTATCTCCCTATCTGTATTGCCGAGGTGCTTACATATACCCCGATGGTCGGTATAAGCGGTGCCTACCTGAGTTTTATTTCAGGCAATCTTGCCAATATGAAGATACCCTGCGCCGCAATGGCAATGGATAACGCGGGGGTAAAGGGCTCTACTGACGAGGGGGAGGTTATTGCCACCCTTTCGATAGGGGCATCAACTATTGTTACTGAAATTATAATAGTTGCCGGTGTCATAGCTCTTGTACCTCTTACCCCGGTGCTGACTTCAGAGGTGCTGGCTCCGGCTTTCCAGAATATTCTGCCCGCCCTTTTCGGGGCCCTGGGGGTTTACTGGATAATGAGGCAGTGGAAACTTGCTGTTACACCACTGGCGTTTGTGATACTTGTATCAGCACTTGTACCTTTTTTTACAGGAAAATCGATACCTGCAGGGCTTCTTATCCCTGTGAGCGGCCTGCTTTCCGTTCTTGCTGCAAGATATATGTATAACAGAGGATGGGTGGTAAGTGCGGGAAATGAATAGTTCAGAGAGAGGAGGATTAAATTAATGAATCCGGCAGTAATATCAGTCTTTCTTTTTTGTGTCCTGATACTGACAGTTATTGTAAGGACTTTTCTCTGCAGGGAAAAACTTCTGGAGGGAATGAAGTTCCCTGATGTTGAGTTCGATACCGCCACCGCGGCTGAACGCCTTTCAGGGGCGATTAAAATACCTACAATAGCCTATGATGATAAGACAAAAACAGACATGGCTGTCTTTCAGCAGTTTATAAATTACCTTGAAAAAGCATATCCGGTTGCTCATCAGAATCTTACTAAAGAGGTGATTAACGGCCTGAGTCTTTTATATCACTGGAAAGGGAGCTCCGGGGATAAAAAGCCTGCCCTTTTCTGCGCGCATATAGATGTCGTGCCGATTGAGGAGGGGACTGAATCTGACTGGGAATATCCTCCCTTTTCCGGAGAAGTGACAGAAGATGCTGTCTGGGGGAGGGGTACACAGGATATCAAGATTCAGCTTATAACCCTTTTTGAAGCAGCTGAAGCATTAATAAAAAAAGGGATTACACCTGAGCGAGATATATATTTTGCTTTCGGCCATGATGAGGAGACGCGCCGTAATGACGGCGCGGACATGATTGCCCGGCATCTGAAGCAGAAAGGTCTATCCTTTGAATATATACTCGATGAAGGGGGATGCGTAATAGATAACGGCATTAAAGGGATTGAAAGGCCGGTCGCCTTTATAGGTATAGCTGAGAAGGGATTTGTCAATATAAGACTTACAGCATCAGGGGAGGGAGGGCACTCCTCAATGCCCCCTGAGCATACCGCATCGGGACTGGTCAGTCGCGCTGTTTACATGATCGAATCAAAAAGGCCCTCTCTGAAATTGACAGGGGCGGTTAAAGAGATGCTCGGGTCCCTTGCACCGGCAATGGGTTTCGGCAGCAGGATGATTCTCTCCAACCTGTGGCTTTTTTCGCCTCTTTTTAAAAGTATATTTTCAAAGACACCCTCCGGGTCAGCCTTTCTGAGGACAACTCTTGCTTCTACAATGCTGGAGGGGAGCGGTGCCCCCAACGTGCTTCCATTACATGCGGAAGCTGTAATAAATGCCCGGATACTTCATGGTGAGAGTTCTGATAGCCTTAAGTCGCGGCTTGAGAAAATGATTAATGATAAAAATATTTCGATAGAAATGAACACTGTTTATGAACCTTCAATAATTTCACCGGTCGATTCATTCGGTTTTTCCTGCATCGCAGGTGCAGTCAGGACACTCTGGCCTGAAGCTGTTGTGTCTCCTTACCTTGTTGTGGGGGGAACAGATGCGAGAAAGTATGAAGGATTGTCTGACTGTATTTACCGTTTTTCTCCCTACAGGGTTGACAACAGTGAAATGAAACAGATGCACGGGACGAATGAGCATATAAGTATTGAAAATATTAAAAATTGTGTGAAGTACTATACAGCGCTGTTTACAATTTAAAAAACAGGTTGCCGTTGCGTAAAGTGTAAAGTCTCTGCTCTTCAGGAAGCAGAGACTTTTTTATGTTTTTTCCCGTAACAGGCAGGTTGGAACAGAAAGAACTCTTCCGGATTCCTCTTTTATAAAATATTCGTGTTGTAAATTGCTCCGGAAAACCGGGTGTATAAAAATGATTTTATCCTTTTATTTAAAGTCGTGCAGGAATATTTTAAAAGCCGGTTTGACTATTGCTTTCATTATTTGTAATATTATTGTATTAAAAATTTCCGGAAGCATTAATGATTTCTTATATGAAGAGAAATATTCTCCTTGTTCAGAATAATTCAGAAACTTTTTTTCCCGCTTCTGTTATTCTCAAAAATAACGGTTACAATGTTGCTGTTGCCTGTGATAAAAAACAGGCCATAAATCTGATGTCATCTGATGATTCAATTGAGCTTGCGCTGATAGATCTCGACCCGTCTCCGGGGATCGACGGCCCTGATACTGCGGTGGAGATCCTTAAGGTAAGGGAACTCCCTGTTGTATTTTTAACATCAGATACCGGGCATGAGATGGTTCAAAAAGTAAAGGGGATAAGACGATACGGTTATGTGATAAAAGATACCGGGGAGACTGCTCTTCTCGCATCCATGGAGATGGCTTTTGATCTTTTTGAATCTCATGCCGGACTTGATAAAGGGGAAGAGTCCCCATCCTGCTGTAATAACAGTAGAGGCCATACTCCGAATGGCGTACTAAAGAACACAGAATGTGCGCCTGAAAGTGAAAGGGAATACGAAAAATTAAGAGAAAAGGAATTTTTGTTTAACCTGATTACGGATAACATGGTTGATCTTGTTTTCATAATGGACTCTGATCACCACTTTCAGTATGTCTCCCCCTCATTTGAAAAGGCCCTGGGATACAGCTGTGAGGAACTTATCGGCCGCGATGTTATGGAACATGTGCACCCTGAAGACAGGGATATTATTAAAGATGAACTGATTATGCTTTTTCACAGCGGTTCCGCAAGGTCCGAATACAGGTACAGAAACAGAGCGGGGGACTACCTGTGGTATGAGTCAAACGGTAAAGTTCTGAGAAATGGAGAGGGGGAGGTGACAGGTGCTGTTGTGGGCAGCAGGGATATTACTGACAGGATTAAATTGTTCCAGACCCTGTATGAAAGTGAAAAGAAATACAGGGACCTTTTCAGCTCAATGACAAACGGTTTTGTTTTACAGAAAGCTGTATCCGGTGGAGGGGAGCCCCCTGAAGATCTTGTTATTGCTGATGTTAATCCTGCTATAGAAAAAATTACCGGGAAGAAAATCGAAGAGCTTAAGGGAAGAAGTATACAGGAACTATGCCCGGACTTTGAAGATGAATGGCTTGAAAAAGGGAAGAAAACAGTAATGACCGGCCAGGGGGAAATTTTTGACGGATATCATCGCTCCTTTGATAAATGGCTGAGGATAAGCACGTACCGTCCTTTAAATGGATACCTTGCGACAATTGTCGAGGATATAACTGAACGTAAAATCGCTGAAAAGAAATTATATGAGAGTGAAGTCCGGTATAAAACACTTGTGGATAAAAGCCCGCTCGCTATATTCCTCGTGAGAAACGGAAAATACATTTACGCGAATCCCTCCGGGGCCCTGAGACTCGGATATGATTCACCTGATGAACTGAAGAACCTTGAGGTCGAAAAAACAATATCACCCGAAAGCATGAAACTCATTGTCAGCAGGATTGAAAATGCAGGGAACGGGAACTCAAATCCGCCTGTTGAATTGATCTTTATGAGAAAAGACGGGACAACGGTTATAGCCGAATCACAGTCGGTTCCTGTAATTCTTGATGACGGCCAGGCTATAATGGTCATCGCGAAAGATGTAACAAGGGAAAAACAGATCGAACGGAAACTCGCGGAAAAGGAACTTCAGTTCAGCACATTTATCGAGAGTTCACCTATTGGCATATATATGACAAATCCGGCTGGAGACTATATTTATGTAAACAGGGGATGGCTTGACATGACAGGCAGGTCTTTTGAAGAGTCCAGGGGAAAAGGGTGGATTGACGGGCTTCATCCTGAAGACAGAGATCGTGTTGCGTCAGAGTGGTATGAATCCGTGCGGAAAGGGGATACCTGGGGGGCGGAATACAGGTTTAAAGATCCCGCAGGTATGGTCACATGGGTATACTGCACTGCTACCCCTGTTTATAATTCCGGAGATGAGTTGTCAGGTTATCTCGGTTTTAATATTGATATAACTGATCAGGTGATTGCAAGGGCGCTTCTGAAGGATGGTGAGGAAAAGTATAAAACCGTGGCGGATTATACTTATGACTGGGAGTTCTGGATCGGGGAGGATGGGGAAATGAAATATGTTTCACCCTCATGTGAAGAGATATCGGGATATTCATCAGATGAATTTTTGTCAGGGCCCGAACTGCTTGGTGATATTGTATATACTGAAGACAGAAACAGCCCCTGCATTAACTGGGCCAGTATAAATGAATTCCCTCTATCCAATGAGACGGAGTTCCGGATTAAAACAAAACAGGGTGAAACAAAATGGATATCCCATGTGTGCAGGGCTGTATATGACAGCCGCGGAAAATTCGCGGGACGCAGAGGGAGCAACCGGGACATTACTGAAAGGAAAAAAGCTGAGATTGAAATAAAAGAACTCCTTAAACAGAAAGAGACGCTTTTGCGGGAAGTCCATCACAGAGTTAAGAATAACATGAATACAATTGCCGGTCTTCTTAAACTACAGTCCATGTCTATATCAGATAATACGGCAGTACAGGCCCTTGAAGATGCAAGGTTCCGTGTTCAGAGTATGATACTGATCTATGATAAACTCAACAGTTCCGTGGATTATAAAAATCTGCAGGTAAAGGATTACATTGATAATCTGGTTGCTGATATAATTAAAGTATTCCCCGGTCATGAAAGGGTTAAAGTTATAAAAGATATCGAGGATTTCAGCCTGGATTCAAAGATCCTTTTTACCATGGGTGTTATGATTAATGAACTGATAACAAATGCATATAAACATGCTTTTGAGGGGCTCAGAGAGCCAGTGCTTGTTTTTTCCATTAAGAAAGATGCAGGGAAAATTATTTTTTCAGTTTATGATAACGGTGCAGGAATACCTGAGGAAGTGAAAAATGGGGAAAGAAAGGGATTCGGGCTTAATCTGGTTTCATCCCTCGCAGAACAGCTTGACGGTAAAATGACGATAACAGGCGGCAAAGGCACTAATATTGAAATTGTAATTAATCTTTGAATCAGTCAGGTGTTTTCAGTCAAGGAAGAATATACTTTTGTTGCAGTTGATCTTTTTTTCAATATCAGCTATTTTTTTTCGGAGATCTTCGAATTCCCCCCTGGCTTCTGATGATTTGATTTTCTGCAGAAGTACGTCACCGGTCCCTGTGTAAAAAAATATCCTGCGCGGCTCATACCCTCCGAAGTTGTAATTTACAATAGGGATCTTTTCTGTTTTCAGAAAATCAACTACCATTTCAATGTTTTTTAGTCCCATTGCTGTTTCCTGTTTCATGCAGGAGAAAATCTGTGCCCCACCGAAAACCTTGGCTTTCAGCCTGTACCTGTCAGCTCCAAGTTTCATCATCTGGTTTATCAGCAGTTCCATGGCGTTCATCGCGTATCTGGAGCCTCCAGCTGATACGCTGCCTGTCTTCTGCCCCGGGAGTAGTATATGGTTCATCCCTCCTGTACCTGTCCCCCTGTCATAAAGGCATACTGAAACGCAGGGGCCGAGAATGGTAGAGATAACGACCGGTTCTGCTGATGAATAGTATTCCCCGATATGTATATTTATTCTTTTCATAACATTTCTTCTGTATAAGATAAATATTTTTTCATGTTCAGAGGATAACACGATAGTGTTAGTTTTTTTAGCACATACATGTCATTGCCTGAAATATTTCAGACTGTAAATTATCATTAGTTATTAAACTTGTCTTCACGAGGGGGTATGGAAAAAGTTTTTATAGTAGATGATCACCCTGTGATTATAAGCGGCCTGCGTGCATTACTTGAGGAAAAAGGTGGTTACAGAGTTACAGGTGAAGCGGGTTCTATTAGTGAAGCTATGGAATCTTTGTGTATAGATATTCCGGATTACATTATAGTAGATGTTGAACTGTGCAGCGGCATAAACGGTATTGAACTTGTCAGAATTGTCCGCAAGAGCTTTCCGCAGGTCAGAATAATTGTAATGTCAATGGATGACGGCGCGCTTTATGCTGAAAGAGCCATCAAAGCCGGGGCAAGAGGGTTTGTATCAAAAGCAGACCTGGCAGACACCATTTTTAACGCAATTGAAACAGTCAGGAGTGGAGAAATATATCTGAGCATTGAAGTCTGTAATATTATCGCTGAAAATCATTTCAGGAGTTATTTTCAGCCCTCCGCCGGAAGTGATATTGCCAATCTTACAGATCGTGAATTCGAGGTTTTTCAGCTCATCGGCAGGGGATATAAAAGGGATGAAATCGCTGAAAGACTAAAAATCAGCGCTAATACTGTGGACGTCTACAGAAGGAAAATAAGATTGAAACTCAGTATACCAAGTACATCCGGTCTTACCAGGTTTGCCATAAAGCATGCTGCTGAAATATTCAATATCCAGCCGTGAATTTAAGCCTTAATACTGCCGGGGCATCGCCGGCCTGTTTTTAGATTTTTAATACATTTATTGCAGCCCGCAGTATTGCCTCAATTTTATTGATAACCGATACGTCCGGCATTAAAACTATTACAGCAAAAATGTTATTCGTTATAACACGTTAGTGTTAGGCCTGTATCACAAACGTGTTATATTAAAAATCACTTAGGTGTTATTTCCGCAATCTTTCTATGTATTAATTTTAAATCAGATAATTGCAACATAATCCGGAAAGCGCAGGGCCACTATGAATATGCAGAATAATGATAAAATTAAGAAAGAGGAATCCGTAAAGCGGCAGTATGTAACTTTTTCAATTGGCGAGGAGATATTCGGTATAGATGTGATTAGAGCCCAGGAGGTGCTTAACCTGACCTCAATAACAAAAGTGCCGAATACCATGGCGTTCATGAAGGGGGTTATCGACCTCAGGGGGAGGATTATACCGCTTATAGATATGAGGATCAAGTTTAATATTGAAGAAAGACCTTATGATAAAAATACGGTAATCATCATAGCAAGGATACGGGGTGTCCTGCTCGGGCTTATCGTAGATGCGGTCCTTGATGTTATAAGTATGACCCTTGAGGATATCCAGGACACTCCTCATTTTTCAAGTGAAGTGGGGAAAGATGCTGTTGCAGGTATAGGAAGGACTGAGAGGGCACTGGTGATAGTTCTTGAGGCAGACAGACTTTTTACTGATGATGAAATACATCTTATAAAGGAGAGCAGGTAGCCATGGCATTCACCTATTTTTTCAGGGATATGCAGACCCTTGAGATGATAAGGGATTATGCCATACCTTATCTCCGGACAAAAAGATATATAAATGTCTGGGATGCGGGATGTGCCATGGGGCCTGAGCCTTATTCACTCGCAATTATACTTCGTGAAAATATGGGGAATATGATATTCAGGAATGTCAGGATCTTCGCGACTGATATAGATGGAAGCAATCTTTTCGGAAAAATAATAGAATCAGGTGAATACCCCGGGGAGCAGCTTGATAGAATTCCGCCGGAAATTTTCGGAAGGTACTTTTCCCGAATTGAAGATTCTGGCTGTTACAGAATTTCTGAAGAACTTATAAAATGCATGCATTATTGCAGACATGATCTTCTTTCTTTAAAACCGGTAAAAAATGATTTCAGCCTTATAATGTGTAAAAACGTTCTTCTTCATTTTAAACATGAAGAGAGGGTGGATGTCATTAAGATGTTTCATGAAAATCTCCTCGAGGGGGGGTTTTTTGTTACCGAGCAGACTCAGAAAATGCCTTCTGAGGTGGAAAGACTTTTTCAAAAAGTAGTGCCTAATGCTCAGGTGTTTAGAAAGGTAAATTGATGAGAGTGGGCGACGTGAAAATATATAACCTTACAGGGAAGAGCAGGGTTTATACTTCGAATGTTTATCTGATCACAGGTTCGTGGAATACTCTTGAAGATGTTAATGCACTCGTTGATGTCGGGCGGGATCTTTCGATACTTGAAATGATACTGGAACTCCCTACAGGTGTCGGGAAAAAGCAGGTCGAAACAGTGGTCATTACACATAATCATTATGATCATACTTCGATGTTATCAAATGTTAAGAAGGTTTTTAATCCGAAAGTCTACGCTTATTCGGAAAGGATTGAAGGGGTGCACCGTACACTTAAAGACGGGGAGATGGTGAAACTTGGAGATAGAAATTTTGAGGTGATCTATTCACCCGGACACAGCAGCGATTCTGTATGTTTTTTTAACAGGGATGATGGTGTGCTTTTTTCTGGTGATACGCCTCTTTCAGTGAGAGATGATAAAACGCTTTATGAAACAGGTTTTGTAAAGGCACTTGAGAGGCTTTGCAGAAAGGATGTTCGTATTATTTATCCGGGGCATGGGGAACCGATGGTTGAACGCTGTAATGACATGCTTCGGGGGTCATTAAAGAATTTAAAAGGCGGGTGAAAAGCTGGCCATATTCTATATTTTAGGAGGGCGTGATGTTTAAGAATATGAAGCTCGGAATGAAGGTGCTGACAGGATTTATTTTCCTGATAGTGATTGCAGGGGCCATAGGTGTAGTCGGCTCCGTTAATATTACAAGGATAGAACAGGCTGATAAGAAGCTTTATGAAAACATGACAGTGCCACTTGAACAGCTTGGCCAGGTGGGGATGAGTTTTCATAGAGTCAGGGCGAATCTTATGGAAGCCATTGGCAGTGACTCATCCGAATCCGCAGAACATTATGTTGAAAGGATAGCTGAACTGAATGAAATAATACAGTCTAATATGGATAAATACAAAAAAACCGTTTTTACAGAAAAGGGGCAGAAGCAGTATGATGATTTAAAAAATGCCCTTGCAGGTTTTGCGAAATACGAGAAAGAAATAATTAATTTAGTGAAGAAGAATCAGAGAGAAGAAGCTGATCAGCTTCTGCATGGTGAAGGTGGACAGTCTGAAAGAGTAGTCATAACCCACATCGATGAACTGATTGAGCATAAAACGGCAAGGGCAAAAGAGACAGTAGAAAGAAATACATCCCTTGCTGAGACAGCGATAGGGTTTATGTATGGACTTATCGCCATTGCGGTTGTATTCGCGGCATTTTTGACATTTATAATAATGCGTAATATAGCGGCTATAATCAAAGGAATGATGAAAGAGGTTACCGGTATTACACAGGCCGCACTTGACGGTAAGCTTGACACCCGGGCCGACACAGCCGGGATTAATTTTGAATTCAGGCCTATAGGTGAGGGTATTAATAATATTCTTGATGCGGTTATAGGCCCTCTCAATGTAGCTGCGGAGTATGTTGACAGGATATCAAAGGGGGATATTCCTCCTAAAATTACTGATAATTATAATGGTGATTTCAATGAAATCAAGAATAACCTGAATCAGTGTATTGAGGCTGTAACAGAACTTGTCAATGATACGAATATGCTTGTTCAGTCTGCTATTGAGGGTCGTCTTAATATAAGGGCTGATGGAAGTAAGCACCAGGGGGATTTCAGGGCAATTGTTGATGGAGTAAATAATACTCTCGATACACTGGTAGGGCATATTGATGTTCTGCCTTCGCCTGTAATGCTTATTGATAAGGAATTTAACATCAGATATATGAATCAGGTGGGTATAGAGATTTCAGGGGTCGGGAAGGAACAGGTTGTCGGTAAAAAATGTTATGAATGTTTCAGAACGGAACACTGCAATACCGAGAATTGTGCAACGGGGCAGGCGATAAGGCAGGACCGTAAAATCAGTTCTGAAACAGTCGCAAGGCCTGGTGGAGGAACCTATGAAATAGCTTATACAGGTATGCCTTTCAAGAATGAAAGTGATGAGATTGTTGGAGCACTTGAACTTATTACCGATCAGACAGAGATAAAAAAAGCCCAGAAAATAGCGGAAAAGCAGGCGGATTATCAGGCCAGGGAAGTTGAAAAGCTTGTGTCTAACCTGGAAAAGATAGCGATAGGGGATCTGAACTGTTCGCTTGATGTTGAGCAGGGTGATGAGGATGTGAAAATTATAAAACAAAATTATGAAAAAATTAATCAGAGTCTGAAGGAAACATTAAAAGCCTTGAATCTGATTACGGGTATCTCAGAAGAAATTGCAAATGGAAATCTGATGCTGAAAGTTGAAGAGAGATCCGGGCAG
Organism: Spirochaetota bacterium; assembly: GCA_036745755.1. GTDB lineage: Bacteria > Spirochaetota > UBA4802 > UBA4802 > UBA5550 > UBA5550. The sequence continues at coordinate 43,296 of DAIOFM010000016.1, read as the reverse complement.
GATAAACTTATGCAGGCGCTGAAAAAAATGGTAAATGATCTTACTTCCATTGCCGTTGACGTGCAGACTGCGGCAAACCAGGTCACGACCGGCAGCGGGGAGATGAGCGCATCAGCTGAAGAAATGGCCCAGAGTGCAAATGAACAGTCGGCGAGTGTTGAAGAAGTATCCAGCTCAATGGAGGAGATGAACAGCTCAGTAATACAGAATGCGGATAATGCGAAGCAGACTGCATCAATATCCGACAAGGCCGCGAAGGATGCACAGGAGGGTGGCGTAGCTGTAGCCGAGACTGTCAAGGCCATGAGGAGTATAGCGGAGAAGATTGCCGTTATTGAAGATATTGCTGCCCAGACAAATATGCTTGCTTTGAATGCTGCGATTGAGGCTGCCCGTGCCGGTGAACATGGGAAGGGCTTTGCGGTTGTTGCCGGCGAGGTGAGGACCCTTGCGGAGCGAAGCGGTAATGCAGCCAAGGAGATTAATAACCTTTCAATGCAGAGTGTTGATGTAGCTGAGAAGGCAGGCAAACTTATTGAAGATATAGTCCCGCAGATACAGAAAACAGCAGAGCTTGTCCAGGAGATAAATGCTTCAAGTTCTGAACAGGCAAACGGTATTACACAGGTTACGCAGGCTATTGAGCAGCTTGATAAGGGAATTCAGCAGAATGCTGCGGCAACAGAGGAGATGGCGTCTACTACCGAGGAACTTCTCGGTCAGGCTGAACAGCTGCAGCGCGCGGCGGCTTTTTTCAAGGTGAAAAGTACTGGAAATACATCGGCGTTAGGCGGTGGCAATGGTAATGGACGGCGGCATGAAAAAACACATTTTGCTGCCGGCAAACATAACGGAGGTAATGGAGGCAGAGATGATTCAGATACACAGGGAATGACGATGGAATCGTCAAAACAGCTTCCGGATGTTGCTGCAATCAAAAAGAGTTTCGGAAACGAAGAACCTTTAACAGGGTCAGGAGGTGTGGACATAAAACTGGCCAGTGATGAAGAATTCGAAAGATTTTAAAATTAAGTAAAAGTGGCCGGTATGTATAACTGAAATTTACTGCCGGCTGAAATAGAATGGATATTGGATAAGGATGCAGACTATGCAGAATGAAGTTAAAAATAATCTGTCAGTTTCTTTCGATAATTCAACAATGTCTGATAAGGAGTTTTCTTTATTCAGTTCAATGATCTATTCAGTAACCGGGATAAAGTTGCCTCCTGTTAAAAAATTAATGCTGATTTCGAGGCTTAATAAACGAATGAAAGCCCTTGAAATAAAGACATACGGGGAATATTATGATTACGTCTGCAGCCCTGCAGGTAAATCCGGTGAGTATCATAAAATGATTGATGCTGTTACAACCAATAAGACAGAGTTCTTCAGGGAACCGGAACACTTTTCAATCCTCCGGGACAGGGTGCTCCCTGAGCTTTCCTCAACTGATAGATTCAGGCAGGGAAACCCCATTAATATTTGGAGCGCGGGATGTTCCACCGGTGAGGAGCCTTACACTATCGCAATGGTCACTTCGGAATATTTTATGGAAGAGCGTGCTTCTGTATCGATTCTCGCTACGGATATATCGACAAAGGTTCTCAGTACTGCAATTAACGGTGTTTATCCGGAGAAAATTATTGATCCGATACCGCTGGCATTGAAGAAGAAATATGTTCTGAGAGGTAAAGGTGAAAATAAAGGCGTATTCCGGATGACGCCTGAAATAAGGAGAATGATTAATTTCAGTAAACTTAACCTCATGGATGAACGGTTCATCTTTAACAGGGAGATGGACATTGTTTTCTGCAGAAATGTTATAATATATTTTGACAGGGATACTCAGATTAAATTGTTCGATAAATTTTATGATATTATTACTCCGGGGGGTTATCTTTTTATAGGGAGTTCGGAAACTCTTCATGGCCTTAATGACAGGTTTAAACCTGTTGGCCCGACAGTTTACATTAAGAGATGATTATGGTGCCTGAAATATTGAAAAATATGGAGCGGTTGTATGGGGAGAATGATAAAGGTACTTGTTGTTGATGATTCGTCAGTTGTCCGTCAGACAATGACAGAAATTCTTGAATCCGACCCGTCTATAGAAGTAATAGACACGGCATCTGATCCATATATCGCGGTTGATAAAATCAGGAAGGTTAAGCCTGATGTTATAACCCTTGATGTTGAAATGCCGAGAATGGACGGGGTGACTTTTCTCCATAAGATAATGTCACAGCACCCTATACCTGTTGTTATGTGCTCCAGTCTTACTGAGGATGGAGCGGAAACAACTCTCCGGGCGCTGGAGTATGGCGCTGTTGATATAATAACAAAACCTAAAATCGGGGTACAGCGGTTTCTGGAGGAATCGCAAATCAGGATCTGTGATTCTGTTAAAGCTGCATCACAGGCTAAACTTTCACTTCTGCCTGCAGGTAAAACACACCGGGAGCCTTCAAAGAAATTAACCGCAGATGCCATGCTTGCTCCTCCCACCGGGAAGGCGATGATAAGAACCACTGAAAAGATTGTTGCGGTAGGGGCCTCTACAGGAGGAACAGAGGCTTTGAGAATTTTTCTTGAAGGTATGCCTTCTGACGCGCCTGGTATCGCTGTTGTTCAGCATATGCCTGAGAATTTCACAAAAGCATTTTCTAAACGCCTTGACAGTCTTTGCAGTATAGGAGTGAAAGAGGCCGAAAACGGGGATACCATTCTGAGAGGCCGTGCTCTTATCGCGCCGGGGAATAAGCATATGCTTATCAAAAGGAGCGGGGCCCGTTATTATGTTGAAGTAAAAGAGGGCCCTCTCGTGTCCAGACATCGTCCTTCAGTTGATGTTCTATTCAGATCTGCGGCTGAGTATGCAGGAGGGAATTCGATAGGAGTTATTATGACAGGTATGGGGGATGATGGTGCACGGGGGATGCTTGAGATGAAGCAGACCGGAGCTTTTAACATTGCCCAGGATGAAAAGAGTTGTATTGTTTTCGGTATGCCGAATGAGGCGATAAAACTTGGAGCGGTTGATGCTGTGCTGCCGCTCCAGTCAATAGCTGGAACAGTGCTGAAGGAATGTTCAAAATAACTGTTATAACGGAGTGCGATATGGGTGAGACTGTAAATAATATTGATTATGATACTGATAATGATTTCACATACGGAATGAATGGTGATGAACTGAATAGAGAAACTGAGAATCTTAATCTGTATTTTACTTTTTCAATCAGGAATGATTTTTTTGGAATTTCAGTGGAACTCATAAGGGAGGTCCTTAAGTATTCAAGGGTTTTTAAAATACCCAGGGTGCCTGAATATATAAAAGGTGTTATTAACCTGCGGGGAGAGGTCGTTCCTGTTATAGATCTTTCAGGCAGATTTTACGGAATTGAAAGTCAGATAAAAGAAGGGACTTCAATAATAATTGTAGAGATAACAGACAATGATGAGAAGATCCCCGTTGGGGTGATGATTGATTCAGTAAGTGCTGTTGCGGAGCTTGCTGATGATGAAATTGAATCAGTTCCTGAAACAGGTAACAGGATAAGAGCTGATTATATTGAAGGAATAGGGAAGATTGATGGTGAGTTTGCTATCCTTCTTAATATAGAAAATGTTTTGAAGATAGATGAACTGTCTGACTTTAACTGATTGTAGTTTATTGATTTTTAAAGGGGAGGATTATTATGGCTAAGAAGATTATGGTGGTTGATGATTCAAATGCTATAAGACAATCACTTGTATTTACACTCAAAAGTGCCGGTTATGATGCCATTGAGGCTTCTAACGGCGAAGTGGCACTGGATCTGATGAAGCAATGTTCCGTGGGACTTTTTATATCTGATGTCAACATGCCGGAGATGGACGGGATTACTCTTCTAAAAAAAATCAAGGAGAATGATTCCTATAAACATACCCCGGTTATTATGCTTACCACTGAATCTTCAATGGATATGATTCAGTCTGCCAGACAGGCCGGGGCTAAAGCGTGGATTATAAAACCGTTTCAGCCCGATCAGCTTCTTGAAGCGGTTAAAAAACTTTTTTGCTGATTAGTTGAATCTATTTTTATAAGAGGCTGTTATGAAACTCAGGATTGTTAAAAAAAAGAATGGAGATGATACGGTTTTACTCACTATGATCGGTGAACTCTCAGTTTATACGGTATCGAAATTAAAAGATATACTTCTGAAGGAACTCGAGACGTTTTCCGGGATAGTGATGAACCTGGAGGGAATTGATGAGGCCGATACGGCAGGTTTTCAGCTTCTTCTGTTTTTAAAAAGGGAAGCAAACTCTGCGGGAAAAATATTTACTATTAATGAAAAGAGCACCAGGATAAACTCATTATTCTCTTTATATAATGAAAAAATCTGAACAGGAGCAGTTATATGGCCCTGAATGAAAATGAAAAAAATTTTAAAAAAGAATATTTTACTGAAAGCAGGGAACTCCTTGACGCGATGGAGATGTCCCTCCTCACTCTGGAAAAAGACAGCACTGATAAGGATTCATTAAATTCAGTTTTCAGAAGTGTACATACCATTAAGGGTAATTCCGGGATGTTCGGGTATGACAAAATAGGTGAATTTACCCATATGCTTGAAAATGTGCTTGTGTGCGTCAGGAGCGGAAATTTTCTTCTTACAGATGATATGATAGCGCTTTTTCTTGAATGCCATGATTTTATAATGAGTATGATCGATTTTTTTGAAGATGACAACAATACAAATCTGGATGAAGATAATGAAAAACTTTTCTTTAAATTTACAGAAAGGCTGAACTTATATTTAGAACATCCGAAATGTGAAACTGCTGTTGAAGATGTTATCCCGGTTATGGATAAAATTTCTCCATTCGAAGATGAGTTGAAGGTTGATAACGATTGCTGGCACATATCTCTGAGGTTCGGGAAAAAGGTGTATCAGGACGGGCTTGATCCTTATTCATTTATACATTATCTGGCAGAGAAAGGTGAGATCAGGAATTTACGGACCGTGAGTGACAGTATCCCTCCTGCAGAAGAGATGGAGCCGGAACTCTGCTATCTCGGTTTTGAAATAGATTTGAAAACTTCAGCAAGTAAAAATGATTTAGAGAATGTTTTTGATTTTCTCAGGGATGATTGTGAAATCAGGATTCTCCCTCCTAACACCAGTATATCTGATTATGTTAAGCTTATCGAGGAGCTTCCGGAAAAGCCGATGCGACTCGGTGATATGTTAAAAGAAATCGGTTCACTTACGTCTGCAGAACTCGAAAAGGCGCTGCAGATGCAGGAGGTGCAGGACAAGGCTTTATTTTATGATGATGAGAAACAGTTTGTCGGGAAGATCCTTGTTGATGAAAAGATGGTTCCTAAACCTGTTCTTGATGCGGCGCTTGAAAAGCAGCAGTCTGTAAGGAGAAGAGAGGAGAGTGACAGGAGGACGATCAGGGTTGAAGCTGAAAAACTGGACAGGCTTATTAATCTTATAGGAGAACTTGTTATAACAGGTTCAAATGTTAAACAGATATCCGAGTCTGAAGAGAAAACAGGTCTGAATAAAGCCGTTAATGACATGTCGAAACTCATTGAGGAGATACGTGGAAGCTCAATGGGAATAAGGATGGTCCAGATCGGGGAGACATTCAGCAGGTTCGAACGTGTCGTTAGAGATTTAAGCAGGGAGAGAGGGAAAAAGATTAATTTTAAAAAGATGGGAGGGGAAACCGAACTTGACAAGACGCTTATTGACAGGCTTTCAGACCCTCTTATTCATCTGATCAGAAATGCCATTGACCATGGTATAGGCACACCTGAAGAAAGAGCTGAAATGGGCAAGCCGGAAATCGGGAGTCTGACCCTTAACGCCTATCATGAAACCGGGAGTGTTGTCATTGAAGTAAAAGACGACGGTCACGGTCTTGATAAGGTTAAAATACTCAATAAGGCGATTGAACAGGGCCTTGCAAAATCTGAACAGACATACCAGGACCATGAAATATACCAGTTTATTTTTCAGCCCGGGTTTTCAACTGCAGCGGCTGTGACTAATATTTCCGGTCGTGGAGTAGGGATGGATGTTGTCAAAAAAAATATTGAGTCCCTTCGCGGAAATGTGGTGATAGAAAGTGAACCGGGCGCGGGTACCACTATAAGGATTCATCTTCCTCTGACACTGGCGATTATTGACGGGTTCATGGTCAAAATAGCTGACTCGCACTATGTACTTCCGCTTGATATGGTTACTGAGTGCACGGAAGTGCACCGGGATGAACTTGATTTGAAGGAGGGGGGAAATTATATTAACCTCAGGGGGGATGTTCTTCCGTTTATGAAAATGCGCGAATTTTTCAGGGAAACGGGTGAAGAACCGGTAAAACATAAGGTTGTTGTAGTTGAACATTCCAGAAATAAAGTGGGGCTTATCGTGGATGAACTGGTGGGAGAATTTCAGACTGTTATTAAACCTCTGGGTAAAATTTTTAACCGGCTTCAGTGGATAAGCGGTTCAAGTATACTGGGTACCGGGGAGGTAGCCTATATACTCGATGTTCCGAAATTATTACAGGCAGAGTGACGGGAATTAATGGAATACGGCAGGGAACTCGCCGGGAACTATAAAGATCACCTGTCAGAGCATATTAAGATAAAGATAATTACCGGTAAATGGATATTTGAAAACCGTGCCGTAACTTCTCTGAATCAGGATATAAAGTAGGAATTTTTTCAGATATTATATTATATTATAATATAATATCTGAAATTAGGTTACTGTTCATAATGCCTGAAAATAAAAGAAGAATTCTTCTGGTTGAAGATGATGCTATAACTGCAGTATCTGAAAAGGTTATGCTTGAAGCTAATGGATATTCTGTTTTGACAGCTCCAAACGGAAGGAAGGCGGTTGATATTGCACTGAATAGGCCGATTGATCTCATCCTGATGGACCTTGAACTTGGCGGGGATATTGATGGTCATGGGGCCGCCAGGAAAATACTGGAAGAAAAAAATATCCCTATACTTTTCCTCACTGCGCATATAGAACGGGAGATGGTTGATAAAGTACGCAGTATTACCCGTTACGGCTATGCTTTGAAAAATTCAGGAGACTATGTTCTTCTTTCATCTATTGAGATGGTTTTTGAACTTTTTGAGGCCCACGAAAGGACAAGGAACAGTGAAGAGAATTACCGCAGACTCGTTGAAGATATTAATGATATAATTTTCTCAATAGACAGTGATGGCTATATAACCTATATCAGTCCCAGGGTGGAACCTGTAAGCGGCTACAAACCTGATGAAATAATCGGACATCATTTCACTGATTTTACGGATGGAGATGATTTTAACAAATCCTCGAACCTTATTTCAGCATTGGACCAGGAAAGTGAGTATGTATCTGAATTCAGAAGAATTAAAAAAAACGGAGAAATTGCCTGGATAAGAACTTCCCTGCGCCCCGTCTTCAGAAACGGGATTTATTCAGGTGCTACAGGGATGATGTCGGATATAACTGAGAAGAGAAAAAGTGATGATATGGTAGAAGCTCTTCTCGCTGAAAAGGAGAGCCTGTTAAAAGAGATAAACTGCCTTTATAATCTTTCACAATTCTCGGAGAAACAACCGGAAACTGTTGGGAGTATTTTTGAAAATGCACTGCCCGGAATTCCAGGCGGATTTTTTTCCCCTGAAGCTGTTTCTCTCCGGATAGTATATAACGGGACAGAATTTACATCAGGAAATACAGTACTTTCCAGTTCTGTAATAAAAAGTAATATCATTGTTAATGGATTAACGGAAGGGCTTATTGAGGCGGCTTATGATAACGGTTATTCTTTTAATGGGAGGGAAAAGAATTTTTTAAATACCGTGGCGGAGAGACTCGGGCGTATGACCGAGCTTGTAATTGCAAAAAATGAACTTAAAACACTTGAAAAGGAAATTATAGGTATAAGTGAAAATGAACGTCAGAAGATCGGCCATGAAATACATGACAGTCTTGGTCAGATTCTTACAGGAATCAGCTTTATGCTGAAGACTGTGAAAGGCAATCTTAACGGCGGCGGAGAAGGGTTGCACAAAAGAATAAGTGAGATATCGGAGCTGGTCTATGATGCAACGATGATTTGCAGAAAAATAACAAGAGGTCTTCCTGTGCATAGTATAAGGCAGGATAATCTTGTAATAGCAATAGATCAGCTTGCAATTAATACAAGGAATATATATCAATTGAATTGTGAGTTTGTAGCTACAGGGGATCTGTTGCTGAAAGATGATTTTACATCATCACAACTTTATTATATAGCACAGGAAGCGGTTAATAATGCCGCGAAGCACAGTGATGCTGAGAACATAAAGATAAGTCTTGATAAAAGAGACGGACTGATTAGCCTTTCTGTATATGATGACGGTAAAGGGAGAATGGAAAATATATCCGGCGGGCTGGGATTGAATATTATGAAATATCGTTCTAATCTTGTAGGGGGGGCTTTTAAAGCAGAAAATCATTCTGAACGGGGATTCCTGGTATCGGTAAATGTTCCGGTGTAATAGGGTTAAAAGGATTGAATATTGTAATTGTAGATGATCATCCGGTGGTAAGAAAGGGATTGAGGACTATTCTCGAAGAGAACGGTTATACCGTGTGCGGCGAGGCTGAGGACGGAAACCAGGCGGTAAAAATAATATCGGGATGTGAGCCGGATCTTGCTATCGTTGATATTGAACTCAAAGGGAATGTAAACGGCATTGAACTTATTTCCGCGATAAGGAGCAGGTTCAGCAGTGTGTCGATCCTTGTAATGTCAATGGATGACGGTACGCTCTACGCAGAGCGTTCTATTCAGGCTGGAGCGAAAGGGTATGTTACCAAGGCTGAAGCTTCAGATAATATAATTAATGCCATTGAAGCCGTAATGGCGGGGAAACTTTTTCTGAGCAGAGCTATTTCCGAAAAAATAGCGGGGAAGCATATACTCGGTTCTGTTGATGAGAATGAGGTGAATGTTTCACTCCTCAGTCCAAGGGAGTTTGAAATATTCAGGCTTCTTGGAATGGGATACAAGAGAAATGAAATCAGTAAACAACTGAATATGAACATTAATACCATAGAAAGCCACAGGCGGAATATACGTGACAAGTTTAATCTTAAGGATTCCTCTGAAATAACAAAAGCAGCAGTTGCCTGGTTTATTAAAGAGAAAAGATAATACATTTTTTTAATCTGCTTTTTTGAAAATTTTTACTTGAATAATTTAGTCCTGTCCGGATTTTATATCATAATATAAAAAATTCCGGACAGAATATGTTCACACAGGAAGTTAAAGAATTTCCAGGGACTGATGTCCTTGCCGATATTATAGTGGATAATAAGGGCAGAAAATCTGCTGCAGTGGTATATAATATCTCACGCGGAGGGATCTATTTTGTTACCTCGTCGACCTTAAGCGAAGGTGACAGGTGCCTTGTATACCTGAAAAAAAACAGAAACCTGTTTCAGGCAAAAGGGACAGTAAAATGGGGCAGGCAAATAGATCCAAAAGATAATATGTTCAGATACGGCTTAGAGTTTAAAGAACCCCTTCAGGACAGTTATATAGACCTCTTTATCAGGTGCTGCAATTAAATACTTTTCAGAAGAGACTGTCTTTAATCAATTCCCCTTTTCAAGCTTTCTTGTCCTGTTCGCAGAAGGTTCCCTTATTTTAAAAAGATCCTCAACTATTTCCTTTATAACAGGGTCATTGGTGTCCTTGCAGTAGACAGAATACCTGAGAACCGGGGTGACTGTATTCCTTGCATTGATTCTGTAATATTCAGTTCTGAACTGAAGAAAGTAACCAGTCTCACTTTTTCCGAAAGTGAAAAGCGCCATAGGTTTATTTATCTCGTCAACCTCCGTGAGCTTTACGGTAAAACCGTAAGTATCAGGGAGAACAGTTGTTGCGTCATTCTTTTTAAAAATCATTTCAAGGGCATCGTATGACTTCATTTTGTCTGCATGGTTGTCGTTGAATAATGTCCCTGTTATGATATCTTTTTTTAACTGTGCGATTTCCTTTGTAAAAAACTGGGAGTCAGATTCCTTCCGCCTGCGGAGATTCTTTTTTTCAGGGTCATATTCAATTACAGATTTTATTGTAGTAAAATCCTTATCAAGCGTAATCAGAACAAGCCTTTTTTTATCGTTTTTTGAAAAATCACCAATAACAATTTGTGTCGTGTTATCGATTGACTGAAGAAAAAAATAGTTTCTGTGATCCCGGGGTACAGGGAAGAGCTTTAACCTGCCAGCATCAAGTTTTTTTACCTGTATATCGTCAAGAAGAACAGGGAAGGCTGACGAAGATATTAAAATTATTATAAACGCGGTGATAAATTTTTTCATCGGCTTGTCCTCTCAGGCGGAATTATATTTAAATAATATATATTTCATTTTATAATTCAACAGTAATAATCTGTTTTTTGAAAAAAAATGAATCTGAAATTGACTCTGTACATTTAGAAATGTATGTTGAGAATAATTATGAACGTTTTTGTATTTTTTATCAGGGGCTTGCAGGTATTCCAAATATTCCCATTGTGAAAACAGGAGTTTAAATAAGACAATAAATACTGTCTCCTTAAATCGGAGCAGAAATAATTTCATATATATTTTTACGGGGATTCATTTTAACAGATATTGCCTTCGCGGTTCCTTTGATCTTGATGAATTTAGTTTAAGTAAAGGAGGGAACTCCAGCTTCTGTATCTTACGCGTAATTGATTCAGATACCGGGAGCGGTTGTCACGTTGAAATTTAAATCTTTTTTAATATGAAATTTTAAGGAGGGGATATGGAAAACTGCGGTAAGATATGTGCTGAAGTTAAGCTCAGAAACAATAATTCAATAGTCCGTATACCTGTTACTGATGATTCGAAACCCTCCATCCCTGAACCTGTAAAAGAAAGATGGCAGAAAATTATAGATATAACTGCAAGGCATATGAACGTCCCTGCGGCGCTAATAATGGAGATTCATGAAAGTGATATTTCAGTCTTTATTTCAAGCCATACATCCAACAATCCATATATGGCCGGTGCTACTGAAGAATTACAGGGGGGCTTATATTGTGAAACAGTCCTGGGTAGAGATACGCCGCTTTATATCGCAGACGCAATGAACAGCTCCTGCTGGCGTGATAATCCTGATATAAAATTCGGAATGAAATCCTACCTGGGTTATCCCGTCAAATGGCCTGACGGGGAATTCTATGGAACGATATGCGTTCTTGATACTATTGAGAATCCCTGCATGGAAAGTTTTCATGAGCTTATGATCCTTATGAGGGAGGTTATCGAGAGAGACCTCGAGCAGATTCAGTTTCAATGGGAACGTGATGATTCAGGGTATTCAACGCTTCTTGAAAAGATCGAAAAACTTCGCATTGAGAAAGCGGCACTGGTTAAATCGGATAATTGCATTAAAGATGTAATAGACGGTATTTATGGCAGTGTGATTGAAGGGCTTTCCATTATCTCGACAAAAACGGAAAGCATGATTTCCGGTAATAATGATAATATCCCGCCCGGAGGATTGAAGGACCTGAAAGCACGCATTGATAACCTTTCATCAGTGATTGAACTGATTTATAAATCTTCAAATTCCTCCGGAATTGAGATATCCTCTTTTGTGCGGGAGATGACTGAAAATCTGAAAAAAAGATACCCTGAAGAATGCAGTAATGTGTGTTTTGGTATAGATATCCCTGAGTCTATTGTTTTTGAGGGAGAGGTCGGATTCGCTTGTATCTCTGTAATATTCGAAGCTGTGCTTAACTCTATAAGGCATGCTTTTGACAATAAAATAAATGGTGAGATATATATCTTTATCAGGGAGAACCGTCCGGGAGAATATATTCTTCATATTTCTGATAACGGAAAAGGAATGGGGCCGGAAGAAAAAGTGGAGGAAGCAGGTATGGGAATAATAAAGAGACTTATAGAACTGATTAATGGTGTTGTCTATATCAAATGCGACAGGGGGACTTCATATTTTATAGATTTTAAAACAACGGCTGATTCCTGTCCTGCCGGCCGGTTCAGGGGTGAATAAATGCTGTTCTTGTCTGCAACGGGCAGAGTTGTTATCTTTTTCTTATGAACACGTACATCGAAAAAACAGCCCATTATACTCTGCCGGGTGAAGACTATTCTCCGCTGCTCAGGTTCTGTATTGAAGCGGCTGTGAATATTCTTGCCAGTTTTCCCGATGTCCCTGAGAAAGGTGACGGCGGATTTATACCCTTTGAAGAAAAAGTTATTAATAGCGAAGAGGGATATGAAGGGCGGTCTTTGCTCTTCGGAAACGGGATTACCGGGATTGAGGTAAGAGTTATCCGGCAGGAGGGAGCAGCTGAAGGTCCATTGGAGTTCCATCCTGTTTCGATTACTGCTGAGACTTACGGGATGGAGGATAAAGGAAGAGTTTTCGTAAGAGCATTTCGCGGCCCCGAAGATACATGGACTAACAGTAATGTTGAACTTGAAGTAAACGCTCCTGAATCGATAGCACCTGTTATCAGAAGGATGTTTTGTGAATGTTTCAGAAATAGTGCCCCCGGTGATGAAAAGCTTTCCTCTATGAAAAGCGGCCTGGCAGCCAGGCTCAGAAAAGGGATGTGGGATTCCGTAGCTGATGACGCACTTTATATACTTGATTACAGCCCTGATGATCCCGAGGCTTTTATGTATCTTGGAATAGCAAAAGGCGCTTCAGGGGACTGGAGGTCTGCGAAAAAAAATCTGCTTACCGCTGCCGTGAAGCTGCCGGGAAGGGCGGAAATCTGGTATAGTCTCGGCCTCGCGTATAGAAACAGCAGTGATAATATTAATGCTCTTAAATGTTTTGAAAAAGTAATCGATATTGATCCTTTAAACCATGCAGCGTATTTCATGAAAGGGGAGGTTCTCAGGGAAACAGGAAGGGAGGATGAAGCGGTTGCAGCATTCAGGTATTCGATTAAATACCCTCCGGGAGCAGGGGGAATCGATATGCTGCAGGGGGAGGATTTTTCTTCACTTGCGGTAGAAGCTCTTTTATCTCTTGGTTATGAATGGAAGGGCGGTGAAAATCTTCCGGAACCTGATGGCGCGGATATTAATGAGGACCTTGTCAGGGCATCATATTATGGAGATGTCAAAAAAGCCGAAAGGCTTCTTCTGGAAGGAGCGAATGCGGACTACAGATCCCGGGATGAATCGATGCATGGGCGGACACCTCTTATAGTCGCCGCGATTAATGGTCATCTGAGCATGGTCAAGTATCTTCTTGAAAATGGTGCTGAGATAAATTTTGCTGATGCAAATGGATGCGGGCCGCTCTGTTCTGTCATGGAATGGGGAAACTGTATGGAGATGGTAGAATTTCTTATTTCAAATGGTGCTGATATCAATGTAAAAGATCCCTATGGCAGGCCCCTTATTCTTAACTGGTATGCTATTGAAAACCCTGAAATAATTTTAACTCTTGCCGGTGCAGGTGCTGACCTTAATGCAGCTGATGAACATGGCTCCAACGGTGTTTTATTTGCTGCTGCTGCGGGTAGTATTGAAACAGTCGGTTTTTTCATTGAACACGGGCTTGACATTAACAGCAGAGATAAGGAGGGGCTGACACCTCTTATGGCTGCTTCCCTGAAAAAAGACCATGAACTTATAAGCTACCTTTTAAAGATGGAAGCGGATAAGGATATTACGGATCATGAGGGGAGAACCGCTTTGATGTTTTCTGCTGCAGCCGCTGATCCTGCAGGCCTTGAACTGCTTATAGATGCCGGTGCGGATGTTAATATAAGGGATGGCATGGGGAGATCCGCCATAGATATCCTGATGGAATCCGGAGACAGGGGAGACATGCCTGCATTCAGAAAATGTGTCTCCCTTCTCACAGATGCCGGTGCTGAACTTGTACATGGACTTTATGATGAGAATTAAACTGCCAGCCCGAATCTCAGGAGATTTATTGCTATGTAAACCATTACTATTCCTATACCTGAATCAAGAATTCTCCATGATATCTCTTTTCTGAAAAGAGGGGCAAGAAAACTGCCGCTGTAGGCCAGAGCAAAAAACCATACAAAAGACGCCATAGCGGCTCCCAGACCGAAAAACGGGCGTAGTTCAATCGGGCGGGATGCTCCGAAACCTCCCAGCATTACAACAGTATCCAGGTATACATGGGGATTAAGATATGTAAGAGCAAGAGTGGTAAAAACAGCATTTTTTAATGCCACCGAATATCCATTTTCACCCATATCCATCGATTCTCCCCTGAAAGCAGCAATGAAACATTTCAGGGCAAACCATGCAAGGTATAGAGATCCTCCGAAAGCAATATACCTGGTAATAAGCGGGTGCTGAGTGAAGAGGAAACCCATGCCCGTGATTCCAAGTATTATGAGCAGGGCATCGCTCAATGAACAGATCCATGCAATAGCAGCCCTGTGTTCACCTTTTATCCCCTGTTTTAAAACAAAGGCATTCTGGGCCCCGATTGCTATTATGAGCCCCGCTCCCATGAAAAATCCTTCAATACAGCTGCGAAGTATCAGCATCTTTTCTCCTCCGGAACGGAGCCATAATCTGTAGAGTCGGGGAAAGAAGCAACAAGTTATTAAGCGTAACAGGTTTTTTAATCCAGGTCAGTTTTAATGCGGGACACGCCGTCGGGTAGGATTTCGATCTGCCGGCATGATGCGGAACAACAGGTGCCTTTTTAAATTGTTAAAGGCACCTGTCTGCCGGATATCAGCCTCCTGCTGTTTGCGGGAATGCAGTATTGCTGTAAAGATACTCAACTTTCTCTTTATGCTTTAATTCTTCATTAGCCATTTTAAGCAGCATATCTTTAACTTCACCGGCAGGCTGCACATCGGAGAGGCTTTTGTAGAAGTTATATGAATTGAGTTCTTTATGGGCCGCCACAAGATATACATCCTTTGTCAGGATATCTTTCTCGATATCCGGGATTTCAAGATGCTCAGCTATTTTATAATCTACCACTGTACTCATCCCGAGAGCCTGTGTCCCGAATTTTCCGCTTTTGTAAGCAACAAGGAACTCCTTGTGTTTTACCTCTTCATCTGCGAGAAATTTCAGTGAATCCTTTACAGACGCATCATCTATTTTATTATAGAGGTCCATATAAAATTTATATGACTCTTCCTCTTTGCCGATCGCGACATCGATCAGGTATTCCAGTGTTTTGTTGCCGGCCATTGAATCCCTCCAGTTAAATTAAATTCAGATTTTGTACTGATTAAATAATTTCTTATGTAAAGGGTATTGATGAAAATATTAAAAGTCAAGCCGAGGCTGTAAAATATTATCTTTAAAGAGCATGTTTGAAATACCTTTATAAAAGCGGGTCAATTGACATGTTTATTTCAGCATAGATGTTTTTTCATGCAAGGCGGTTCCCGATATATATGACTTGCAGCAGCTCTATTGTATATATGATTTAAAGATGGTTTGACATTTATACTGTTTATTGGTAATAATTGCTGAATATATATTTTAGCATCAAAAGGAAAGATTATATACCACCGTCGATTAAAGCAGCGGTGGTAACAGACCTTTTTTAACATGAAACAGTTTAAGGAATAAATATTGAAGAATAATACACTGATGGAAACTGCAGGGTGGATATGAAAATAGCGGAAAACATAACAGAACTAATCGGCAATACACCGCTTGTAAAAATAGGGAAGCTTAACTATGATGGGCTGGCTATTGTTACGGCAAAGCTTGAGTGGTTTAACCCGCTTTCCAGCGTAAAGGACCGAATCGGTTTTGCAATGATAGATGACGCTGAAAAGAGGGGGCTTCTGAAGGAGGGGAGTGTAATTGTTGAACCTACAAGCGGCAATACCGGGATCGGCCTTGCATTTGTCGCGGCTTCAAAGGGGTACAGGCTTATCCTTACAATGCCTGATACAATGAGTGTAGAAAGGCGTAAGCTGCTTAAAGCCCTTGGAGCGGAAATAGTACTTACCGATGGTGACATGGGTATGAAGGGCGCAATCGCAAAAGCTGAAGAGATCGTGAAAAACACACCGGCAGCTTTTATGCCCCAGCAGTTCAGCAATCCTGCTAATCCTGAAATACACCGTAAGACAACTGCCGAGGAGATCTGGCGGGATACTGACGGCAAGATTGATATACTTGTCGCCGGAGTGGGGACAGGAGGGACTATTACAGGTATAGGCGAGGAGCTTAAAAAACGCAAACCTTCAGTGAAGGTTGTTGCAGTTGAACCTGAAAAATCACCGGTGCTTTCGGGTGGTGATGCCGGTGCTCACGGGCTTCAGGGGATCGGCGCCGGGTTTATTCCGGAAGTGCTTAATTTAAATATTGTTGATGAAATTATAAAAGTAAGTGAAGAGAATGCCGGTAATACTGCTCGAAGGCTGGCCAGGGAGGAGGGGCTCCTTGTGGGAATAACTTCAGGTGCAGCGGCCTGGGCCTCGCTTCAGCTCGCAAAACGCGAGGAGAACAGAGGGAAACTTATAGTCTTTATAAGCGCCAGTTGCGGGGAGAGATACCTTTCTACCTGGCTATATGATGAAAATTAGGTTTTCAGGGAGTTCGGTTAAGATGAAAGATAAAAAATACAGATTTGAAACACTTGCACTTCATGCAGGGCAGGAGCCTGACTCTTCCACCGGTTCGCGGGGGGCTCCTGTTTATCGTACCAGTTCATATGTTTTTAAAGATACCGGACATGCGGCTGATCTTTTTGCGCTCAGGGAACCGGGCAATATCTATACCAGGATAACAAATCCCACTACAGATATGCTTGAAAAGAGAATAACAGCGCTTGAAGGAGGTGTAGCCTCTGTTGCGGTGGCCTCGGGAACCAGTGCCATACATTATACAATTATTAATATAGCTTCTGCGGGAGATGAAATCCTTGCTGCCAATAACCTTTATGGCGGCACATACACCATGTTTGACGCCATACTTCCGAGCATGGGTATAAACTGCAGGTTCGTTAATCCTGCTGATCCTGAAAATTTCAGGAAGGGGATTAACCACCGGACAAAACTTGTCTATATAGAAACGATCGGCAACCCGGTGCTCGACTTTACAGATATCAGGGCTGTTGCGGATATAGCCCATGAAAACGGCATACCTCTTGTGGTTGACGCTACTTTTACAACGCCATATCTCTTGAGAACTATAGAACACGGGGCGGATATTGTTATAAATTCTCTTACAAAGTGGATAGGGGGGCACGGTACCGCCATAGGGGGGAGTGTTACTGACTCGGGCAAATTTAACTGGAACAGTGAAAAGTTTCCTCTCTATAAAAATCCGGACCCTAATTATCACGGGATGAGATGGGGGACAGACCTTCCGCCTGAGATAAGCAGTATACCTTTTGCCATGAGGTACAGAACTGTACCGCTTCGCAATCTTGGCGCAGCGCTTTCTCCTGATAATGCATGGATTTTTCTTCAGGGGACAGAAACTCTTCCCCTGAGGATGGAAAGGCATTGTGAAAATGCAATGAAGGTCGCAAGGTTTCTGGACAGGGACCCCCGGGTGTCATGGGTGAGATATCCCGGACTGCCGGGTGACCCGTCTTACGGGACCGCATCCCGTTATCTTGAAAAGGGATTCGGCGGGATGGTTGTTTTCGGGATTAAAGGCGGGTACAGCCCGGCGGTAAAATTTATTGATAATATTAATCTTTTCTCTCACGTGGCGAATGTCGGTGATGCAAAGAGCCTGGTTATCCATCCTTCATCTACATCACATTCCCAGCTTTCAGAGGAACAGCAGAGATTATCCGGACTCACATCTGATCTTATCCGTTTATCTATTGGTCTTGAACATCCTGATGATATTATTGAAGCACTTGATGAAGCGCTTGATATGTCGCAGAAATAAACTGTCAGTATTAAGGACATGTTAAATAAGAGATAAGCCGACATTTTATGTTTGCCTCCATGCGGATTAAATGAATAGTAACAGGATATTCATCTGACGGAGGTGTGACATGAAACGAGTACATATTCTTCAGCATGTTCCCTTCGAAACTCCAGGGTGTATATTAAACTGGGCCCTTGATATGGGATATCCGGTCACTTATACACATTTTTATGCTGAAGAACCATTGCCTGATATTAATGAAATAGACTGGCTTGTAGTCATGGGCGGACCAATGTCTGTCAATGATGAAAAAATATATCCATGGCTGTCCGGTGAAAAGAGATTCATAGAGTCCGCAATATCATCAGGGAAGGTGGTGATAGGTATATGTCTTGGTGCCCAGCTTATTGCTGAAGTTATGGGCAGCAGGATTAAAACGAACGGATTGAAGGAGATCGGCTGGCACAGGATTTTCAGGGCCGACGAAATGCCTCTTTCAGGATTGCTGAATATAATTCCTGACGGGATTGATGTTTTTCACTGGCATGGCGAGACATTCGATATACCCGGTGGCGCTGTTCACGGTTTCTCCTCGGACTGCTGCAGGAACCAGGATTTTTTATACCGGGACAGGGTAATGGGCCTGCAGTTTCATATGGAGGTCACTCCTCACCTCCTGCATGAAATGATAAATAACTGCCGGGGCGAACTCATACCTTCAGAATACGTGCAGGAGGAGGATTGTATACTTTCAGGCATGAAATATATAAGGGACAACAACAGTGTAATGTATTCCCTCCTTGACAAGCTGGATGAGGTCGAGTTGCCGTAAACGCACCATGGGCGCAGAAGATAATTTAATCGGCTATTGTTTCTATAACAAGAACTTTAATATCATCAATCGCAGCCTTCATTATCATCTCCCCTCTTACTTCAGCTATTGGAAAAATTATTCTGTTGCCGAAACCGTTGTCCGCCAGCCTGGAGCTGAGGTCAAAAAAAGCCGCGTTACCCATGAGGTGAATTTCCTTCAGCGTGAAAGGTATATTTTCCTTTTTTAATTCGGCGGCGAGTTTTTTCCCTTCGGCGCTTCCTGCGGTATAGAGAATAATATCTTTTACGGAAAGTTTGGGCTTTACAGTAGCAAAATCTGTCACTAATGATTTATTTTTTTCAGGCCGCCACAGGGGGGTCTTCATTTTCCTGACTTCTTTTGTTATAACCTTTTCACCCCTGAGAGCTTTCTTGATGTCATCAGCTGAGGGGCGTATAAGCATCTGCCCTTTGATATCAAGTACAGGAAATCTTGCTGTGCCTGCGCCTGAAAGTTTTTTATACATCTCTTCCTGGTATGTACCGTATAGTTCGACATTGCGGTAGATATACGGGATGCTGTTTTCATCCAGCCATCTGCGTGTTTCCCGGCAGTATCCGCATTTTTCATTTCCGTAGAGTATTATATCTGCTGTTTTTTCCCCGCCGGCAAAGCAGTGCTTCCCGCCGTTTACAGGTATGTTTATTACAATAGATATGGAAGTGATGATCAGTATAAGCCTGAACAATAATCTTTTCCGCTTTATCATGTTATAGCTCCGGTTTTAATTTCAGTTTAAGCAGAATAGTAGAAGTATAATGGAGAAAAATTTTCAGGTCAAGTAAAACACTCAGTATATTGCTACTGCAGCTTGAATAAGTATGAGAAATTCTATAAATTAAAATATGCCGCTATAAGAGAATTGCATGGATGAGGAGATGATAGATAGAAATATTCTTATAATAATGTCAATGCTGGTAATGCTCATCTCCGCAGGGTGCTCCTGTGAAAAAAAGGTCAGGATAGCCCTGATGACAAAGATTGAATCAGGCTCGCTTGTGGGGATAAGTGAAGTCGATGCCGCAAAAATGTACATTGAAAAGAATAATGTTAAAACTATTGAAATAATTCCTTTTGATGACGGATGGGACCCTGATAAGACTATACGGGCTTACAGGCTTATGAGAGAGCAGGGGATAGATCTTCTTGTCACAAGCCATGTGTCAACATGTGCTGTAAAGATAAAGGATATGATAAACAGGGACAGGGTGCTTACTGTTGTTACAGGAGCGACAACAGATGAACTTTCAGATTCAGATGACTATATCTTCCGCAATGTGCAGGATGTAAGCAGTGAACAGAGAAGTATTGCAATGTACATTAAAGAGAAAACTCCCCGCAGACTTCTGATAGTCAGGGATACTGATAATTCAGGTTACACCGTGCCGGCGATGAAACACTTCGCTGAATATTATAAACCGGGTACAGTTGAACTGATTGATCTAAGTATCTCGGATTTTAATCCTGACGAACTGTTGAAAAAAATGAACAAACTCAGGTTCGATTATCTCTACATTATGATAGGAGGGTATAAAACAGCTGCGGGGACTGTCGCACAGCTTTCCAGAAGAGTATCGAAATCTGTCCCGGTGATGTACACTCCATGGATGAAAACCCCTGATATCCTGCAGACAGCAGGAGTTTCAATCGAAGGAAGTGTTATACCATCTCATTATCCTGCTAAAGGAATTAACAGAGGAGTGGATAAGTACATGAATGAATTCAGGGAAAAGTACGGATACAGCCCCACTTTTATAAGCCTGAATGTCTATTCAGCCCTGCAGATTCTGCATGCTGCTGTTTCAGCAGGGAACAGAACTCCGGATTCAATTAAAAAATTTTTAGGTTCAAAGGGTAGAATAATTACGGATTTCGGTAATGTTGAATTCAACAGATACGGTGATGTTGATTCCAGGCTTTTTTTTATAACTGATATCCGGGGTGAATTCAGGTAATGAGATCCGCTCGAAAAATTCTGATGGCATCTGAAATATCAACTTTTGCCCTGTTAATTGTGCTTATACTATTTATGCTTATTTTTTTTCAGAATTATATCAAGTCTGATTATCTGAGACGGCAGCAGCGGGATATAAGCAGGGTGGATGTTATTATAAATTCTTTTATAAACGGAAAATATAACGGTTTCAGGGATTTCCTGGGTGTCAGGGATAAAAGGGACGCGGCAGTACTAATGACGGGGTATTCAGATATATATTACCTTGATTCCGGTTTGCGTGTAATATCAATAATAAGGAGGGAGAAGGGGAGTTCGATCTTTACAGGCTACGATTTTAATGAGAGCGGTCCCGCTGTTTTTTTCAGGAGGATCAGATCTGAAGTTCCCGCTGTTTCCAGGCTTTTCCGTTCGCCTGAAACTGATTCACTCAGTATATATATTGCAGCTGCAGAGGGAGCCCGAATAATCGTGGCGAGAGTTGATCTGGAGGAACTTGCCGGGGAGATAAACAGGGTGGCCAGGTTTAACAAAAATATACTTCTTCTGACAAATCCTGAGGGGTACATCCTTTCGAGTTCAAAGAGTGATATCGCGATGAACAGGCTGCCGGGTAAAGAAGTTGATGTCATCAGCCTGGAGCAGGAGTATATGATAACAAAAGGGGTGAGCGAGTCAATTGGATGCGGAATTGCGGTTCTTACACCCGTTTCTGTGATATATAGAATTCTTGATTCAATGAAGATTTTTTTTATAATTTTTTCCGCAGCGGCGGTGGTGCTTCTTGCTGTTAAGCTTTATCTCATGATGAAGATTCTTGTAGTGCCTGTTGAAAAGTTCACGTCACTTATATGGGACTGGGATTTTGAAAGAGGGGGAGACCGGGAAACCGGTTTTCTTATGAAGATAAAAGAGATATATTCCCTATACCTGACGTTTTACCGTAAAACTATGCAGGTAAAAACAGGCATTGAAAAGCTGAAGACAAAAGAGAATGAGATGCAATTGATGAGGAATTATCTTAAGAATATAATTGATTCCATGCCTTCTGTTATTGTCTCAACTGATCCCGGTGGTATTATAACAGAATGGAACCGCGCTGCTGTCAGGTATACAGGTGTTGAACCTGAATATGCGATTGGAAAGCCGCTGTTTGAAGCATTCCCTCATATTGAGGTAATTAAAGATTTTTATTATGAAGCTCTTCGTACGGGAATGGGCTATGAGGTAAAAAAAAATATAACCAGGTATGATAAAAGTTCTGATATGAATATATCCATTTTCCCTTTATCCGCTGAAACGAAGGAGGGGATTGTTATAAGGCTTGATGATATTACAATGATTGAAAAGGCGGAAACAAAGCTCAGACAGGCCCAGAAGATGGAGGTTATAGGGACGCTGGCGGGGGGGCTTGCTCATGATTTTAATAATATCCTCGCCGGGATTCAGGGCTCTGTATCCATAATGAAAGTTAAAACTGAGAACAGTTCTGACCTTAATGAACTGAAGCCTGTTTATGAAAAGTACCTGGGTTTTCTGGAACAATCGGCAGACAGATCAACGGAGGTTATTGCAAAATTACTGACACTTTCAAAAAGAGATGAAAGCGTTTTGTCCAAGATTGACATTAATGAAATTATAGCGGTAGTGGAGAAGATCTGTTCAAACAGCTTTGATAAATCAGTGAGTATTTCAGTAATCCCGCATGACGGAGAAGCCGCGGTGAAGGGCAACAGTACTGAGCTTGAACAGGCCCTGCTTAACCTCTGTGTTAATGGAGCGCATGCAATGACAGTGATGAAGGAAGAGGGGGCGCAGAAAGGGGGGACTCTCTCAATTGCCGTGTCAAAGGTTGTACCTGACAGTTATTTTCTGAAGACACATCCCGAGTCATTTGCCGAAAACGAATACTGGAGCATATCGGTAAAAGACAGCGGAGTTGGTATGAGCCGGGAAGTCCTTTCGGGGATGTATGATCCTTTTTTTACAACCAAGGGAAAATCCGGCGGCACAGGCCTCGGCCTTACGATGGTTTACAATATAGTACAGCATCACGGCGGATTCATTGATGTGTATACAGAAAAGGGATCCGGATCTGAGTTCATTGTTTATCTTCCTGTTCCGAGGGGGGATAGTGAAACGGCCATTCCCGGACTGGCCGGTGCAATCAGGAAGGGGACAGGCACTGTGCTTGTGGTTGATGATGAAGAGGTTATAAGAACAATATCAGCGGAGCTTCTCTCCATGTGCGGTTTCAGTGTACTCACCGCCGCTGACGGTTATGAAGGTGTGAAAAAATTCCAAGAGAATTCCGACGGGATTGATCTTGTTATCCTTGATATAATCATGCCGGGAATTTCAGGAATTGAAACTTACCTGATGCTGAAAGAGATAAAAAAAGATGTAAAAGTCCTTCTGACGTCCGGTTTCAGACATGAAGAGAAGATACAGGAGGGGATGAAGCTCGGGATTAATGGCTTTGTACAGAAACCCTACAATCTTAACAGACTTTCAGAAGCTGTATTTAAAATACTTGATGAATAACAGTGTATCGCAATGTACATCATACTTGACCGTGATTAAAAAAATAATTAACATGTATATAGGAGCGTGTAACAGTTTTTCGGGAAGAAGGAGTTCTTTTATGGAAGGCAAAGGCGAATATAAACATACCCATGAGCATTCACATGTACATACCCACGAACATCATCATGGCGAGAAGGTTCATATACATGAGCATGAACATATCCACAGTCATGAACATACCCATGTATATACTGATGAAGATGAGCCGGAGATTTCAAATAATCCTGAGGAAGGGGAACTGCCGTATCACGGGTCACATTATCATGATCATGAGAAACATGAAGATGATTATCATGTTCATGGACACGGGTAATACTGCCGGGTTTTTCAGGCCATAAAAAAAGCCCGGAGTTAATCCGGGCCTTTATATGATAATTAAGGTAAGTTATATCAAAGTGACCTGAACTGCTCTCGGCCCTCTATCTGTTTTTTCAATATCAAACTCTACCTGGGCTCCTTCCTTTAGAGTCCTGAATCCTTCCCCCACTATGCTTGTGTGGTGAACAAAGTAATCTTTTCCGTCAGTAGCGGAAATAAAACCGTAACCTTTCTGGTCATTAAACCATTTAACTGTGCCTTGAGACATTATTAAGCTCCTGAGATTTTGTTAAGGGTTCCCCCTTAGGACATGGTACAAAAAAACTGTTCCGCCGATTACCCTGGATGTGACGAGGTAAGAAAGAAGAAAAATTTAATGAACCTGAACATCCTTGAAGCATTTATACAATTATAATAAAATAAGTCAATACATAAATGTATTTTTAAGAGGTAATAATTTCTAAATAAGTTAAGGAGTAAATCCTGATTTTGAGCTAATTTAAATGTTTTTATTTGAAAGAACAGTTAGCGGGTATATTATACATTTATTATAAAAATATAAAGAGAAAATAATATTGCCGGGAGGTTTATGACACTGCTCTGCCGTTTGACAGCTGTTATTTTTATCTTCATTCAATGCTCATCTGACATCCGAGCAGCCGAATACGGGAAGCCGAATCCCGTAAGTGTTTTTGCAGATGAGAGAGCAGGTGAAACATTAGGTTTTTCAGGCGATGTGGGATATTCAAATATAGCCCACCTTCATTTTTCTGTTCACCGGGCTATTGATGGTGAAAGAAGCGAATCGATCCCTGTAAGGTTCAGAGTATCTGAAAATGAGACAGCAACCCTTAAGGAGGGGCTGTTTTATAAAGGATGGGAGGAGAGATAGACCGTAACCTGTACTGTCAGCTTTCCACCCTGTTTCTTCCCTTTGTTTTTGCCCTGTAAAGTGCCGAGTCCGCCCGGGAAATGAGAGAGTCCATGCTGTCGCCTGAAGTGAATTCAGCTACTCCGCAGCTTATGGTTGCCATTGTATTGCCGTCCGGTTTTTTCTCTCCGGGGAATCCTGACATCGATTCATGAAAATGTTTTCTCAGCCTTTCAGCGGCTGACAGGGCATTATCAATGTCTCCCTGAGTGATGACGATAAATTCATCGCCTCCCCAGCGGAACAGGCTATCTGTAAGCCGCAGGGTTTTTTTTGATGTGCCGGCCAGGCTTTTAAGTATTTCATCTCCCGTCAGGTGCCCCAGTGTATCGTTGATCTCCTTGAACCTGTCCAGGTCAATTATGATTACCGAAAAAGGTGTACCGTTTCTATTGAAAGAATAAACCGCTTTTTTAAACTGTATTTCAAATTCTTTTCTGTTATATGCACCGGTAAGTTCATCTGTCACTGCTATAAGACTTATTCTTTTCTGAAAATAATTTGCCGTTGCAATGGATATCGCAATAATTATACAGGAAAGTATGAGCCCTATAACAAGATTGGTTTTAATGCTTGAAAGGATGCTGCTCATCCTGGAGTCCTCGTCAATTTCTACGAAGAGGTACCAGTCAAATTCGGGGATGAATCTTGTTGTGAGTAATATATGCCTCTCCCCCCGTTCAAATTCATAAATCTCAGGTTCCAGGTTGCCGGAAATTATTTTTTCAGATATATGTTTCATTTCAGGAAGATCTTTAATGTTTGTCCTGCCTATAATTTTTTCATCTGAATGTACCTGCACAACACATTCTTTATCAACAAGATATATATTATTTCCGTACAGGCTGTTATGTTTTATCAGCATCTCTTTTATCGAGGCCATATTGAGCCCCACACCGGTTACCCCCAGGAATTCACCATTATATCCGTTAAGCCTGTGATTAATAAAGACAGTCAGTTTATTGCCTGCAGCCTCGTCAGTATCAACGTCCAGATCGTATTCCCTGTTCAGCTTTTTAAAATCGTAGTACCAGACATCGTGAGGATCAGCGGTTGAAATGGTTTTCAGTATTCCCCTGTAATGGTAGTATTTCCCCGATTTTTCAGAAACAAAAAAAACTGAAAAGAAATTATATTTTTTCTTAATAGCATCCAGGTATTTCTTTATAACATCTATATTCCGCTCCCCGTCCAGGGCCCAGTCTTTGAGGAAAGTATCATTGGCCATAAGTGATGAGATGAAAATCGGCCTTATGATGTTTGTCTGTATCTCTGAATAGAGATTGTCCCGTGTCAGGGGGAGTACACTGTTTATCAGATTTTCACGTACAGATTTATGAGAAGAACTGTAATATAAGTAATTTGTTGTGATAAAAGAGGCAGCCAGTATAATTGTAAGAGATATAATCATCCTGTTCTTTATTGACAGGCTGCTGATCAGGTGTTTTAACTTTTTCATCTTTTATATAATTTGTTTTCCATTATAGACCGGTTTGCCGACCTTATTATAATGATTGCAATATAACTCTTTTACTGCAATAAAAAAATATATGATTTGACCTGGATTTCCCGGCATTTTATAAACTGGTTTAATTTACAGGGAGTTTTTTATGAAACGATATTTATTAATTCTTTTACTGCTGGTTCCCTTAACCGTGAGCGGAGAAAATGAGAACATTGTTTATAATTATTCTTTTGTTGAAAATACCTCTACCTGTATTTTCGGGAAAAATTCCAGGATAAGAAAGAGCCCTGAGATAAAGAAGAATAATGTTGTTGAGACTCTGACTGCGGGTTCTCCTGTCAGAATTATGAAAAAAATGCCGGATGTTCTGGCACTGAACGGATTCAGTGAATACTGGTACAGGATCTCTTTCAATAGAAAAGGCAAAGATGTTACAGGGTATGTCTGGGGCGGGCTTCTTTCCGCAGGTTATGTCAAAAAAGGGAAGGATATTCTGCTTCTGGGATTCAGTAAGAACGGTAAGGACGGTTTTATCGGGGAGTGCAGGCTTGTCCGTAACGGTAAAATCATATCGACTCTCCCTGTTAAACTTCATTATCTCCCTTCAGGAGAAGATAATCCCTTTTACGGGTATTCTATAACAATGAAACTTCGCGGCAGTATGGGGCTTACAGGCCTTGAGAATGTTATATCGATATACAATGATTATGCTGCCTGCGGTTATCCTCGCGGCAATGTCTGGGTAGGAATAGCCTCGGGAAAACTTTATTATCTTGGGACTGACAACTCTGTGTCCGAGGCGGGAGTCTATCAGTATGAGGAGCAGATGATATTCCCATCGCAGGATAAATCTCTGAAAGACGAGGTGCGACTTGTAACAGAGAGTTTTGATTTTGACGAGAAGATTGATAATTACAGGCTCTCTGACAGAAAAGAGAAGAGATATCTCTGGAAAAATTTCAGGCTGGAGGAGAGAAAAAGGTAAAAGCGGATAATAACCGGTATCGGTTCAGCTGTTTGCACGGATGTTCAGTCTGAGTATTGCGGAATTAAGTTTCTCAATATCTACAGGTTTTGTGATATATTCGTTGAATCCCTCTTCAAGAAATTTTTCTCTGTCTCCAGCCATGGCATAAGCTGTGAGGGCTATAACCTTCACGTCTGATTTCTTGCCGAACCGTTCCTTTTTCCGTATCTCCCTGATCGCATCCAGCCCGTTCATTTCAGGCATCTGGATATCCATTAGAATAAGATCAAAATCGGATCTGTTTAACTGCTCAATAGCTTCAAAGCCGTTTGAAGCATCAGTTATTATATGATTTTTTTTCTCCAGCAGCCTGTGTATCATCAGGCTGTTTACTCTGTCGTCTTCGACCAGGAGAATATTGAATGATTCTGTTTCAGCGGATTTATCATCAGGCTGTTCGGATGAAATGTTATTTTCGTTTTTGAAGAACCCCAGTTTCATGATGCATCTGACTTCTGTCCCTTCCCCGGGGGTACTCCTGATTTCCACTTCGCCATTCATGATTTTGACAAGCTTCTTTACTATCGCAAGTCCAAGACCTGCGCCCTGAAACCTGCGTGTGTATGTATTCTCAACCTGCCTGAATGGTTCCAGTATTTCCCGGAGCCTGTCCTGTTCAATACCTATACCTGTATCAGTAACATTTATTATCAGTTCACCGCCTGATTCGCTGAGAAACAGGAAGTCAACTTTAACTTTAATTGAACCCCTGGAGGTGAACTTTACAGAGTTTTCAAGAAGGTTCTGTATAATCTGCCTGAGCCTGAGTTCATCTCCCATGAGAAGTTCAGGGACTGTATCTGAAACAGAACAGGTGAGGGACAGCCCTTTAGCGGTGCATTCATTTGACATTGAGCTGTAGATTGAATCAAGAAATTCCCTTATGTTCAGTCTCTCTTCGAACAATGAAAAATGTTCAGTCTCGATTTTTGTCAGATCAAGGATGTCACTTAAAAGTCTTGTGAGCCTTTCGCCTGATTTCATTGCCATGTTGATCATCTCACTCTGGTCCTTATCTGAAGAGCTGCTCTTAAGAATCTGTAAAAGACCCAGTATTCCATTAAGCGGTGTCCTGACCTCGTGGCTCATGTTTGCAAGGAAAATGCTTTTTGTCCTGTTGGCTCTTTCCGCTTCCTCCCTTTCAAACCGCAGTCTTTCCTCGTACATCTTCCATAGCGTTATATCTTCTATAATACCGATGCCCCCTTTTATTTTCCTGTCCGCGCCGGTAAGTGGGGCGAATATGGCACGCACAGGAGTAGCTTTCTCTGCGGTGGAGGAATTATATATGCCATCGAGGCTGCTTGTATTTCCGCTGAGAACATGTTTTATTGTCTGCGATACTTTTAAACTGGGGAGAGTCGTCATGTTAAGGCCCAGAATTTTTTCCCTTTCGGAGCCTATAATTTTTTCAAGGGAACTGTTGCATGCAGTAATAATTCCGTTTTTATCAAAGTGTATTATACCGACCGGGGAGTTTTCAAAAATAAGCCTGAACCTCTCCTCGTTTATTTTCAGGTCGGAGTTTTTTTTGAGAATCTGTTTTTTCAGTGATAAATATACCAGTGCTATGAGTATTATAATCAATAACAGTGGAACATAAATTTTTAAAAGACTCCCCATGGTAAAGTCCGGGAGAATAGGGGATTTGTATATTGATGAGGAATGAACATCAGTTGTTTTTGCCGGATTTTGTTCTATTTCCGTTATACCTGACTCCGGATTGGCATTTAAGCCCTTTGCTGAAAGGAATCTCTTTTCAGCCGTGACTGAAGTTAAAATTAAAATTAATAGAATTATTATTCTTAAAAGATTCCGGTAGTGAAAATTATTCTTTGTGGATATTTTTTTCATGTATTTACTGATTATTTTCATAACTTGCGGAGTAACAACATGTTATATATGAATATGCTATTTATAATATAGTTATTCGAAAAGGCAATGTAAAGCCGGTAGTGAATTTGTTGTGATAACATTTTAAAGGTTGAAGTGACCGGCGGCTTCAGGCTGATAGATTATTGATTCTATCATGAAATACTGTTCAGAACCTGAATTCCCTTTTATGACCGTACCGATTGAACTTCCGATCACCTGGGCTCCTATACCGGAAATTAAAGAAATTTTTTTGTTATTCGCATCTGACTCATCAGGAAATACCAGGTGGTATTCCTCTTTTTTCCCGTTGCCGAGATTTGTCAGAACAAATTTTGAATTCATTGTGACGACATTTGATTTTATTTTTTTCGGATCAACCTGCTTCGCACGCTGGAGCTGGTTTTTAAGGAGTTCAATAAGCTTTTGTTCATATTCATCCACGATATCATATTTTGCAAAGGCATGCTGTATTCTTTCACAGTCGTATTTTGAAAATATTTTATCACATAGCATATTGACCCCCTCCGATTTAATCAAAGAAGCATTTTATTTTACAGGCATATATTTTGTTTTGTCAAATAATTAATTTAATTGTACACAAAAATTAGTACATGTCGGTTTTGTAGAGACATAATCACGGGTTTTATCCTCCATCGAGGTATTTTTTTATCTTAACATTTATCGAATCAGGAATTTTTACTCCAAGCGTTTTAAGCCTTGTTATATATTTGTCAAAAGAGGTGGAGTGGCTTGTTGTTGTCATGAATATTTTCAGAAATGAGCGAACAGTCCCCTCCAGCTCTTTTCTGAATTCGTCTTTGTCCTTTAGAAGATCCTCAACAGGGGCAATTATCCTGTAATTGACTGGCCTGCATAAAGCCCTGTGCGCCACAAAACGCTGTGTTATTTCACATTCGTAATTTTCCTCCCTGATGCTTTTTTCAACTATATTGAGGTTTATGCAGTCAATAATCTGGAATGAGTATTTGTCTTCTATAAATTCATCAAGCAGCGCGCAGACTTTGTTATAATGCTCACAACCCATGCATTCACCGTCACACATTTTATCTTCTATCCTGAGGTATACAACCATGTCTACATCAGAACTTTCATTGGAAAGGCCCATGTTAAGTGAGCCGACGACATCGAAGGCTATGTCAACATGATCTTTCGTGATTTTTTCAAGCATCGATTCAAGTTCATCCATCCGTTTTTCAGACTCCTTTGTCTGGAAACGTCTGAAATAGCTTCGGATGTCCCGGAAAAGTTCAATTTCAGGTATATGCGAGTATTTTTCATCCCGCGTATCATAATTCTCTCTCAGTGTAAGCGCGTCAAATCTCTCCTGGTCTATAATTTCTTCAATGTAGTTTCCGTCTTTGTACAAATAATCAGCCACTGGAAAGATACTTGTGGGGACGAATTTTTTAAGCTGTATGCGGGATAGTTCTTTACCGTTAAACGTGATTTCATGGAAGAATCCCCCCTCCGACACTTCACCCCTGGCTGTTATAACCTCGCCGAAATTTGAGGGGTTCAGAAAAACTGTATTCTCCGTTAAATTAAAGCCCCAGTCTTCGTGGATATGGCCGGTGAGGCAAAGCTTGACCCTGCTGTTGTCGCAGTAGGTTCGTAGAGCCGGTGAACCGGATGGCCCTTTCCATGAAAGCCTGTCGTGGATGCCGTGCGCCGGCTGATGTGTTATAATAATGTCGGGGCGCACTGCTTTGAAGAAGGTGTACATCTCATTGTTTTTGTCCGGTATGTTGATCCCGGCCCTGTAGCGGACTATGTATCTTTCCGGAATTCCGGCTGACCATGTTTCAGCCCCTCCGTATCCCGCGAACCTTATTCCGTTGATTTCATGCCACTGCAGGTGAAGATCCCTTTCATGAAGGGCCGTGTACCTGAGGTTCATATCATAGTTGCCCGGCAGTACGAATATTTCCGAGTTTGTTTTTACTGACAGTATATTTTCGAGCACCTTGTATTTCTGCTGCATAACCCTGCGGGCCCTTATTGTAGCCTGCTGGTATTCGTAACCTTTATCCTGAATATCACCTGGAGTTTTCGGATCATCAAGCAGCGAATCAACAAAGTCTTCGAGAAGTTCATCCTCTCTCTCCATTTTGCGCCTGATACCGTTAAAGTATGTCTGCAGTTCATGGTAGTTTATTGCCGTGTCTATGCTGTAAAAAGGGATGTCTATCAGATCTCCAGCTATGATGTATACATCAGCCACTGTCTCAAGAAAAAATTCATATAACCTTGTGAAAGCGCCGTGTAAATCTGTAATATAAATTATTTTCATGCGGCAAGCAGACCGGTTATAATAAAGATGTATATCCCGGCAAGCATTCCCTGAAGGGTGCCCCATGATATGTCAAGCACGGTTATAAAACCGGGCCAGTATCTTATAAAGGACTGGGCTGTAAGATTGTGGGAGGAGGTCAGTGCGAAACCTGCCAGCCCTCCGGCGGATACAGACCAGGCAATTTTTCCCTCTGTGAGGATTGCAAGAAAAACAGCGGCAGTAATGGTGAATGCAATAATGACCCTTGAGGTGATAATCGGCCCTTTTTTGTAGGTAATGCCGCCTTTCTTTGTGTCATTCATGAGAGCCAGGTGGCGGAAGTATATTTTTTTTGCCATTAACCTGAACCAGATATGATCCAGTAAAAGATATATAAAAGCCGTAATCAAAGCTGTTTCAATGTAAAGTATCAGAAGTTCCATTATCTACCACCTTTGTTTGATATTATGATAATAAAGGTATGATATAAAATTGCAAACAAAATAATTGTCGCTTTTCTATTCATGTTAAACAGGTATTTTTTAGTTGACCGCGCACTAAACTTTAGTTTAGTGCTTGCTGGCAGGGATAAAGGTCAACAGGGCAGGATGGTAATTGACAGATGAAAAACAGGTTTCTCCTTCAGGAATATAAAGCGCGTATAAATCGTGCCATTGATTACATTGAGCGGAATATCGGAGGTGACCTTTCGCTTGCTAATCTCTCTTCTGTCGCAGGATTCTCTCCTTTCCATTTTCATAGAATTTTTGCCGGGATGATGGGGGAGACCCTGAACCGGTTTATTCAGCGTGTAAGAGTTGAAAAAGCCGCCATGATGCTTGTATCCAATCCCCGCAAGAATATGACAGAGATTGCCTTTGACTGCGGTTATTCCGGGTCAGCGCAGTTTTCACGCGCATTCAGAGAGAGATTCGGCACATCTCCGTCAGAATGGCGCCGCTCTCAGATTGCGGAGGAGAGCAAGATTTGTAAAAACAAAAGCAACGGGGATATAAACGAAGGCAATAACGGGAAAGATGCGGTTCATGTTTACGGTTATGATGAGGGAAATATGCCAGAGAGGTTAAAGATGAACAGCGTTAAACCGGAATCAGTTGAAGTTAAAAAATTTCATGACAGGACAGTCGCTTACGTACGCCACGTGGGGCCGTATAAAGGGGATCCCGATCTGTTTGAAAAACTTATTAACAGAATCTGCTCATGGGCAGGTTCAAGAGAACTTCTGAAAGATGATACAGAACTTATTTCTGTATATCATGATAATCCCGAGGTCACTGATGCGGGGAAGCTAAGGGTCAGCGTATGTATTACCGTACCTGATGATGCCAGGGTGGACAGTGAGATAGGTAAGATGAAGATTGAAGGTGGCGCATATGTTGTTGCTCATTTTAAAATAGACCCGGATGAATATGAAGATGCGTGGGACTGGGTTTACGGAACATGGCTCCCTGAAAGCGGTTATCAGCCTGATGACAGGCCCTGCTTTGAACTTTACGGCCCTGATCCGAAAGAGCATCCTCAGGGTAAACATATTGTGGATATATGCGTACCGGTTACGCCTCTGTAAATTATAAACCCCCTGCTGAAGGGGGTTTATAAATTCTCCCCGGATAGGGGAGGCGCCCGAAGGGCGGATGAGGCGGGGAGTTATATTCTACCGGCGTTCCTAAGTGCCAGAAGTACAGTTTTCTGCTGGAACCTTTCACTGAAGTTTGCCGGTTTTTCAAGATCCATTCTTTTCAGGTATGGAGCGGCTTTTTCAGGTGCGGTCCTGAAAAATTCTGCGGCAAGTTTCAGCACTGTGCTTACCGGTCTCATTTTTTTGTATGCCGCAAGTCCTTTCAGAGAGCCTGCTAAAACCGCTTCTTCCGGTGTGACATCAGTGCCAAAAGGGAACTGTTTGAAAAAACCCTGTGCCTGATATTTTTTAATGAATGTGTCGACTTTTTCCGGGAAGTTGCCGGTGAACTCTGCGGGGATTTCCCATTCAGGTGCAATTTTCCCTGCTTTTTTCGCTTTTTTAAGTAAAGCAGGCTGGAACCTGGAGTCCGATATTTTTATAATCTCCTGGGCAGTCTGCTCTTCAGATAACCCCCTCAGGTGAGCAATACCGTATTCAGTTACAAGGATATCTCTCCAGTATTTAGGCACAGAGCAGTGTCCGTAGTTAAACACTATGTTTGATTTAGTGTGTTTCCCTGAACCCCTTGTGGAGCGTATAGACATGATAAGTTTTCCGTCAGGGATTGCGTGTGCCATTATAACGAAGTTGAACTGTCCCCCTATACCGCTTACAACTGTCCCATCTTCAAGCTGGTCTGCTACTATTGAACCGTTAAGAGTGACCATTAAACCGGTATTTACAAACCTTCCGCATTTTCTCTGCAGTGTTCTGAGTTCAGCGTCGCCGTAAAGCTGGTTGACCTTTTCTACACCTGACATTCCGAACTGTGATCTCTCCTCTTCAGGCATTTCATTCAGTGCCCTGTAGAATGATTCAGGGCCGAGGTAGAACGCGGCAAGTATTACCTGTCCGTTTTTCAGATTTGTCCCCAGGAGTTTTTTTATCTCCTCAAGATTATTTTTGTCATGGATGTCCGCGTTGTATTCTTTGTCACCGTCATAAATAAAGCCGTTATTATACGTCAGCCCTTCTTTCAGTATACCGTAAAATGTAAGCATGCTGAAGTCTTTTTCCCTGAGGCGGAGGTGGATACCGTCATATTCATAAAGGAGTTCCAGTATGTTTTCCGGTATATTGTTGTCTGAAAGCCTCCCTTCGTTGATCAGTTTCATGACGGCTATATCATCATATACTCTGCGCTTGAGAATACCTTTTTTGTAAAGCTGCATGAAGGCATCGACAAACATTTCGGATGAACCATAGAGTCCGCTTTCGAAAGTTCCGGTCCCGCCGAATTTTTCAATAAGACCGCTGTAGCGTTCTTTAATTCCCGCATCTTCTATAATCTCATTATAAATTTTATTGTGTGAGTGACGCATATCAAGACCCGCAACTATTGCATCGCCAAGTGCGCCAATACCAACCTGAAGTGTGCCTCCGTCCTGAATCAGTGTGCTTATATTAAGGCCGATCATGTGGTCCTTGCCTGTTACCGCGTCTTTTGGAGGTCCGAAGAGCCTGTAATTATATTCCGGGCCTTTAAGAAAGATGTCCCAGTCCTCCTGCTCGTAAACCGCATCTCCGTACATAAAGGGGAGGTTGTCATTGAGTTCACCTATGAGTACCCGTTTTTTCCCCTCGGCCTTACCCTGGCTTAAAAAATGATGTGCCGAGACATTTATGTCAGTGTTGGAGCCCATTGAGTACATCATTTTGCCGTTTATTTCCCTGCAGGACATCATCTGTGCAAAGACATTAACATTATGTGTGAAGTAAGCGTCCCTTGACACGTGGGTGTAGTTTGACGGGAGGTGACGCCTCTGCCATACCGGGTTTGATGTCATTGAGCCGGCTTTGCAGTAGAATTCCCAGAGTTCGATATTGTCAGGTATCGTCCCGTTCCGGAGATCCACCATGTAATCCAGTTCAGGACATCCGCCGAAGATCCTCTCCGCAAGAGGATCGACAAGTCTCTTTTCCAGTTCGCTTTTCCCTTTCGGTTTTTCAAGGGAAAGAGCTGTTATGATCCTCAGTTTTATTGAAGGGTCCTCTTTTGCTCTCTGGTATAATGCATTCGCAAATTTAACAGATTTTCCGACACCAAGAGATGTGGAAAAATTAATCTCTTTGCCGATGTAGTTAATGACGTCATTAACCGTACCGACCAGGTCGTCGGTAATCACCCCTGTTTTGCCGTAAATATGAACCGGCTTGTCTATCATGTTCATTTTCTACCCCTTATGTGTTTGTGATTGTTTATTTGGTAATTAGATGAGTCAGTATATAAATTAAATTTTACTGACATATGAGTCTAATAAGACGTAATGGGTCGTTTTTTTACACGGGAGTCAAATAGCTGTCAAGCCTTTAATGTATTATTGGGATATTGATAATATTTTTTTACCATCTGAAAGATTAAATCCTGAAAAGTTAATTGCTTATATAAAATTGAATTATATAATTGCCTTGAAGCAGGTTTCATAAACAGAAAATCTGGTGAAAAAAGAGGTACATAATTATGTACCTCTCAATTTTATTCGATATTAAATGATTAACTTTTCGTTTTTATAATCTCCCTGTGTTTCTTAAAGCCACGAGAACTGTTTTCTGCTGAAACCTTTCTCTGAAATTCGCCGGCTTTTCAAGGTCCATCCTTTTCAGGTATGGAGCAGCTTTTTCAGGAACTGATCTTAAAAATTCAGCTCCGAGCTTCAATATTGTGCTTACAGGTTTTGATTCAATGCTTGATTTAAAACCTTTGAGAGCCCCTCCGAGTACAACCTCTTCCGGCGTTATATCAGTTCCGTATGGGAACTGCTTGAAATAACCTTCTGCCTGATGTTTTTTTATAAATGCTTCAACTTTTTCAGGGTAGTTGTTTCTGTACTCTTCAGGAAGTACCCAGTCTTCATTTATCCTGCCATGCTTTTTGGCCTGTTTGATAAGATCGTCCTGGAACCTTGAATCCGCGATCTTTATCAATTCCTCTGTTACCTGTTCTTCTGAAAGGCCCCTGAGATGGGCTATACCGTATTCAGTTACAACTATATCTCTCCAGTATTTCGGTACAGTGCAGTGCCCGTATTTTAATATTATATTTGACCTGGTGTTTTTACCTGAACCCCTTGTTGCCCTTATGGCCATAATGACCTTGCCGTCCGGAATCGCATGCGCCATTGAAACAAAGTTAAACTGGCCTCCCACTCCGCTTACAATCCTGCCGTCTTCAAGCTGGTCGGATACTATACTGCCGTTAAGGGTTACCATCATTCCGGAGTTCACAAAACGGCCATCCTTTCTCTGGAGAGAGCGGAGCTCCGCGTCACCGTAAAGCTGGTTGACTTTTTCAACACCTGACATACCGAACTGGGATCTCTCCTCTTCCGGCATTTCGTTAAGGGCTTTGTAGAATGATTCCGGCCCGAGGTAAAAGCCTCCAAGGATGATCTGCCCGTTTTTCAGCTTTTTCCCAAGGAGTTTTTTTATCTCCTCAAGGTTCTTCTTGTCATGGATGTCCGCGTTGTATTCTTTGTCGCCATCATAAATAAAGCCGTTTTTATACGTCAGCCCCTCTTTGAGGATCCCGTAATAGGTGAGCATGTTGAAATCCTTCTCTCTGAGCCTCAGGTGTATGCCGTCATATTCATAGAGCAGCTCAAGTATATCTCCGGGAATATTCTCTTCGGAGACTTTACCTTCATTTACCAGTTTCATTAAAGGGAGGTCATCGTAAACTTTGCGTTTAAGGATTCCTTTTTTATAGAGCTGCAGAAAGGCGTCCACGAACATTTCAGATGAGCCGTAAAGCCCCTCTTTAAATGTGCCCGTTCCTCCGAATTCATCTATAAGATCTTTATAACGCCCGGTAAGCCCGGCTTCGTTTATTATTTCGTTATATGTATCGTTATGAGTGTGCCTCATGTCGAGTCCTGCAACAATAGCATCACCCAGAGCTCCAATACCGACCTGGAGGGTTCCTCCATCTTTAACAAGGGCACTTATATTCAGGCCTATCATATGGTCCTTAATTGTTACCGGATCTTTAGGGGGACCAAAAAGCCTGTAATTGTACTTCGGGCCCTTGAGGAATACATCAAATTTATCAGCTTCATAAACAGCATCACCATACATAAACGGAAGGTTCTCGTTTATCTCGCCGATGATCGCCATTTTTTTCCCCTCGGCTTTTCCCTGGTTCAGAAAGAGGTTTGCGGTGACATTTATATCAGTATTGCATCCCATTGAATACATCATTTTACCGTTAATCTCTTTGCATGCCATCATCTGACCGAAGACATTGGTGTTCTGTGTGAAGTATGCATCCCTTGATACATGTGTGTAATTAGAGGGAAGATGGCGTCTCTGTTGAGAGGGCAGTGTCATTATTGAGCCTGCTTTACTGTAAAACTCCCAGAGCTCGACATTTTCCGGCATTTTACCCGCACGGAGATCGATCATATAATCAAGTTCCGGGCATCCGCCGAAAATTCTCTCTGCAAGGGGATCCACCATCCTTCTCTCGAGTTCGCTTTTCCCTTTCGGTATTTCAAGAGAGAGGGCGGTCATAATTTTTAATTTTATAGTGGGGTCTTCTTTTGCCCTTCTGTATAATTCATTGATAAAGAGTACAGATTTCCCCAGTCCTAAAGATGTTGAAAAATTAATTTCTTTGCCCACATGTTTGATAACATCATCAACAACTTTTTCCACATCATCTGTAATGACACCAGTTTTTCCATACATATGTACAGAATTATCAATCCTGTTCATTTTGCTACCTCCCGTATTTTTATATTTTTATTTTGATTATAATTATGTCATTTTCAGCGTTGCAGACTGAACTGACACATCAGTACATAAAAAACCGACAAGACGGTTTCTGACATCTTGGCGTGTATTTGTCAACTATTTTGATGGCGAAAAATTACAAAAATAATACATAAAATCGATAATCGATAGTTTTCTTTTAATAAAAAACCGGCTCAAAAAGAGCCGGCAATACGAAGAAGTTTTCAGCATTCATTAGAATGATGGCTGTTAAAGAGTTATTAATATTTATTATGCGTTATTCATGATTTCCTGAAATATTTTATAAAGGTTTTTCCGTTAATACAGATATGTATTACTGCTATGAGAATAAAAAGAATTCCTCCATATTCATGAATATGCTTCAATAAGGAAAATGAATAGGGCGGCCTGATACCGTGCCCTGCGTGTCTGAAAAGAATGAAAATACCGCTCAGGCCGGTTAATATAAAGAGAAAGCCGGTTAATATTGATATTGTCTTTCTGTGAGACGTGAATGTGGACATTTAAGAACTCCATTTACAAATATTAAATTAGACCCGCAGTATCATGGGGAAAGTTCCGCCCGATATTAATTTTATAAAAAACAGACTTTAATTAAAAAAAATTTAGTTTTTATAAAGCTAGTGTGGCTCCACTGAATATTTCAAAGAGCATTAATGGCTGAATCGTTTCATGCCTGTTTATAATATAAGAATTTATTAAAGTGAATGTCAGTAAAAAATTTGTAAACCGCGGGTTAAAACCGCCGGTATTATTTATGCGATAGCAGTTTAATTTTTATTTCGTCTTTCTATTGACGTTTTATTAATGGTTATTTAGAATGTATAGGGTCGAAAGGGAGTAGTTGTAATTACAAAGTCAACATACCGGCATACAGGAGTTTGCCTGGCTTTGTAACCGGTTAAAAAGGTGACGAGACTTTTGGCATAATATCATTATCCCGGGAACCGGGGATGATATTATGCTGCGGGTCTCGTTTTTTTTTGGGGGGGCTGATTCCGCGGTGAGGCGGTCTGGATTTATTAATTATAATATCAGAAGTATCAGTAATGGAGGAGATATGGCGGAAAGAACATACAGGGATGAAAAGTACTGGGAGAAATATCATGATTTTCTTCCTGAAGAGTTCAGGTTCAGAGAGGGCAGGCTGCCCGACGAGGAGTTCTGGACCTGGAAGGGGAACAAAATTCACCTTGATGTGATGAGGAACAGGAAATCTGAATATAAATTTATTTTGCTTCATGGAGGAGGGGGGAACGGCAGGCTGTTGAGTACCTTTGGCAGTGCTCTTTATAATAATGGATATGAATATATTGCGCCTGATCTGCCCGGTTTCGGACTGACAGAAGCGTCAGAGAAAGACAGGAGTGATTACGGCTCATGGATCGAACTGGTGTCAGATCTGGTGGATCAGGAGTATGATCGAGACGACAGGCCGGTTATACTCTTCGGGGCAAGTATCGGAGGTATGGTCGCATACCACGCGGCTTGTAAAAACAGCAGGGTTAAGGGGGTAATATCTACATGTCTGTGTGATTCAAGGCAGGTAATTGTCAGGGACGCCATGGCCAGAAACAGGCTCTGGAGCAGGGCCGGAGGTTTTTTTATGAAAAAATTTTCATTCATAACTGACAGGATATATATCAGGGCGTCATGGATTTCAAAAATGAGCCGGATTACGAATGATCCTGTTTTCTCCAGGGTTTTTATCAGGGACCCCCATGTGGGAAGGGCAAAGATAAGCCTCAGGTTTTACAGAACCATGACAGAGTATAAACCTATGGCTGAGCCGGAGGTTTTCAGTTCGTGCCCCCTGCTGCTTGTCCATCCCGGCCTTGACAGGTGGACCCCGGTTGATATAAGCCGGAAATTTTTTGATCGCATTGCCGGCTGTAAAAAAATTTTCCTTATTGAAGGATGCGGGCATTATCCTTACGAAGGAACAGGTCCCGGACAGATGTTGAAGGCCGTGGAGCTATTCCTGGAAAAAATTAAAGATTATTAATTATTCCCGGAGACGTCAGTATTGTACTCTAATATGTTCAGCCTCAAGGTGAAGGAGTTCGTCCCCCTCCTGTAAAACCTCTTTTTTTTCATTCTCCAGCCATGACTCTTCAATATCATTGCTTAAGGCCACTGCGCGTAGCCATCTTTCTTCATTCGGGTGCAGTTCTCTATCGGAGATGGCCAGTTTTAATCCGTCTTTTATAAATTTTTCAGCCAGCTCTTTTGAGGGGAATACAGGGGGATCAACAGAGATATACCTGTTATCAAGTATATTTTGGACAGCATTTTTAATGAATTTTATTTCAAAACCAAGGGCCTTTCCTATTCGCAGCATAAGGTTCCGCTCCTCCTCAGTTACCTTTTTGTCTTTGCGGATAAGAAGAAGCAGGCCTTTGAAGTAATTGCTGCCGTCAATAACAGATATATTCATACAGTACCTCTGATAATTTCCGCCTGTTTTATGACAGGATTAAAATATTTATTAAAATAATCTGTAATTGTACGGGGGGTATTGTTACAACATGAGAGAAATTACCGGAGAAGTGTAAGATCAGCCTTAAAAAATAAATTGACAGTATCCCCGCCCGCCACTTAATTTTTTTCAAATAAAATATTTCAAAAAATAAAGCTTTTAAAGACTGTAACCGGTTCAGATGTATTCAACAGAACATAGCATACTTGATTACAAAATCAGTGATGATGATTTAAGATCGTATAATCCCTATCTGAAAAAACTGAAAACGATCATAGATGAAAACATTACCCTGGACAGGGAGGAGCTTGCCTCCCTGCTCATTTCGAAACGACATGACATCGTCTCAGAGTACGGTTTTACAATTCCCTACATGGATGTTCTTCAGAAGGTGGCCTCCTTTTCACCTATTGTCGAGATTGGTGCGGGGAGCGGGTACTGGGCAAGGTGTCTCAGTGAAGTAGGGGCTGACGTGCTTGCCTATGACAGTTTCCCTCCCGGTGAAGAGAATCCATGGGAGTGGTATAACAGCAATTCATGGTTTGATGATACCTGGTATGGAGTTGTCCGGGGTGATGAATACTCTGCGGCGGACTATCCTGACAGGTCCCTCCTCCTCGCGTGGCCCATGCCTATGAGTCTTATGGCCTACAATACCCTGTCCTGTTATAAAAAGGCGGGGGGACGGACAATAATCTATATCGGAGATCCCCATCCCGCCTCATCAGGTGATGAGCATTTTTACAGCCTCCTTTATGAACATAAAGCAGTTGAGAAAATTGATCTCTACGGCTGGCCGGGGATTAATGAAAAGCTGCTGATTTATTCTCTTGCCTGAAAAAATGATCTCCTCTCTGGAATAGCTTTTCCATTTTTTTATTGTGAAAAAAACCGTGAAAGATTTTCAGCTGAGATATTGTTTGATATAATTATTTTTTGTTGCGTTTGAGAGATGGGAAAATAAAAGGTTCCACGAACAGGACGGTTTGAAGCTTTAAAATAGCGGTAATAATTTCCGGAATAAAAGGATATGAGGAATGACTGAAAACAGAAAAGGTGAAAATTCGACGGTAGATAAAAAAAATGAACATAAACTTCTTATTTCAAAAATAAGAAGCGGGATATCCAGGAGAAGGAATCGAATCAGGAATCTTAATGATATGACAAGAATCAATATAGATTCAATCCCTGAAGATATAACTCCGGGTGAAGTGGAACTGCTCCGAAGCGGTGAAACTATAGACTGGCAGCTGGATCTCGACAGCAGGATCAGTGAAATACGAGCAAGAATCAGGAGAAGGACCTCAAATCTCTCTGATGTATTAAGCAGCCGTAAGGAAATTTCTCAGCTTAAAGATGACCTTAAAGAACTTCAGACCAAGGAAAGGCTGAGGCATGTAATAACCCGGGTCAATGAGGAGGCCAGGCAGAAACTTTTCGAATCGGAAAAATTCGCCGCATTGTTTACTGAAAGGAGTGAATGCGAGTC
Source organism: Spirochaetota bacterium (assembly GCA_036745755.1). Classification (GTDB taxonomy): domain Bacteria; phylum Spirochaetota; class UBA4802; order UBA4802; family UBA5550; genus UBA5550. The sequence goes on along the minus strand of DAIOFM010000016.1, from coordinate 1,639 downwards.
GGTTATTCTTGCCATAGATATACGGCGGTCAACGGAACTGATGTTAAAGGCCCTGTCTCCCGAACTTTATGCGGAATTCATTACCGCTCTTACAGAGAAAATTTCAGACTGTATTACCGGTAATTTCGGCATATTTGAAAAGTTCACGGGAGACGGTGCCCTGGCTTTTTTCCCTGATTTTTATTCCGGTGATGACTCGTTCCATTTGGCCTTAAATACTGCGATGGAATGCCATAAAATTTTTGAAGAACATTTCGATGAATACAGGGGGTATTTCCCTGATGAAATGGTTGAAACAGGTTTCGGTATAGGAATTGATTGTGGAAGGATTTTTATTACATCGATTAATGGCGACCTGAGCATAGTGGGGGAACCGGTAGTTTATGCCTGCAGGTATTCAACGGCACCAGCCGGTAAAACATACCTTACAGGCAGGGCCTATATAAACGCGGAGAAACTGTTCGGTGAATCTTTACTGTGCAAAAAGGTGGATGTGGAGATAAAGCATGAAGGGGAGGCTGCGGGATATGAACTCGCTGAATCATCAGGTATGAAAAAGGGGGAAAAGCCGGACTGGAACTGTCTGATTGAAAGATATTCAGCGCAGAATTAAAACCTCTGCCCCAGGTGCTTTAAGGTAATCGACAGTACTCTTTCGGTCAGTCAGGAGGAATAATTACGGCAGGTTTATTTAAATATCATTTTCAATCCTGAAATAAATTCTTTTCCACATATATTTGCCGTTTTTATAAAATGACGTTATGTAGAAATCCTGGTCTGTCGCTTTTTCTATTACATTGAGCCCTATCCGGTTTGAACTGTCAGCCAGCATTAGATTGCTGTCATGATCCAGGATGAGTTTCACCTGGTTGTCAGAGAGAATGTCCTGCTTGGTTAATACAGATTCATCTATCGAATCATAATGCTCCGGGTTGCTGTAATCGAAATCGGAGAGTTTATTGAGGTACTGATAATAGTCGAAAAAATCACCGAATTCCTCAATAGACGCAGTAAAGAATTTATCACAGGGGTATATGATTACATTGAAATACCCGGCTGATTTTTTATTTTCACTTGTGTTATGTACAATCTGCCTGAGCATGGAAAACTGGGTGTTTATGATCAGTTCATTCATTATGAAGCGTACGAATTTTTTCTGTGTCCATGGGAATTGTTCTGTAATCTTCTGAATCTCACGGTCAAAAATTTTGAAATGCCTTTCTCCCAGGCCTACCACAAAGATATACGGTTCAAAGATTGTGCCGTCAGGATAATACCTGGCGCTGTTTCTAAGCTTTACGGGCTGACTGTTAAGTCTTTGCCTGTAGTCGTATGGCACAAGTTCATTGAGATCTTCTGAGTAGTCCTGAACAATATCCTGATTGTTACTGTTATCTGGCATAAATTTAAACCTGTGAAAAATTATTTACGACGTATACATGATTTAATTTATCGTATGATTATTCCTGAGTCAATGGTTCGTACAAATATTATCGGTCTCAGGCGTTGTTTATTTTCATATAATCTTAAGCTCTCAGAAAAAAATGCCTGTCAGCCTTTTTTCCCCCGGACTGTTAATTTAAGATGATCCTACCCCGATATTCGACCACTTTCAAGTTTAGTTTTTTCGATTATTAAG
>DAIOFM010000015.1:0-61058 GCA_036745755.1 Spirochaetota bacterium | reverse complement strand
GGGTGCGATCTATGAAGTCTCTGATTTACACAGGGGAGGTGATGCACGCCAGGGTGCGCCCGGCGAACCATGTTCTGCGGTATCCCCACTATTTTTACGCATTTGATCTGGATGAACTTCCGCTTATTGATAAAGATATAAAACGTTTCGGCTACAACAGGCGAAGCATAGTTTCTCTGCACGACCGTGATTATCTTAAAGGTGATGGTTCAATAAAGGAGAAGATTCTTGCTCTCCTTAAAAGTCATGGCGCGGATAAAGGTGTAACAAGGATTATCCTGGTTACACAGGCCCGTTACCTGGGGTATGTTTTTAATCCTGTAAATTTCTACTTCTGCTACGGAAAAAGCGGGGCGGTCTCATCCGTTGTGGCAGAGGTGAATAATACTTTCGGTGAAAAGCATGTTTATCTCCTTGATAAACCTTTAAAGAGAGCGAAAGGTTTTATTGAATTCAGGCACGACAAAAAGTTTCATGTCTCCCCTTTCAATAATGTTGACGGCTATTACACATTCCGTTTTTCGGAGCCTGGTGAAAAGATCGATGTGAGGATTATTCTCCACAGGGCGGAGGGTGATATACTTACAGCAAGGCTCTCCGGTGACGCATTGCCGCTTAATCCAGAGAATCTCCGAACTGTTATACGGGCATTCCCTTTTACAACCCTTCTCACTGTGGCAAGAATTTATAAGGAGGCTTTTAAACTCTTCTTCTTCAGAAAACTGGGGTATAACCCGAAACCTGAACCCCGAAGTGAAATGACAATAGGGAGGCTCCCTGCTACTTTCGTGCAGAAGCTTGCAAAGAAAGGCCTGGAAAAGATCTTCTCGTCCATTGAAAACGGGGAACTCGCTGTTACATATCCTGACGGTTCAGTGAAGAATTTCGGGAGCACTGATTCAAAAGATAAAGCGGATATAACTATAAACGGCTGGTCTTTTTTTTCAAAGGTTTTATTTAACGGAGAGATCGGTTTCGGTGAGTCCTTCATGGAGCATGGATGGGATTCATCAGACCCTGTTAAACTCATTCTTTTTTTTATAAAGCACCTTGACCTTGACGAGGAGAACCATGTTGCGCTGAAAACTATTGGACTCATTATGAACAGGCTCCTTAACAGGAGAAGGAGAAATACAATTAATGGCAGCAGGAAAAATATCGGAGAGCATTACGATCTTGGAAACGATTTCTTCAGTGAATTTCTTGATAAAAGGCTTATCTACTCATGCGGAATATTCAGAAAGAAGTCAGATTCCCTGGAACAGTCGCAGCTTAACAAGATCCGCGAAATCATTGACAGGGCAGGGATAAGTAAAAGTGATCATGTTCTTGAAATAGGTTCAGGCTGGGGAGGTTTTGCCGTTGAAGCAGCTAAGAAAGCAGGGTGCCGTGTAACTACAATTACCCTTTCAAAAGAACAACATGATCATGTACAGACTCTGATTAAAAAGGAACGCCTTGAAAAGAGGGTCAATGTTGAAATTATCGACTACAGGAATATGACAGGTTCATTTGATAAGATTGTCTCAATAGAGATGCTTGAGGCTGTGGGGCATGAAAATTTTGCTTCATATTTCAGGGCAATAGACAGGCTGTTGAAACCTGATGGTGTTGCAGTACTTCAGGTAATTACAACAATGGATCATCACTACAAAGATTACAAAAGACGCATCGACTGGATACAGAAACATATATTTCCCGGCGGGCACCTGCCGTCAGTTACCGCGCTCTCTGAATCCATGGCGGCGAACAGCAGGCTTTATATTGAAGCCCTTGAAAACATCGGGCCTCACTATGCGCCCACACTTCGCGAATGGAGGCGGCGTTTTACAGCCTCATCTGAACATCTCATGTCTCTCGGCTATAACGGAAAGTTTCAGAGGAAGTGGCTCTACTATCTTTATGTCTGCGAAGCGGGTTTCGCGGCACGGGTTATAAATGACGTGATTCTCACTCTTTCAAGGCCGGGTAATCTCAGCCTCCCCCTTTGAATGCAAAATTCAGAAATATAGCATAAAGTAGCAGGTATATAAAACAGGGCCGGCTCCATCAATGAACCGGCCCATATGAGACGTTTAATAAGGAGTTTATGAAAATTACGGTCTTTCTTTTACTGTTATATACAGGTTAAGCTTCGACCTGTTTCTCCATACCTGGATTTTAAGAGTCTTCCCTATGGGTGTGCCTTCCACCTTTGAAAGAAGGTCGCCGAAGTTTTTTACCTCTTTATCATCTGCCGCGATTATTACATCACCCGGCATCACGCCGCCCTTTTTCGCAGGACTGTCCTCTGCAACTCCTCCTACAAGAGCCCCGTCGGTATTTTTAAGCCCGAGCTCCTTTGCGTATTCCTCGGTGAGCGGTACAATCTGCACGCCTATATATCCCCTCTTTATCTTCTTGTGCGTCTTTAACTGCTCAAGAACAGATTTTGCGGTGTTAACAGGTATGGCGAACCCTATACCTATATTGCCTCCTGATCTTGAGTATATCATCCTGTTTATCCCGATGACTTCTCCGTATATATTGAGGAGCGGTCCGCCGCTATTGCCGGGGTTGATTGAAGCGTCTGTCTGTATATGGGTCTGTGAACCTCCCATCAGGTCAAGGTCACGACGGGCGGCAGCGCTTATTATTCCCACGGTGAAAGTTTTATCCAGGCCGAAAGGGTTTCCTATAGCAATGGCCCAGTCTCCTACATTTACTTTGTCTGAATCTCCGAAGTAGACAGGGGTAAACTTTTTCTTTGAGTCAAGTTTAAGCAGGGCAAGGTCGGTTCTCTCATCGGAACCGATAATTTTCGCATCGTAACTTTCACTGTCAACCTTGACTTTAACACTGTCCACACCGTTTACAACGTGGAAATTTGTGCACACATAGCCGTCTTCAGATATAATAAATCCTGTTCCCAGCCCCGTTCTCTTCTGTGTCCTGGGCTGCTGCTGGTTCCTGTCCGGGCCGAAGAACTGCCTGAAAAAAGGATCATCAAGAAACGGGTTTCTCTGGAGCTTTACAGTCTGCTCCGTGCTTATAAAAACCACGCTGTTTTTGTTCATATCGTAAATTTTTCTGAATACCTCCTGTGACTTTACAACATCTGCAACTGCGCTGTCGCTTCTTAGCGGGGAATCCCCTGTTGACCCGAAAGTGCTGTTGCTGTTTTTACAGAAGACCCCTGTAATCAGGAAAATAGACAGAAATATTGTAATAACCGGAACTGTTGTCCCCAGAAAAAGATAACTCCTGTTTTTCATATGACATTCCTCTCAATAAAAATGTAGATAGAATTTTACGATTGAATCAGTGCATTTTTACCTTAAATAACTTAAGGAATAAATACTGAAAATGTTTAATAACAAAAAATAAGTATTGAGATTGCTGTTTTTGTTAAAAAATTTTTTGCAGGGGCTTGAATCAGGGGCATCCCTTTTTTAGAATTCTTACAGCCCCGGGTGTGCGTTCTTTGAAAGTTTCAGCATCATTAATACTGCCTGATTTGGTTCCGTAATGCATCGGGATCGATAGCACAGGTTTGATAATGGCAGATGCTTTCGCTGCGTTTTCGGCATCCATAACACCTTCACCTGACACAGGGAGAAAGGCATAGTCGAGTTTCTCAATTTCTTTCATTTCCGGTGTCAGGTCTGTGTCTCCGGCGTGGTATATCCTCATGTCTCCAAAATCTATGATATAGCCCACCCATCCCATTTCGCGTGGATGCCTTTTGCCCGACATGCTGTATGCAGGTATAGCGGTTACAGAGAAAATTCCGGCCTGGTATATCCCTCCCGGTTCGACTTCTATAGCCCATCCGGGGAACCACTCCAGTGCCGGGATGCAGTCGGCCGGGGCGTATATATTTGTCTTCTCCAGGGATATTTTTTTCAGGTCATCTATAGAGAAATGGCTCTCATGGCTGTGAGTGATAAAGATAAAGTCAGCTGATTCAGGGCAGTCTATGCCTACAGGGTCTATATAAATTACCTTCCCTCTTCCCTTTATCTTAAATCCCGCATGTCCGAGCCATTTGATCTCTTCCATCTATGTCCTCTGATATATTTATGTCACCTTATTAAGATAAGGAAAAAAACCGTATAAGTCAACCCCGGGGAAATGAAAGCAGGTTCAGGCAGGCTTTTTTTCTCTTGCTTAAATGGGCCGGCCTAATTATTTTTAACATATGACTTTCATTCCAGAAAAGAAAGATGAGCTCGAAGCTCCCCGGGAGAATAAAAAAGATCTTTCGCATCTTTTTCTGATGCGTTCGAGGCTCGTAATTGCATTTACTTTTTTGTTTGCCGCAGCATTTACAGTTGTTTCTATCGTCAGTTATAATGTAAGCAAGTCCTTCATCCTTAAAGATATAGAAGTGGAGGTGCAGGAGGTTCTTAATGCCCATGCCTCCGAGGTTGATCAGTGGCTGAAAAACATGATATCTGTAGTAAGCTCAAGCGCTCGCATTATTGAAACCGGAATTCCGCATAATAGGATGATAACTCCCGAACTCCTTTCAAACTTCGGGAGTAACGTTTTTTTCTCAGATATGTATTTCAGCGGTGCTAATGGCGAATTTACAAGCGGCAGGGAGTGGAAGTCTCCTGCTGATTATGATCCGGGAAAACGGCCATGGTATATTGCCGCGGTTGATAAGAAGCGTACAGTGGTTACAAAACCGTATATTGGTGTTGAATCCGGTTCCCCGGAGGTGTCAGTAGCCGCTCCCGTGTACAGGAAAAACGGCTCACTACGCGGGGTGCTCTCAGCCGACCTTCTCCTTTCCACGCTGGCTGACAAGCTTGATGTTGTGAGGGTCCGGGGGAAGGGCTTTGCCGCCATGATTGACGGTTCCGGCAGGGTGCTTGTGCATCAGAATAAGTCTCTGCTTGGCAAGGATATTACGGAAGACAGTGAAATCGGGGATGCGGTTAAACAGATACTCCTGTTGAAGAGAGGCAGAATCGATTACGGTATTAAAGAGAAGAAATATGTTATTTTTACAATAATCCCTTCAACCGGATGGTACATGGGGATAGTTTTCAGGAAGGAGGAGATAAATTCAAATCTCAGGTATCTTGCATACAGGTTTAACCAGATATTCGCGGTTTCAATAGTTGTTGTGCTTGCAGTTTCAATATATTTCGCAAAGAGGCTGACTCTCTTCACTGAACTTCTTGAAAATGAAATTGAAGTCAGGACATCAGAACTCAGGGACAAGGTGGCGGAGGTTGAGTACCTGTCGCTCACAGACCCTCTAACAGGCATTGCCAACAGGCGAAAAATACAGTCTATTCTTGAGGATGAGGTTGCCCGCTCAGAGAGGAATTCAACTCCGCTTTCGGTTATCTCTATTGATCTTGATCATTTTAAGAGGATTAATGATACTTACGGCCATGAAGCCGGGGATAATGTTCTGGTGGCAGCGACAACGTCAATAAACGGGGTTATAAGGAGCGTGGATCATGCGGGCAGGATGGGTGGAGAGGAGTTTATTGTTGTCTGTCCGGACACCCCGGAACCGGGGGCCTATTTCCTTGCCGAAAAATTAAGAACAGTGATTGAGTCCCTTTCTATCCCCGGTGCCGGAAGCATTACGGCATCTTTCGGGTATGCGACAAGGGTTCCTGATGAGAGTATAGACAGGTTCCTCTCCAGGGCTGACAGTGCTCTCTACAGGGCCAAGGAGAGGGGGAGGAACAGGGTTGAGCCGGGGTAATAATACCGGCCCTATTTCCCGAATGACAGCTGATAAATTTTTTTGACCTCGTCCCTTGAAGGGGAGGGAAAGGTGTTGGCTATATTTTTTGAAGTCATCGCGGTGTCTGTGAAGAGTTCAATTTCCTCTTTGCTGATTTCCTCTCTCTTCCCGAGAAGCGAATCCATAAGCTCACCGAATTCATCCACCCCTTTAAGGGCCATTGCGTCTATAACGTTTTTGACTTTAGGGGATGACGGTTCCAGGAAGCGGAGATATCCGTGCATGAGAAGCCCGTTGGCCCTGCCGTGGTCAATGTCCCTGTGATATGTAAGCGGATATCCCATTGCATGCACTGCGGTTGTTCCCGTATGGGCTATTACCATCCCCGCCAGCATCGACGCGTAGAGGAGGTTTTCCCTCTCTTCAAATGAAGGTGATTTTTTATCTGTCAGTTTTTTCAGTGAAACTCCGAGAAGCCTCATACTTTCAATAGCTATGGGCGCTATCACATCCGTTGCCCTGGCGGAAAGGTATCCCTCCAGCGTGTGAGAGAGGGCATCAACTGCTGTGTTGATCGTGATGTCAACGGGAAGAGTTTCGGTAAATGTTGCGTCAAGGAACGCTGCTGCAGGAAAAATTTCAGGTGAAGCAATACTCTTCTTGTTGCTGATTTTCCTGAATGTGAGTATGGAGTAGGGTGTAACTTCACTCCCTGTACCTGCCGTTGTGGGGACCGCGATAAGAGGAAGGGGCCTTGTTTTGTAAACCCCTCCGAAAAGGGCATCGTCATCCAGGTCATTAACAGCGAGTATGGCAATTGCCTTGGCCGCGTCAAGAGGTGAACCTCCTCCGATGCCTGTAATAAAGTCCGCCCCGACTTCACGAGCCATCAGGGCAGCTTCCCTGACTGTTTCCACGGAAGGGTTGGCCTCCACCCTGTTGAATCTTTCGTATGCTATACCCTGTGACTCCAGGGCGTCCACCACCTGTTTAAGGGAACCGTTTTTATCAGCGGAACTCTTCCCTGTTACGATGAGACATTTTTTACCCGGTCCGGAAAATACGGTACTGTTGTTATAAATACAATTTTTGCCAAAATAGACTTTCACCGGCATGTTAAATGTAAATTCCACCTGCTACCTCCATCATTAATCTGATACAGGGGGTTCGAACCTCTCATAATAGCCGATAAGGTTTCCCTCCCTGTCTTTTACGGCACGCATAAAAACGCGGTGCCTCTCATTATCTGAAATCAGTTCCTCTTCGAGCCCATCTTTCATCCTTTCATGGACTTCGGTTATAATACGCACTGATTCCGCGTTGTGGCAGTTCAGAAGAGAGCTTCCCAGCAGTGACGTTCCCTTTTTGTAATGGCTGACTGCCGCCCGGTTCATATATTTAATAATATGATTATTGTCCGCGAAAACAACCGGATCTTTCATGCTGTCCATTATTAATTCGAGCAGTTCATTACGCTTCAATGACAGGTCCCTCTCTGAAAGTAATTGCTCTCCTGAGCCTTAATATCCAGACTTCAAAAACTGAAAGTATAATCCTCGGGAATATTATCCATCCCGCATTTACCCCTATGGCAACAAAAAGGAGAGTATCCTCAAGGATGGAATGTGATATAGCTATATGGTGATTAAGGAGATCCGCATCCCCCTTTTCAAGTGTTCCCTTCTCAGATTCCTCAATCATAATCGCTGAGCCGTAAGCAAGGCCCAGTGTATAGGCTACAATCCAGAGAAATGTGACTGATTCAGGCAGGCCCAGTACTTTCATAACAGGGGAGAAAATTTCAGACATCCATTTTATTATTCCGAATTCCTCAAGTATCCTCTGCATTATCATCAGGAGGGAGAGAAGAATTAGAATTTCAAAGATGAGCAGGAGGGAGTTTGCTGCCCACACAGAAAGGATATCGGTCAGCCCGGAACCGGCTGCTGATGAAGCTGCAGCTGTTACGGCTTCACCGCTCCCCTGCGGCATGAAGAAGTTCAGCGCAATTCCCCCGATAAAGCTGTATATAAACCTTATTGAGATCATTTTAAGGGGGGACGAGCCTGTCCGGCTTTGTATTGGTGTTTCAATAAAATAGCTGTGTGAAATCAGGCACATCAGGGCCAGTATTGTAAGCTCCCGCCCGGTAAAGGGTATGGTGCTTATCACAGCTATGGCACTGTATATGTTGAGACAGATGCTTGTTATGAAAACTATGGCAGCATCTCCGGGGAGTCCTGTAATCCTGAACATGGGATCCAGGTATGAAGCTATTATCCTGATCACCCCTGCATAGTGCAGCAGGGTTACAGCAAGGGACACGGGTATCATGATGGAGAGCAGGAAACGCGCTGATCTCAAAGCTGCCGGGATGGCTGTGACAAAACACTTTTTCAGCCTCAGGTATATGGTTGGTTTGTCTTTCATATAGATTTTAATATCATTAGTGAAGGGGGTCTCTGTTTGTCAAGGTTCTTAAAATAATTTACTTGAGTCAGGCGTTTTATTATTAATATTTATCATATTAATCGGTCATTGCGAGGAGCTTAAGCGACGAAACAATCTGTTCCGGATAGAAAATATTCAGTATAAACCGGTATTGTTTCCAGCCTTAACAGATTGCCACACTCCCTCCGGTCGTTCGCAATGACATAATTTAAATAATTATGATATTTAAACCAGTAATCTTATCATCAATGTTAAATTTCGCCTAACTCAAGTAATTTATTGCAGGGGGGCAGAGTACCAGCCCGGGGTCGGTGCAGGTGCTTTTTTAAGTTCAGCCGCATCAGTGTAATCAGCTCCCGGCCGTTTTCCGTATTTTATAGGCAAATTCAGTTATTATCCTTCTGAGTGTTTTGTCAAGGGTCTGGTCAATATATACAGAGGGGCAGCTTGATACTTCAGTCTTCCCTTTAACCTGCCTGATAACGAGTTTTTTCCATCGGGCATCGACTGTTATTTCTGTAATAATATTCCCCTCCTTTATTTTCAGAAGATATTCGTTTGAGAACATGTCTATGGATGTCTCCTCCGCATCTATCTTTTCCATGTAATGATTTATCCCCTGGAGCAGTATTTTACCGCCCATGGACAGGCCGTTCAGGGCGTACTCCCTGAGCATTGTGTCAAACTCAAGCTGTGTGGGGATCCCGGGTGACGAAATAATATGCCCTAATTCAGTATACTTCGATGCCGTAATATACCCCTCCCTGAGATTGTTTCTGTCTGTGTATATGGTGACATGGTAGTAATTTCTGCACACAAGAATCTGGGTGGTCTCCCTGAATGAGCGGATCATGACATAATCCCCCCATGGAAGCCTGTTCCCCTCCGCCCTGTAATCAAAGAGCGGGTAGTCCCTCGTGCAGTCATACTGGAGCGGCACTACCTTCTCAGGCGGAAGCAAAAGGAGTATAATTACTGCAAGAAAGAGTTTGCCCGGTATCAGTCTTATCCTTTTTCTCATTTCCCTGTATAGTGCATGAAAAATGAACTTTTATGCAATAATAAAAAAGTGGAGGAGCACCATATCCGGCAGGGATCTGCAATTTTTGATAAAAATGAAAGATCTGGCATAGATATGTATGAAAACAATTCTTTTACTTGACTAATTGTTTGTACTCATCGAAAATATGAAAAAGAGGTGAATAGTGTCAGGATTGTTTCATTTTTCAGAGGCGATATCCCTAGCGCTTCATGCCATGGAGCTTATGGCAAGGGAAAGGAATACTATTTTTACTGCGAGGACACTCGCAACAAGGCTTAATGCATCTGAAGCACACCTTGCAAAGGTATTTCAGAGGCTTGTGAAAACAGATCTGGTTATTTCACACAGGGGGCCGAACGGCGGATTCAGGCTCAAGAGGGAACCTGAAGAGATAACTCTTCTTGAGATATTTACCGCAATAGAGGGGAATATAAGAGCAGATGTATGCCCCATGATTAAGGATACCTGCCCTTTCAGCCAGTGTATATTCAGCGGAATTATGTTTAAATTTCAAAATGAGTTTCTTGAGTTTATAACCAAGAACAGACTCAGTGATTTTATACTTCAGTAGTAAGCCGCTTGGCTGATTTCAGCTTATCCCCCTGTGAATCTGTAAGGTTATTCAACATAAAATAATGAGTATTGACAGAACGTTTATAGTTTTATTATTATTTAAGACAGGAAATTCAGTTATGACAACAATTGAAAGACATAGAAGGCCGTTTTTTATATTTTCACTGCTGGTCGCTATTGCCTGTTCACCGCAGATTGTTTATCACAGCGGAGACCATGTAATGAAGGGTGATGAGCCTGTTTGGGAATCTCCTGAAAATTCTGTTGAATACGGTTACAGGGGAAGCAGATATATTAAAAGGATATGGCCGAAAAAAGAGCCGGCAGTTATAACTGCAGTTGGCGATGTGGCGCTGAACTTCGCTGTTATGAAGGACATACTCGATTACAGGAAAAGAAAGTTCGGCCCGAAGGATGCGATGAAATATCCCTTTTCAAAAGTTGACCATGAAATAAAAGGTATAGGTTTCTGTAATCTTGAGGCACCTATAACTGACCTGAATTTCAAGCCTTTCAGCGACAAGGATGAAATATTCTATTTTTCATCACCAGCGGGGAGTGAGGAGATACTCCGTTATGCCGGGTTTGATATTGCTTCACTTGCCAATAATCATATAAAGGATTGCGGCGAGGAGGGGATGTTTGAGACAAAGAAGAGGATTGAGAAGCTGAATATCGCTTCTGTGGGGGTCGGGATTAATATAGATATGGCCCTCAAGCCTGTTTATATGTGGCACAGGGGTACCAGAATTGCCTTTTTCGCCTTTGATAATGTAATACCGAGAAGTGTCTGGGCCGGGGCCAACAGGGCAGGGGCAGCGGGAGGTTCGGATGAACTGCTTGTGTCAGCTGTAAAAAAAGCCAGGGATGAGGCTGATGCAATAGTCGTAAGCATTCACTGGGGGCAGGAGGTTGTCAGGGACATCCCCGTGGAGAAGCCGGAAGCTGAACAGGTTGTCCTGGGCCATAAACTGATCGATGCCGGAGCATCGTGTATTATCGGGCACCAGTCACACGGACTCGGGCCTGTTGAATTGTATAATGGAGGCATTATTTTTTACAGCCTTGGCGATTTTGTTTTTGCGGGGAGGCATTCAGATTCTCACAGGACGAGCATGCTTGCAAGGGTCACATTGAGTGAAAAGGGACTTGAATCCTACACTCTTATACCTGTAAATATTAATCCCCTGGAGGTGCGTTATGCTCCTGAAATTTTATCCGCACGAAGAGGGGCCCCGGTAATTAACAGGGTCCTTTCAGATAGGGACAGCAGGTATAACGACTATTATGAACAGAAAGGGATTGCCCTTAAATAACGCCGGTTAAAAAAATAATTTCAGTTTTTGTGAGGAAGTAATGAAATCCTGTTTTAAGATTTCCGTTTTTGTAATTGCAGCATTGATTTTTTCACCTGTGAGCTCGGATTCCGCTTCAAAAAAGAAGATAAAAGAAAAGAGTGTGGGAAATATTACTCTTGTATATATACCGGCAGGAAGCTTCAGTATGGGGCGTAATGTCAGCGGGAAGGATTACTCGCCTGCCCGGATAGTGAAACTTACAAAGGGGTACTGGATAGGGAAATATGAAATTACGCAGAATCAGTATTCCGCTGTGACAGGAAACAACCCCTGCAGGAAAAGCAGGTACGGCGAAGGGGCCGAACTGCCGGTGTTTAATGTGAGCTGGTATGATGCCGTGGAGTTCTGCAATAAACTGAGCGTTAAGCATGGACTGAAGCCCTATTATATTATAGAAAAGGATGATAAGGAGAGCGATAATATATCGGTCCATGATAATGTTAAGTGGGTTGTAAAGAGAGACAGGAAAGCTGACGGTTTCAGGCTTCCGACTGAAGCCCAGTGGGAGTATGCCTGCATGGGTAAAAATAAAAGCCGTTTTTACTGGGGAAACAGCAGATCGTGGGATGTCTCAGGAAGGTATGCCTGGCATCTTTTCAATGCAGGAAGGAAAAGATACAGCAAGGGCAGATTCTGGTGGGTAAAGTATCATAAAGTGAAAAAACCGGGACAGAAGCGGCCTAATTCATCCGGTATCTTTGATATGAGCGGAAATGTCGGCGAGTGGTGTTTTGACAGGTATTTGGAATCGTATTCTGCTGACCTGACTGATGATCCTGTGGCGGATGCCGGTGATTTCAGGTACAGGGTATCAAGGGGAGGATCAATTCTCGACGCACCTGCGGATCTTGCCGGGTATAAGAGATGGCCTGTTGAGGCTTTTGAAAAGATCGGTACGAACGGAATAAGAGTGGTGCTTCCGGAGTAGGTTATATCCCGACTTAATCCTGCCGTAAAAAATTACCGGAAAATTGAAACCCTTCAGGCGGTCACATAGACCGTCATCTGAGGAATTTTGATTTTCTTTTTGAAGAAATATAAGGATTTTAAGTTAGATAAAATTATTAAGTACTCTAATATTTTACGAGTGAATTAATAAGCTATCCTGTCATTTCGAAGAAGCGCCAGCGACTGAGAAATCTATTTTTTAACTTCATTTTAAGATTAGCTACCAACTCTACACCGGGCATCACACATTCATTCAATATGATAATTTCCTAATCATTTTATAAAATGATAAAAACCCTCTGATTTGTCTGAATCCGGTTAATTAATTTCACGAAGTAAACACGAAGCGATCCCGAAGCAAATACGAAGAATTATATAAATATTATTAATATAAGAAAAAAAATTTTTAATGTTTCATCCTGCCAGCGTATTAATACCATTATGTGAAGAAAGAGATAAAGTGCCTTTATAACACATTGAAGTAAGAATGGGTGAGATAAGTTATGATCCGGTTGCAGATTCAATAAGAAACAGGGTCGGCAAGTGCGTTTTAAAAACTTGACAAAGTATATACCTTGATATATATTATATGTGAGAGGTGATTATTATGCAAAGTGCAAAACTTTTTATAAATGGCAGAAGTCAGGCAGTCCGTTTACCCAAAGAATTTCAATTTTCCGGCAATGATGTGCTTATCCAAAAAGTTGGAGATGCTGTAATTCTTCTTCCGCATGATAAATCATGGGAAGTGTTTCTTCATGGTTTAAACAATTTCACTGACGATTTTATGGACGAAGGTCGTGAACAGGGTGAAAATCAGAAAAGAGAAGATTTCTGATGTATCTGCTCGATACAAACATCTGTATTTATATAATTAAGAAGAAGCCGGTTGAAGTTTTAAAGGTTTTAAAAAGAAAATTGAAGAAAGATATTTATGTTTCATCAATAACAATTGCTGAATTGGAATATGGAGTCGCAAAAAGTCAATTTCCTGAAAAGAATAGAATAGCTCTGATTGAGTTTTTATCAATTTTTAATATTTTGCCTTTTGATGATACTGATGCCGTAGAGTTTGGAGTGATAAAGACAGATTTGGAAAAGAAAGGTAAAATAATCGGCCCGATGGATTTATTAATTGCAGGACAAGCAAAAGCAAAAAAACTGATTCTTGTTACTAATAATATAAATGAATTCGAAAGAGTAGAAGGAATTAAAATAGAGAATTGGGCAAAAGAATGAAAAGAGCAACAACCGATAATGAGCCTGTGGGAAAAGTCTTTCTTTTTTGTGTTTGCCAGGGCTGTTTATTACTGTTATTTTTAAGATATTATATTAATGATAATTTGATTATAGCATTTCACGAATGAATTAAGCCTGTTTTATATGTCTGATACATAATGGATTCCCGTGAAGACGGGAATCCATTATTAATACCATTCAATATTTTAATACTAATGGATCTCCGCCTGCGCGGAGATGACATTGAAGACTAATTAAATCGTTAACTGCTATAATTAAAATTTTAAAAGTTTACAGGTTCTAATGGCCGGTTATAATATCTAAACTCTCTGCAGAGATAAAGAAGATCCGGTCAAAGAGCTCTCTTTTTAAGTGAAAGAATTTATCGGTGGGGATGCGAAGATACAGGAGAAGAGCAATCTTCTAAATAATTGATTTGACTTAAGGTTTGGTCTGAAGATTTTTGAGATGTGAACTAATATATATACAGGTTATATTAAAGGACGTGCCAACTTTTTTAAAACAAATGCGCATCCGTGCGCATTTTTAACGGGGAAATGAATTATGGACTATCTGAATACAATTGAAAGAAATCTATTAAAATGGGCATATCGAAAACCATTTAATAACAATTTAATTATAAAATCTCTTATCTTTATTGGCGATGGCCCATTCTGGATAATTCTTTTTTTCATCATCAGCTCATCGGGTTTATTATTAAATAATGAAAATATGTATCAATTATCAATCATGTTAATGATTGGTTTTTTATTAAGTAATATAATTTTTACTTATTGTAAGAAAAATATTAAAAGAAAACGACCTTATGCGAATAAAGAATTACATAGAATACTGGAATTCCATATAGAAAATCGAGATCCGGGTCATGGTTCTAAAGAATCAGAAAGTTTTCCCTCCGGGCATGTTTTATGGACCACTGTATGCGTTGGTATTATTTGTTTTAAATTAGGATATATTTATTTTCTTTTTATTGGATGGCTTATTCCGGTTATGATTTTTTTAAGACTTCATCTGGGAGTTCACTATCCAAGTGATGTCTTAGCAGGTTTAGTTATCGGAATAATCAATTTTATAATTACTGTATTGATTTTTCCGGAAGTAATGAATTTTTTAAATTCATATAGGCACTATTCATTGTTTAATTATGGATATATATTATTAGTTTTGTTTATTGTGTTTTTTGGTTATAAATCATGGTCGAAGCGGGTATAATTTGTTCAGTATTTTCAGGCAAATACATCTTTTATCTTTTATCTCTCAGATAATACTTCTTGCTTATTCGCACGGGATAATATCATCGCGAATGAATGAGATATCTTTTCAAACTTCACACTATAAAACCTTATAATACACCGAAAAAAAGTCTTGTCAACAGATATATGCCATAATATTGAAAGAATCAATTACTTAAAATAAATAAAACTATTGGTTATAAAAAATATGAGTCCGGATCTATTCATTGCTTACACAGGTATTGTATTCCTTGCAACAATAATTCCTGGTCCAAACATGCTGCTTGCGCTTAACCATGGTGCTAACCATGGTGTCGGTAAAGCACTATATAGTGGATTAGGAAATTTAATCGGAAATCTATTGATGGCTTTAGCATCTCTTCTGGGACTGGGGATTATCCTGCTTACTTCAGCTATTTTTTTTAATATTATAAAATGGATTGGTGTAGTCTATCTTATTTTTATTGGTATAAAAATGATTATAACTCCTGTTGAAGAACAGGGCATTAATGATTTAAAAACGAAACCTGAAAAAAGACAGAAAAGATATCGCTTTTTTATCGATGGTTTTGTGATTGCTATCAGCAATCCCAAAGGTATTATTTTTTTTACTGCTTTATTTCCACAATTTATCAATGTAAATCAGGCTACGGTGTTTAGTTTTTTGATTGTATTTTTTATTCTTGGCGTTATTGCTTTTACTTGTTATATGGTTTATGCTGTTTTTGGAGTGAAATTAAATAAACTATTTCAAATAAAATTATTCAGAAAAAGCTTTAATTGCATCTCCGGCTCTTTGATGATTGTGATTGGGCTAACCCTATCTCTCACTAAAAGAAGTATTGCGAGGTAGTTTTTTTACTTATAGAAAAGTTTCTATGGAATATAGGGATAAGTATATCGATATTAGCGGGTTATCCCTCCCCGAAATAAATAGCATATTGTACAGTGACGGTATTCACCTGACAGTTCCCTCTGAAAGCGGATGATTTCAGCAAAGTGCCTGTTTCTTCTTGCCAGGGTAATTAATATAATGTCACAGCTTCACGCAAAAGGTCTGATTGCAGATGCAAGAGAAGGTTCAGAGGTGTCTGACGAGTGGAAGTGCAGTTATGAAAAACATTATTTAAAAGAGAAGGTGATGTAAAGATATGAAAGAGACCGGCGAGTCAGAGAATGAGTATATTTAATTTTTTATAAAATCAGTAAATTCCCTGTTGTTCAGCAGGTCTTCGGCTATTGTTCTGTAGCCTTCTCCGGTGGGATGGCTTGAATCCGCGAATTCATCCTTTGCAGGGATTTCAGGTATAACGGCTGTTATCCCCTCCCGCGAAAGTTCCTCTTCCATTTTAATAACCAGCTGTTTCTGAATGGAAGCACTTTGTTCAGACAGCATGTACCTGTTGAACGGCGTGATTACTGCAAGCACTTTGTTCCCTCTGTCCCTGAGCAGTTCGAGTGTTTTTAACGTGAATTCCCACTGAAGGGAACTGTCAGCGGCCACCCATCTTACGTCCTGTTTTGGGAATTTTTCAGGATCCATGGGAACAGGAAGTTCGTATGATTTTTTTTGCGGCTGTAAAAAAAGTGCCGGGTTAGCGGCAGGGTTGTCCATGCTCCACCTGTAAAGGCTGCTGCTTCTGAATCTGGTGAGCTTTATATGCTCCCCCCAGAGGAGGAAGGGGGTATTTCTTTTTATTGTGAATGAGAGCCTTTCTT
This sequence comes from Spirochaetota bacterium, assembly GCA_036745755.1. GTDB lineage: Bacteria > Spirochaetota > UBA4802 > UBA4802 > UBA5550 > UBA5550. Next base: position 44,780 of record DAIOFM010000015.1, on the reverse strand, counting down.
CAAATGAAGGGGAGTAGGAGGGGATTCTCCCGGTAAATTGCGGCAGAAGGGCCATATGATTTATTTCCCTGTTTATCTTTCCCGTAAGGTCATGGCGTTTTGAACTCATCCACAGCAGGTTTATCCCTATAATTATTTTTTTGTCCCTGAGGCTTCGGCAGTATTTTTCAACCAGCCCGTACATTACTGCCGGGTGTATTCCGTCTATGCCGAGATTGGTGAATTCACTTCCATCCGACATCCGGTTAAGGTGTGCCGTGAGGGTGTCTCTGCCAGAGGTATAGTGTCCCCATATAACTGAATCGCCGATTACCGGAATGGTGTTATAGGAGGATATCTCTTCAACGTATTTTTTATAGAGAAAGTAGTCTTCGCCGAGATAGTATGGGAGCCTGTAATCAGAAGTAAAGCTCTCTTCTTCAGTAAAGGGGAAAACAAAGGGTAACGCAACGCATAGTATGATGCCCGCTGCTGCCGTGTATAATATATATTTCAGTCTGTTCATAAATCATTCATCCCTAAAACTGGAAGTATATAAATTCATTTGATCCCGCCGAGGCGAACAGGAATATCCATATCAGCATCAGTAAAACAGCAATTCCCCGCGCCCTGTAACTTTCCATGAATTTCATGAAACCGTATTCTTTCAGCCATCCGTATATATAGCATACTAGAATCATAATCATCATTATGACAGGCATTGACGGTGCCGTTAACCCGGAACTTAAGATGCCTTCAAGATAAGTGAAGGCATCGGCGCCGCTTTCAGCCCTGAAAAAGATCCATGTGAAGACAATGATTATAAACATAATTATCCGTTTGATGAAGAGCGGCGTTTTTCTGATAACCGTTAATCCTGAGATTGTTTTACCTGAAGCGTGAAGTGCTCCGTGGATAAATCCCCAGAGTACAAAATTCCAGGCTGCGCCGTGCCAGAGGCCGGAAAGGAGCATGGTAATCATGACATTCCGGGATTCTTTCAGCTTCCCCTTCCTGTTCCCGCCAAGGGGTATATAGAGGTAGTCCCTGAACCATGAGGAGAGGCTTATATGCCATCTTCCCCAGAAATCCCCGGTGTTTGCGGCCATGTAAGGGAGCCTGAAGTTTTCCATCAGTTTAATGCCGAAACATCTGGCAATACCGCGGGCCATGTCAGTGTACCCGCTGAAGTCGAAGTATATCTGCCATGTGAATGCAAGGGCCCCGAGAAGAAGATCGGTTGATCCGAACTGCGCAGGGTTCCCGAATATTTTATCAGCATAGAGTGCGAAGAAATCGGCAAGGGCGATTTTTTTGAAAAGTCCGCATGTAAAGATATATATACCTTCTGCAAAATCTTCCCCTGTTCCCCTGTTCCAGTCTCTCAACTGCGGGATAAGGTCTTTTGCCCGGGCAATGGGCCCTGCAGAGAGCTGCGGGAAGAATGAAACAAAGAGTGCATGCCTGCCGAAATTTTTTTCCCTTTCCACCCGGCCGAAGTAGTAATCGAGAACATAACCCATGGATATGAATATGAAGAATGATATCCCCACAGGGAGTATTATGCCGGGCTGCGGGACCCGGTATGAAATGCCTGCCAGGGAAAGAATTTCATTCAGGTTATATGTTATAAACCCCGCGTATTTGAAAGAACTGAGAAGAAACAGGCTGTCAGTGATACTTAAAACAAGGAAAAGTTTTTTCCTCCCTGTCCTCTCCATGAGCATAATTAATATGTAGTCAGCAGTGATAATCCATAAAAGAAGCAGCGGGTATAGAGGGTTCCACCATCCGTAAAAGATGAATGATGAAACCAGTATAAGGTATTGTCTCCCCGTGCCGTTTTTTACAGCTTTAAAGAGGAGATAAACCGCAGTAAAGAAGAGAAGAAAAGTCCATGTCTGGAAGAGCATTTATTCTATTCAGCCCTCCTGACGCACCTGAACCCTATTGTATCGCGAAGGATGCAGGCATCATTAACAGACCCGTCCATGCTCCTTGCTGTTGAATTTACAAGCTCCTCGCTGTCGTTCCATGAGCCTCCACGTATTACGCGTTCTTTCCCTTGCTCCGGGCCTGCGGGGTCATCAGAGGGCGATTTCGCGTAATAATCCGCTGAGTAGAAATCATTACACCACTCAGCCACGTTTCCGTACATGTCATACAGCCCGAAGGGATTAGGCTTTCTCGATCCGGTTTTTTCAGTTTTACCGGATGAATTCTTTGAAAATATTGCGTAGTTTTTAAGCTTCCTTGAGTCGGGGCCGAAAAAGTATTCCCCTTCAGTTCCACCCTTTGCGGCATATTCCCACTCAGCTTCAGTGGGGAGCCTGTATCCGTTTGCGTCAAAGTTGCATTCCCATGTTTTCTCATCGTAGCATGGAGTCAGCCCCTCTTCAATTGATCTTTCATTGCAGTAGATCGCGGCGTTAATCCATGCAACCATCTCTGCCGGTTTCTTTTCATCTTTAAAGTGGGAGGGGTTGGGGAGTTCCAGCTTTTTATACATCCCCTGTGTTACTTCATACTTATCTATATAAAACGGCGACAGCTTTACATTGTGGGAGGGGGACTCACCCGGGTTTTTGCTCCCCATTGTGAATTCGCCGCCCGGGAGGTAGACCATCTCTATCCCTGACTTTGTAGTGATATTTTTAACTGTTGTATCAGTGGTTTTCTTTCCACATGACATTACGCATGCAATTATGACTGAGATTACTGCCGCGGTTAAAATTTTTTTCATCTCTATTCTCCTCATGGAATCCAGTCCGGTTCCTTGTTCTGATTTCCGTCAAATGTTATCATCTGCCATTTTCCTGTGGCTACCTCGGCTATGCAGAGGTTCCAGCCTTTCGCAGTGCCCCCGACGTTCTGTTCCCCGTCCGGGCCGAATGAGAATGCCAGGTATTTTCCGTCAGGTGACCAGTCAAGGTGATACACCTCGTACCCTTTTCTTACGTGGAGGAAACTTTTCTGGTCCCTGTCCGGCACCGGGACTCTTTTTGACATGTTTATTTTTGCCAGCTTGAATTCCCTGTCACTCCTTCCCCATCCGATCATCTTGCCGTCAGGGGAGAATTCAGGCCTGCATCCAATCACGTTAAGCCTGAAGTATCTTGTGCCATTGACATCTATTCCTATATTGGTATGCCTGTATCCCATACCTCCAAGTACAGTTGCTGTAATATACTTTCCGTCAGGTGACCAGCATATATTGTAGAGGTGTTCCAGCTTTTCATTGGGATGCTGTCTGGTTTCGCCGGTAACTGTGTCGTAGATGAAAAGCCCCTTTGTTGACCAGCTTTCAAAAGAGAATCTTCTGGTGGACTCCGATTTGACGAAAGCTATATATCTTCCGTCAGGTGACCAGCAGTGCTGCCTTCCATGCTCGGAAATAAGTTTTTTCCCTGAGCCGTCCAGGTCGAACATGTAGAGGTCTCTTTTCCTGCTCCTCCCTTCCCCTTTATCTATTACACAGGCGAATTTTTTCCCGTCAGGTGATACCTTGGGATACATTTCGTGAAGGTTTTTTGTTTCAGTTATATTCTTTTTTCCTGAACCGTCTGCTTTTATAATGAATATGTCCCAGTTCCCGTTTGTATAGGATTCGTACAGGAGACGGTAATTTATCGATTTAAGGTCAATTACATTATACTGTTCAGCTGATGCTGTAAAAACAGCTATAAAAAGCGCCAGTATCGCGCCTGTTATTACTTTTTTCATTATTTCCCTCTAAAAATCAGGTGGTATGCATAAGCGAACATTTCATTTTCAGAAAAAGGATTTTTCAAGACTTTTTTTTATTGATGACATTATAAGAATTATATTTTGTTGCCCTCTTTACCCTTTTCAGTTCTGCTCAGAAAATCGTTAAATATTTCACGTCCCTCTTCATCCCAGAATTTTGTAAAATTTTTTTTATTCAGCCTGATCTCTTCCGGGATGTTTCTGAATTCACGCTCAAAGAATTTGTGCAGATGGTCGTGCTTTTTGGAACTGCCGGAGTCGCGTTTATGATCTCTGTGGAATCCGCCCACAAGAAGCCTTGCCAGCAAAATCAATCCGAAAGCCTGCAGAAAAGTAATGGAAGTTAATCCGAAAAGTTCAGGCATCAGCCAGTTCCACAGCAGCTTTACAGCTATGGCGAAAATTGCCGCAAAGAAGAGGGCCGCGCATAAACCAAAAATAATAACTCCTGTAAATTTTACGGCTTTATTTAATATTGAATTTTTTTCTTCCATAATTATTTCTCCGGTAAAAAGTAGTATTGGTTCAGTTCAGCCTTTATTTTTTCAAGGGCCCTTGATTTTCTTGAGAGCAGGGTTCCCATTGGAGTGCCGGATTTATCCGCGATTTCCCGGAAACTCATCCCTTCAAATTCGGTCATTATAATTACCGCTCTCTGTTCATCCGGGAGATTGTCTATTGAATCAAACAGCTTCTCGCGGAATTCACTGAAAAGAATTTCAGATTCAATGTCGGTTTTCACATCCTCCAGAAGATCAAGCAGAGACGTTCCTGTTTCAGGGTCTTCTGCGTCAAGGGAGAGGTAATCCTTTCGGCTTCGCATTATATCTATTACCCTGTTTTTTAGTGACCGGTATACATAGGCCGTGATGTTTTCAATGGGACGTGTAATGTCGGCTTTTTCAAATATTCCGGCTACCACATCCTGCACTATATCCTCGCTGTCACGGTCTGCCCCGTCCTCTATCAGTCTCCTCACATATCCCACCATTCTCCGGTATTCAGTGGATAGTAAGTCGTTTATTTTTGTTCGATTGCTTTTCAAGTGAACATCCCTTGATTATTTTACGGCTTTCTGAAAACCGCTGTTCTGCATGACCTGAATTCATCTGATGATTCATGTTTGAGGCCGCATCCCGCAACCAGCTTTACTGTCTCGAGGAAATGAGTAGCTGATACCGGGCCTTTCGGCTCTCCAAGTATAAATTTCCCCCCCGGTTTGAGACTGTGTGCGATATCTGAAATAAATGCTGTCTCATCCGGCACTTCGTGTACTACTCCGAAGGCAAGTGCCACATCTGTTTTCCCCGAATACTCATCAATCATCAGCCTGTCCGGGGCGCAGAGTCTGGTTTCAATTCTGCCGCTGAGCCCTGATTTGTCTGCCCGTTTGCGGAGTGTTTTCAGCATCCGCTCCTGCAGATCCACACATACAACCTTTCCTCCTTCACCGACCATGCGTGCGGCCGGGAGGCTGAAATAACCCATGGCGCAGCCGGCATCTATAACTGTCATTCCTTCGGTAATATAGTTGACGAGAATTTTTTCCGGGTCAAGAGAAAGTTTCCTTAACGGATTTATCAGCAGGTACCCGGCCCACCAGGGGAATAGATGTTTATCTTTCATGGTTGCCCTCCTTTTTTATTTACTCTGTTAAACAGGACGAGGATGGGTGGATTTTATTGCATAAAAAATTTCAAAGTATAAATTCTTTTATGGTTATATTTTTAATGATTGAGACTCTATAAAAAAGCTAAGCACGATATTTATAAGCATTGATTGTAAGCTGCAGTAAATCTCAGACATTACCGCATTAAATTATAAGTGTTTGTCCTACAAAAAAATAGGACATATACCGATTCTTTCAACCTTCGTTATACGGCTATTATTTGTCTGAATATTTATTATGCCTTTTTTGATATAACATGTTTAAAAAAACATTATATAAGGAAGAGGAGGTACTGAATCGTTTGATAAAAGTGGCAGTGAGTTATTGCACTGCCGATTTGTAGTCGCAGATAGATTACAGGCGTCTCAGCTGATCCCGTCGGGCAGATGGAACGGTTATAGTTTTAAATTTATAAGTTCAGGATCTGAAGGGTCAGATAATGAGAGTCTGATGCTAATTAAGGAGAAGATGCAATGACTAAAAAAGTTTTTATCAATGGCATGGAGTATGAGTGTGATGCTCAAAGCACTATTCTTCAGATTGCCAGGGCAAACGGGATTTATATCCCGACTCTCTGTTATCATCACAAGCTGGGGACAGTCCGTTCCGACCAGAGAGAAACAATGGGATATTCGGAACATGATCAGCTGGCAAACAAATGCCGCGTCTGTCTTGTTGAAGTTGAAGGTATGCTGGGACTTCAGACGTCATGTTCGGTTGTGCCTGTAGATGGAGCGAAAATTTATACTGACACCCCTGAAGTTATTGAAGGTAGAAAAATGGTTGTTACCCAGATACTGGAAAAGGGTAAACACAACTGCCTTATCTGTGAAAGGAATGGTGATTGTGAACTTCAGGATATCGCCTACAGCCTGGGTATAGAAGCACCGAGGTTTCTTATCGACAGCGTGGAAGAGCGGGATGAATCAGCTGCTTTCATAATCAGGGACCCGAATAAATGTATTGAATGCGGTCGATGTGTTGCGGCATGTCACAATCTGGTTGTTAATGAAGTCCTGGATTTCAGGTTGAGAAACGGCAGGACCGTAGTTATATGCGATAATGATCTCCCCATGGGGGAGTCAAGCTGCGTACAGTGCGGTGAGTGCGTCCAGGTATGCCCGGTTGGAGCTCTAATTGAGAAGAAGGCCATAGGTAAAGGGAGACCTTACGAAGTCACAAAGGTGCGTACAACATGCCCGTACTGCGGTGTGGGATGCCAGCAGGAACTCCATATGAAAGGGGACCAGATAGTGCGAATTAAGGGCGTTGAGGGGGCCAGTCCCAATGACGGCCATCTCTGCGTGAAGGGGCGTTATGGATATGATTTTATATATTCAAAGGAAAGGCTCACAACTCCTCTTATTAAGAAAAACGGGGAGTTCCAGGAAGCGAGCTGGGATGAGGCGCTTGACCTTGTTGCCGGTAAATTCAAAGAGATTATCAGCGAATCAGGTCCTGATGCTATCGCCGGTGTAAGCTGCGCGAGAAGTATCAACGAGGACTCATTCTATATGCAGAAACTTTTCAGGGCGGCAATAGGTACCAACAACATTGACCACTGCGCCCGGACCTGACACGCTCCAACTGTTGCCGGTCTGGCAACTACATTCGGATCAGGCGCGATGACAAATTCTTTCGGAGAATTTGAAAACGCGAAACTATTTTTCCTTATCGGAACAAACATGACAGAGGCTCACCCTGTCGCTTCATATTATGTTAAACGTGCCAAAAAGAAAGGCGCGAAAATTATTGTTGTGGATCCGCGAAGGCACGCCCTTGCGAAAAAGGCGGATATTTATGCGCAAATTAAAGTCGGCTCTGACGTTGCCTTTATTAACGGCCTGATGAATGTTCTTATCACCGAAGATCTTTACGATAAAAAATTCGTTGAAGAGAACAGCGAAGGTTTTGAGGAGCTCAAGGCTGTTGTTATGAATTATCCTCCTGAGAAAGCAGCGGAGATATCAGGTGTGTCATCTGAATTAATCAGGGAAATTGCCCGTACTCTTGCTTCAATAAAACCGGGGATGCTCTGCTATACTCTCGGTATTACAGAACATACATGCGGAAAAAATAATGTAATGTCCACATCAAACCTTCAGATACTTCTGGGAAATATGGGTAAGGAGTCTGCGGGCGTAAATCCTCTGCGTGGGCAGAATAATGTTCAGGGCGCCTGTGACATGGCAGCGCTTCCCAATGTTTATCCCGGATATCAGGCGGTAACTGATCCTAAAAACAAAGAGAAATTTGAGAAAGCATGGGGTGTTAAGAAGCTGTCAGACAAGGTCGGTCTTATGATACCTGACATGATGGCGGCACTTCCGACTAAAAAAGTCAGGGCATTTTATATTTTCGGTGAGAACCTTGCAAATACAGATCCGAATATAACCCATGTTGAGCATGAGCTTGAATCAGCGGAATTTCTTGTGTGCAATGATATATTCCAGACAGAGACAACACGGTTTGCTGATGTAATATTCCCCGCAGCCGCATGGTGCGAGGATGACGGTACATTTACAAGCAGCGAACGCCGTGTAAGCCGTGTGCGTAAAATCAAGGACGCCCCGGGCCAGGCAAAGCCGAACTGGTGGGTATTCAAGGAACTTGCCAGGCGGCTTGGCCATGAATGGACATCTAACAGCGGCCAGGAGATATGGGACAATGAAATCTCTGCTGTCGCACCCGCATTCGCAGGAATTAAATTTGACAGGATCGAGAATGACGGTCTGCAGTGGCCATGTCCTGACGTAAATCACCCCGGGACTAAATTTCTCCATAAAGACGGGAAGTTTACACGCGGGAAAGGCCTCCTTAAAGGGATTGAGTGGACTCCTCCGGCAGAGGTTGAGGACGCTGAATATCCCTTTGTCCTCAGTACAGGGAGACGTCTCTATCACTATCACACGAGGACCCAGACTGGGCGTTGCGGCCTTGATCGCGTAATATCAGATAAGACAGGTCTTAATCAGATGATGTCTGAAGAGACAGCGGATATATCACCTGACGATGCAAGGAAACTTGGTATTGCGAATAATGAATACGTTAAAGTAAGTTCACGTCGTGGAACCGTAAAAGTAAAAGCACGCGTTACAGGTGAGGTTCCTTCCGGAATGGTGTGGATGTCTTTCCACTTCCGCGAAGGTAATGCAAACTGGCTGACGAACAACGTTTTTGACCCTGAAACTAAAACTGCCGAGTATAAGGCATGTGCGGTCAAAATTGAAAAATTAAATTAATGTTCAGGAGAAAAAATTAAAATAACAATATTTCATGGTACCCCGCCCATGGGCTCCCCCTGCCCCGGGCCGGGGGAGCCCATGGGGTATTGCATGGTATAATATACTGAATCAGTTTGCTGTGGTGATATAAAAAGGTTATGTCTGCCTCTGCTGTCAGTCTGAAAAATCAGAAATTTTCTGAAAGAGATACCCGGAGTTTGTGTTAATTAAAACCGGTTTAAATTGTAAATTATATTTCTTGACAGAAATTTTAATGTGCTTTTTCTGATATATATAAATATTAAGCTGAAAAAGATACCGGCGGAACAGTGTAGGATTATTATGATAATAGAACAGGCAAGAAGAAAGATAATAGATATAGCTGAAGAGTATAAGCTGCTCGATGAGGAGATCAAAATAACATGCAGAACATTGACCCCCGAGGAGGCGATAGGCAATCCCCTGCATAACGATTACCCCATACAGAAGGGGAAAGAACGCATGGTAGAGGCTGAATTTATGGGGAAAAAGGGGCAGGCCTTCTCGGATTCATGTTCAAATTTCACTGCGACATTGCGGGATGTATTTGAAATGGAACTGGATAGCAACGCGAAGAGGGCGATCTTTATCTCTTCTGTGAACTCAATACTTGCCATGCTTGAAATGATTCCTGAAGCTATACACTGCAAGGATGAAGAACCTGTCACGTGTTCTGACTGCTTTCTGGATTTTTTAAATAATGAAAACCCTGGAAATGATAAGGCCCTGCTTGTGGGACTTCAGCCCCGTCTCCTTGAAAAACTGGCAAAGGTAAAGGAGGTAAGGGTCTGTGATCTTGATCCTGATAATATAGGGGCAACAAAATGCGGTGTGGTTATTGACGGGCCTGAAAAATTTAAAGAGAACGCTGACTGGGCGGACGCCATATTTGCTACAGGGAGCACTATTGTGAACGGAACTATTGATGAAATAGTTGAAGCAAATCCCGATACCTGTTTTTTTGGTGTAACAATATCCGGGGTAGCGAAACTGCTTGGCCTCAAACAGTTCTGTTATATTCTCGGCGAGGAGTAGAATATCCTCACCTGTATAAACTTCAATCCGGCATCTCTTTAAGGCAGAGTGCCATGAATGTATTGCCCCTCCTTTTTGCTTGACGCTGTTTTTAAATTTGTTTATTATATTGCCCGAAAGTAATATTCTCACAGATAACGGGGCAATCTGTATGCCCTTTAGTGAAAGGAGCATGCCATGAAGAAATTTGCACTCTTTGTATTTAACGGGGACCCGATGTGTTTTATTCATGTCCTGCTGAACGCGCTGGACATGAAAGATAAAGGTCATGAAGCAAAAATTATAATTGAAGGATCCGCTGTTAAGCTGGTTCCTGATCTGGTTAAACCTGAATTTCCCCTGAACGGTCTGTGGAAAAAGTGTATTGATGCAGATCTGGTTGAGGGGGTCTGTAAAGCCTGTTCAGGGAAGCTGGGAACTCTTGATGCTGCCAGAGAACAGGGGCTTACTCTCCTGGACAGCATGTCAGGGCATCCGGGTATTGCTGCATACAGGGATGAAGGGTATGATGTTATAACCTTCTGAATTACGAAGTCCGGCGGTGTTTATCACTGCCGGCTTTCCCCGGCTGTTATATTTTTCAGTTGTTTATCTTCTTGCCGAGCCACGCATTATTCAATGCTTTTAAGGGCAAATCTATGTTTATTTGCAATATATTCCTTCATGTTTTTTTACACTGGTATTCTGCTGTAGACGCTATAATTAAATTGCCGGTACTGTCTCTCTTCTAATCTGAAAATATTATTGATAAATACAGATTTTTTATTATTGTCAACAGTATATAATTTGCCGTTTTCCCGGAGATATTATGGAGACTCGGAATACTTTAAAAGAATATGATGTTATTGTTGTGGGAACCGGTCCGGGCGGGGCCAGTGTCGCAAAGGAGCTTGCCCTGAATAATAAAAAGGTACTCATTCTTGAACGGGGTGATTTCAGACCTGTCACCGGAACACTGTTAAATACTCTGCCGCGTCTGGGTATACCGGGCAAAGGGGTCCTCTTTACAAACAGGATGGTGGCAATGGTCAGGGCAATAACAACAGGCGGGAGTTCAGTCTATTATTATGGAACAGCTTTTGATCCTCCGGAAAATATACTTAAAAAGTACGGGATTACTATTAAAGATGAAATATCGGAAATTCAGAAAGAGGTGCCTGTTAATCCCCTCCCGGATGAATGGATTGGCCCGATGTCACGCCGGATAATGGAGAGCGCCTGTGATCTCGGTCTGAACTGGAGAAAACTGAATAAGTTTATTTATAATGATCGTCTTCAGGAAAGAGGTAACGGCAGTTGGGGTTTCATGTCTGCTCCAAATTATCAGTCCAAGTGGAATGCAAGAATGTTTATTGATACAGCACTTGCCAGTGGAGCGGACATTGTAAACTATGCAAAGGTTACAAAGGTCATTCTGGAGGGGAACAGGGCCGCGGGTGTTGAATACAGGCATAACCACAAAAAGAAAAGGGCATTCGCGCCTGTTGTTGTTATTGCAGCGGGAGGTATTGGTACGCCTGTTATACTCCGGGCCAGCGGAATTAAAGATGCAGGGTATGATTTCTTTTTCGATCCCCTTATTGCTGTTATGGGAACAGCCGGGGATATAACAGTCAGGCCTGAGATACCCATGAGTACAGGTATTGTCTTTCCGGAGGAGGGGTATGTTATGACCGACATGTGGGTCCCTCCTGTTTTGTATATGGCCAACGCCGCATCAGCTTTGAAACTCCACAGGCTTTTTTCGCACAGGAAAACTCTTCAGATAATGATCAAGGCGCGTGATTCACTGGGGGGAAGACTTACCGATTCAGGCGGGGTGAGGAAAAAAATCGCTGATGCAGATTACGGCAAACTGAAGCATGGCCGCGAAAGGGCAGAGAAAATCCTTAAAAATGCGGGAGCAAAGGATATTTATAAAGGATGGGTATTTGCCGCACATCCCGGGGGTACTGTAAAAATCGGCGACCTGGTAGACTCCAGCCTGCAGACTGAGTATAAAAATCTTTATGTATGCGACTGTTCGGTTATACCTGAGGAGTGGGGGCTCCCTCCTACATATACTCTTCTTGCCCTTGGGAAACGGCTCGCAAAGATGCTCTCCGCCTGAACCTGAACTGAAAAGAGAGAAAACCCCGGGGACGCAATCATAAAGGACGGACTTCGTTATATTCAACTTTTCCTTCAAGCGCAGAAATCAGAAGCGTCCTGTTCTCAGGCGTGAAGCGTATGCAGACACCGCAGTCTGAACTGATACTTTTCGGAACAGGGATAAGCTTGAATGGTATATTCTCCTTCTTGAGTATCTTTTCAGACTTAAGTGCATAGCTCACGGAATTGAACAGAACAACATAATACTGGACTTTTTCTTCAACTGTCATGGCATTACAATTCTTCCCGCGCGGGACATGGCTCCCGCAATATCATACATATTTGAGATGATACCAGCGGATATTTCTTCTTTTATATTGAAAAAATTGGCGCAGGTGCCGCATACAAGTATCTCAACACCTTTCTCTTCAAGTTTTTTAAGGTCATCAAGTACATCTGAATTTTTAACAGCTAATTTTACCCCTGTATTATAGAAGATTAATGTGTCAGGCAGGTAGTCAAGATCGAAGATCGTGTGTATAAAGGCCTTCATAAGAGCTTCCCCCAGCTCATCATCTCCTTTTCCCATTGTGTCGGATGATATGACAAATACATTGGGACCGGTCTGGATTGCCGGGTTATTTAATGTCGTGCCGGTTGATTGGGGGGAGGGTGTGCTCCCGCTCTTTGACAGGAGGAGACGGAAAGTCCCGTCATTCGCAGCTTCCACGGATATTGCACATCCCGATTTTTCAGCAAGACGTGAGACATTCTCCTTCGCGGTTTCGTTGTCAACGATGACAGTAACACTATCATCTGTTTCAAGGGCTTTTTTGGTAAGTATTACGGGTTGAGGGCATGCCAGCCCTTTTGCATCAACTGTTTTTCCCATACTGTTTCTCCATGATATAGTATACTGGATATTTTCAGCTTTTGTCAGTATTAATTCCTGAATAAATATATTAGTGTAAAAAAGCAAAATTTATATACCACCGCCGCCTTCAGCGGCGGTGGTAGTAGAGTATTTTTTCCTGAAATAAAATAAGGAAAAAATACCGCAGTTTTGTTATTTAAATACTTTCAAAAAGTGCCTGTACCCTGGTTTTTATCTGTTCCACATCTCCATCAGAGTAATCCGTTACTACTTTCAGAAAAGGTATATCGTGTTTATTCTTTACATGCTCGCCCACTTTATATGATTCAATATTGTAGGAGTGGCAGGCGTGGAGCACAAAGTCTATTACTGCATCGGGCCTGAATTGATCAATAATTTTATCCATTTCCGTGAGCCTTCTGTCATTCGGCGTCATGCAGGAGCAGGGTATTCTCAGGTAACGTTCAGCTATAGCTCCTACCGGGTCACCTGTGTCTTCACTTATATCATCCATAAATCCTTTCATCCCGGTGCAGGCATCAAGGGCAACAACCACACCTCCGAGTTCTTCTATTATGTGGAAGATTTTGAGAGCATCCCCGCCCACAGGGCATCCCGTAACCATTACCCGGGGAGATTTTTTGTCACCATGAGTGTACCCGTTTTCCACTCTCTTTTCAAGCTTTGCTATTATATTTTCAAGCTGCGGGTTAATCTCCTCCCCCTTTGCAGACATTGCTATAAAAATAACATCGTAAAGCTCAGTCCAGCTGATTACAGGGGGCTGCATGGCGGCGAAGCTGAATATTTTACGTATCAGCGCATTCTTTCTGTTTGTGTCTTTAATGCTTGCTTCAATTTTTTCATCTGTAGTGCTTTTGCCGGTATGGGTTTCCATGAAAGATTTTACTTTCAGGATCATGCTTTTCCACTCGTCCCTTGCCTCTTTCTCGTCCGGAACCTGCGGCAGATCCATTACGTACAGTGGCCTGATATGCGACATCAGTTCAAACATCTTTTTTTTGCCGTCACATGTTGTTTCAGCAATTACCACATCGGATACAGCATAGAAGGGACAGGTGTCCCTTATTACAAATCCGTAACTTGATTTAATCAGGGGGCAGAGGTTTGCCGGGAGGTGTTCTTCCGCGGCTTCAATCTGTGCATCAGAAAAGGCGCATAACACTGCCGGAACAATGTCCATCGCATGGATGAGTTCCATGGGTGCGTAACCACAGTAGAGGCCTGCCACAGCGGCTCCCTGTTCCCGCTTGGCTTGAACATATCCGAGGACCCGTTTAGCCGGCGGTTCCCCTGTAAACTCGTCGTTGAACAGAGGCTCAGCGTTTACTATTTTATTCATAAATGACTCCTTGTATTATTAATAGATTATTCTGTTTCGGATTTTATAAGGTGAATGGCGCAGCCCAGAGCCCCTATAATCTGCGGGTTTTCCGGGACAAATATTTTTTCACCAATTTCATTTTCTATCAGTTCTCTTACGCACTGATTATTGGCAACACCGCCTGCAAAGGCGATATTGCCGCGGACAGATATACGCTTCATCATTGACACGGAGCGTTTAACTATGGCATGATGAATTCCCAGACTCACTTCATCTCTCGGGGCCCCCCTTCCCATAAGAGATATTACTTCAGACTCTGCAAATACAGTGCACATGCTGTTTATCTTTTCAGCTTTACAGGCGGAAGAGGCGGCATCAATAAATTCATCCATGGTGAAATCCAGGGCATTTGCCATTATTTCAAGGAACTTCCCGGTCCCCGCAGCGCATTTGTCATTCATTTCAAATTTTGAAATTTTTCCTTTTTCATCAAGGGAGATGGCCTTGGTGTCCTGGCCTCCTATGTCGAGAATGGTCCTGCAGCCGGGAACAGTATGAAATGCTCCAAGAGTAAAGGCCTTTATTTCACTTATAGCTTCACAGTCGAAATGTCTGCTGAAAAGATGGCGTCCGTATCCTGTTGAAATTATCCGGTCATATTCAAGCCCTTTGAGCATATCACGGCAGATATCAATGGTGTTATATGAATTGGGACGTACCTCGCTGGCAATAATATCTGTTCCATCAAATAGAACCAGTTTGATTGTTCGTGAACCAATATCGATTCCTGCTGAGATCATTTTTTTCCCTTTAAAGTATAAGGCCCGTAAATTGAGTAAAGTGCGGAGTAATATTATCAGATTTTTTATAGTCTCTGCTGTTTACTTAAGGGCTTTTTTCACGGTAATCTTAATAACGGGCTGCCGGTTGTCAATTTATTTAATAAATATAATGTATTAATATATTAAATAAATTGACATGTTGAAGTTTTTACCTGGCTGTAAAAGATTGACAGAAATATATATCAGGGGGAATATTTTATTACCGGGGCAATGAGAGATTATCGACTATGAAAAAGACGGTCAGGGAGTGCAAATGGTATCGGGTCTGTCCGATGAAGTTCTATTATGAGCAGGGGCGGCTTGATAAAAAGTGGATCACCTCATTCTGTAAAGGCGACTGGCTAAACTGCGTAAGGTACAGGATGGAGGAGAGAGGCGAGTACCATCCTGATAATATGCTGCCTGACGGTTCTATTGATAAACGCCTTTAATCTCCGGTCAGTCGTATCTTAAACGGGTCTCTTTATCAGACATTGTCGGGGCAGTTAAAGGTTCCCAGCATGAATCCTCCCATGTCCCCAGTGAAGTGTGCATCGTAAGATATTTTTCCGGAATAGGATGTGTGCCCACGACAACTTTTACACCGTTGCGTTTTTCAAGAAATGATTTGAATGTATTAATATACGGGCATGGAGGATAACCCACAACCATACCTGTGGCCAGATGAATGACTTCCGCGCCGTTTTTAACCATCTCTTCCCCTGTGTATTCCACGTTGCCTCCGGGACAGCCGTCGCAGGTAGTATACCCCACCAGTTCTACCTCCCGGTCTTTATAGATGCTGAACGCGCCTTCCCTGTTTTTCATTGAGCGAAGGCATTTGCCCCCTGCACACTGACGGTAACGGTCGCATATTATTATTCCGATTTTTATTGTAGAGTTCATTCCGTTTCCTTTGTATTGAATTATAGCGGTATAGCGGGCCGGATTTCTGCTGATGCTGCCGGCCCGGTATCAGTTAATTATTTTTTTCTCTTCTTTTTCATTTTTTCGATTTCTTCTTCTACTTCTTCAGCTCCTTCAGCATAGAATTTTTCTTCATCAGGATCCAGCTCTTTAAGAAGCCTTAAAAATTCTCCCGCATGGACGCGTTCCTCATCGGCTATGTCCGTTAATACTTCAATTGCAAGTTTATTGTCAGTTGATTCAGCAAGCTGCATATATAGCTGGATTGCTTCATATTCCGCCGCTATCATAAATCTTATGGCACGGATTAATTCAGCATCAGTCAGTTTTTTCTTTTCAGCAAGTCCTGCAAAAGGGGTCCCGAAATCAGGCATAATTTTTCTCCTTTTATAATTTTTAAATATTAATGTTTATATAAAAAAGAGTTATACTTGTCTTCTGATGGAAAATCAAGAATTTTTTTATATGGCTGCAGTTTAAAAAAGCAGCCCGGGTCTTGACATTTATACGACTACAGGAATATCTTATCCTGATAAAGGGGAGAGGTAATCCTTAATGAAGTTTCAACCACAGTTATATTCTGATTTCAGGGAACAGCTGACAAAGCCTTATTATATACAGTACCTTGTTAAATGCCTTCTGGGCTCAGCGATCTGTTATGCTCTTTATCTTGTTTTCCCTGAACACCAGTTCCAGTGGAGTATAATCTCTCTCCTGCTCGTGCTTGCGCCTGAGGAGAAAGATTCATTCAGGCTGTCCGTTGACAGGATGAAGGCCAATATCATAGGTGCCCTTATAGGGCTTACGGCCCTGCTTTTATATGGGATGAATATTACTGTGCTTCTGGTGTCGGTTTCAGCAACCATTCTGTTCTGCACCTTTATCAAGCTCGGCAATGCTTCGCGATCGGCTCTGGCGGCGCTGATAATAGTGCTTACTGATGAGGAACACAGGGCAGGGGGGATGTCTGCTTATGAAAGGATGTTTTGCGTTGTCGCAGGCTGTATAATTGCAATGATAATAACTTATATTTTTATATGGATAAACCGGAGGATGCAGGGCAGAGTGGATATCAATTAAGGCCTGCAGTAAAGGGATTATAATTTATATAAAGCAGTGGGGTGGGAATATGAAGTTTTTTGCAGCTGTTATACATATCTGGTTTCTTGGAGTTATGCCTCTGCTGGCTCTTGTTAAACTGGTATTTAATCCTGAGATATATAAGTCTCTGCAGGAAGTGGTCCCGCCGTCCCTGGTTCTAGGGGGGATGATTTGCGGAATAGCCGGCATATTTTTTGTTATTGCCTATTCGTTTTTTATAGGGGAGTTTTACCTTGAAGCCTCTGATGAAGTTAAAATTACTTCTTTTGATTATTATATGATGATTGCCTCCCCCTTTACATGGATGCTGCTGGTTTATTTCCTGAACCCCGGCGATCTTTTAATGGAAGCGGTTGAGTCCGGGGCCATCGCGCTTGTGAGCCAGCATACAGCTCTCCATTTTGTTCATTTTCTCGTTTACAGGGAACGGCAGGAAAAGGACGGCCGGGGGCTGTTCGCATTCTTTTTTTTAATCCTGGTTTTTATAATGTTCCTGGTTATTTCGGTAAATGTATATGCTGCGATGATTTTAATGGAGGAGTCTATCCTCTGGAATATAGTTTTCACCTGCTTCCTTGTTTCAGCCATTGCCGGAAGTTTCAGGTTTTTTTACCGTAACCGGAGCTTTATATGGAAAATTTCCACGGAAGGGTAATGAATTCTGATTGACATCATGCCGGTGTAAATGCAACTTGTTTGCAATTAGATTAAGGGCCGGCATGCTTTCGATATTTTCCACATATGTTACAGCAATTTTTCTTGAAGGTATTTTTTTCCTTACGATAGGTGTTATTATATCATCAGTTATCGATGTTTTTCTGTCGGATGATGCTATGAGTAAAATTGTCCCTGCAGGTAGGGTGACCGGTATAGCAGTTTCTTCATTAACCGGGCTTCTTTTCCCGGTGTGCGAGTGCGGTATAGTTCCTGTTGTGGGCGGACTTATAAAAAAAGGGCTGCCGGTATCTCATGCTGTTACCATGCTCCTTTCCATACCGGTTGTAAATCTTGTAACATTCACCAGCACATATTATGCATTTTTAGGTGCACCTGAAATTGCATTTCTCCGCATGGGAGGAGGAGTTGTTGTTTCCTTTGTAATCGGTTTAACAGTCAGTGAATTTATTGATGATGATACTGTTTTAAGAAACAGTCCAAAAGAAAAAGATTTTTTCCCTTTTATAGGTGCGGAGGACGATCTTCCGTGTGATTCATCTGTTAATGGCTGTTCATGTCATCACCATGGTTCAGGTAATACCGGGAGAACTGCTGCTGATAAGGTAAAAGGTGTTTTCATCCATGCCGTTGAGGAATTTTTTGGAACCGGAAGATATTTTATAATCGGGATTTTAATAACAGCCGCGTTCCAGACTTTTATCCCCAGGAATTCCCTTGAAAGTATCTCAGGAGTTTTTCCTCTTCCTGAATTTTTTATGACAGGTTATGCCTATGTTCTGTCTATCTGTTCCCAGGTTGATGCCTTTGTTGCGAGATCCATGTCGTCATATTTCGGGCCGGGACCTCTTCTATGCTTTATGATTTCCGGTGCTATGATAGATATTAAGACAACAATGATGCTGCGGGTTATTTTCAGGAAAAGGTTTATTATAATCCTGACAGCAGTGATTTTTATATTAACGGTGATGTTTTCTGCTGTTGTCGGGCTGGTGGTCAGGTGATTATGAAACTGTTGAGGTACATATACCTTTTCAGGGAATTTATATTACTGTCATTTCTTTTTATGACTCTTGAAAGGATGGTAAGCGGCAGGCAGCTGTATGCTTTTCTTAATCCCGCTTATCATGTCTTTGTCCATTCCGCCCTGATTACAGTTTTTATCCTTATGGTTGCAGCTCTTTTTATTGCATCAGGCAGAAAAATAGAAACTGAGATGCCCCGGGAGTATCTGAAGTATATTATTTTTATTGTATTGATTGCTCTTCTGAACGTGGGGCCTGATAGTGGCGTATTCAATGCTCATGTCTCAGACAGCAGTGATATAACTCCTGAGCAATCAATGGGAAATTTCGCGGCCGGGGGAGATATAAGCCCTGGTGCGGATCATGATATATATCAGACATCAGGGGATTTTATTGAAATTACAAGGGATAATTATTATTTTCTTGTTAATGATATGTATGCCTGCCCTGAGAAGTATGAAGGCAAGAGAGTAAGTATAGATGGTTTTGTTTATAAATCAAAAAAGCTGGGCAAGGATGAGTTTATAATAGCCCGGCTTATTATTTATTGTTGTGCTGTTCATGCCGGGATGGGGGGATTGATCTCCGATGCTGAAGAAATTAAAGAGAGCTTCAGAAAGGATGAATGGCTCAGAGTGGATGGCACAGTGAAACTTGATAAAAGCCGGGGAGAGAGAACTGTGCCTGTGCTTATGCTCAAGTCATTCAGAAGGATACCTCCCGAGAGGGATCCTTATATTTACCCTGTATATAATTAAGAGGATTTATGGATAAATGTACACCCGAATCGCTTCTTGAAGGAAAAAAGATTAAACTGACCAGGCAGCGTCAGGTTGTTCTTGATACGATTATAAGTTCGGGCAGGCCATTCTGCGCTGCGGAACTCCATGAAGAGCTGAATGAAAAGATGGATCTTGCTACAATTTACAGGAATCTGGATATATTTTCCAGTGAAGGTATAATACGGCAGGTAATGAATGAAAATGAGAGGCAGTATTATGAGCTGGCGTGCAGGCATAATCCCGAACACCCTCATTTTTACTGCAACAGGTGCGGTAAGATATACTGCATGAAACAGGGAAGACCTTTACGTGTAAAAGCGGATCTTGATGAGGATTTTATTGTTGAACAGACCGTGGTTCAGTTCAGGGGAATCTGCCCTGATTGCAGGAAAAAGTAAATGCGAATTATTTGCAAAAAAGTATTTAAAAACTTGACATGTGCGGCGGTTGTAATTCTAAATGCAATTTATTCGCATTTAGAATTTTCGGAGGAAACTATATGAAAAAATGTCTGATTATTGCTGTCGTAATTTCACTTTTTGCAGTTACAGGATGCGGCAAAGTTGAGGATAAAAAAACCGGAAAAATTAATGTTTTCACCAGTATACTTCCGCAGAAGTATTTTGTAGAGCGGATCGGAGGTGAGCGAGTAAATGTCAGCGTACTTGTGGGCCCCGGGAAAAGCCCCGCTACATACGAGCCTCTTCCTGAACAGGTTATTGACCTCAGCAGGGCTGACATTTTTTTTACCATCGGCGTTGCCTTTGAAAAGTCGTTCATTCCTAAAATCAGCAGTTCTCTGAAGACCCTTAAAATTGTTGATACATCCGTGGGAATAAAGAGGAGAACCATTGAGCATCATGATCACGGTCCGGATGATGGAGAAACCGGTGAGCATGAAAGCAGGATGCCTGATCCTCATATATGGATGTCCGTTCTTCTTGTGAAACAGCAGGCGTTAAATATATACACTGCTCTCGCTGAGGCGGAGCCCGAGAATAAAGATTTATATAAGAATAATTATGAAAATTTTATATCGGATCTTGATAATATTTACGGGGAATTGAAGAAAACTCTTGCTCCGTTCCGGGGGAGTACATTGTTTGTTTTTCATCCCGCTTTCGGGTATTTTGCTGATGAATACGGGCTGAATCAGGTGGCTATTGAAACAGGGGGCAAGGAGCCTGCTCCATCGGAGCTTGAATCAATAATCAAAAAGGCAAAGTCTGAAAAGGTGAGGATAATCTTTGTCCAGCCTGAGTTTTCACGTAAAAGCGCTAATGCTGTTGCCCGCGCTATAGGCGGTGCTGTTGTTATTCTCAATCCCCTTGATCCTGATTACATGAATAATATTCTGCATATTGCTTCAGAGGTGAAAAAGGCTTTTTAATTATGGGAAATGAAAACGGTAAAATAATTTATATAAAGGACCTCTACTTTTCATACAACGGTCACCCTGTTCTCAGCGGGGTTAATCTTGATATTTATGAAAAGGAGATTGTAAGTATAGTGGGCCCCAATGGAGGGGGGAAAACAACCCTCCTGAGGCTTATACTGGGCCTGCTTAAGCCGAAACAGGGGACTATCCTGGTTGACGGCAGGCCTCCTTCAGCTGCTTCAAGAATAATAGGTTATGTGCCCCAGCGTGCGCATCATGATAATGACTTCCCTATAACGGTTGCCGAAACCGTGCTGTCAGGTAGAATCAGGCCTTTGGGATTTTATACAAAAAAAGACAGGCTGATGGCTGAAAAGGCCCTGGCGGAAGTAGGGCTTGAAGGGACGGGAAAAGAATCGTTCAACAGCCTTTCCGGGGGGCAGATGCAGCGCATACTTATAGCACGTGCTCTCGTTGCCGAAGCAAAGATTCTTATGCTGGATGAACCGACTTCGAATATTGACCACTCGGCGGGAGAGAATCTTAATTCCCTTTTGAGAAAGTTAAATCAGACAATGACAATTATGCTTGTGACTCACGACACCGGTTTTGTAGCGAATATTACGGACAGGGTTCTCTGTATAAATAAGAAACTGGTTGAACACCCTGCTGATGATAATTTCTGCGAAATGATTGCCTCTTCCTATGAAGATAGTCCTCTCATTGTCAGGCATGAAAAATTAATCTCAAGGGGTGATACAGTGAGAGATAAACAGGACGGTAATAAATGACTGGTTTTTTAAATGCATTGCTCAATCCGGAGATTCCGTTTATAAGGTTCGCTCTTATTGCAGGTCTGCTTTCCAGTATACCCTTTGGTGTTATAGGTTCGTTTGTTGTTGTTAAACGTATGACATATATTGCCGGTGCATTAAGTCATGCGGCATTGGGCGGCATAGGTATAGCACTCTATGTCGGTACGAAATACGATCTTCAGTTCCTGACTCCCATGACCGGGGCGTTCCTTTTTTCAATGATTGCAGGTCTTATTATAAGCATGGCTGTACTCTCCGGAAGGGAGAGGGTTGATACTATTATCGGTGTTATATGGGCTGCAGGGATGTCTGTGGGTCTTCTTTTTATATCTATTACTCCGGGTTATGTTGATCCGATGAGCTATCTTTTCGGAAATATACTGCTTCTCACTGAATATGATCTGGGACTTATAGCTGTATTAAACGGAATAATAATTATTTTCAGCATGACCTTTTATAACCAGCTGCTTGCGACTGCCTTTGATGAAGAGTTTACCAGGATCAGGGGGATAAATACAGCCTTTTACCAGATAATGCTTATACTTCTCATGTCAATGACAGTTATACTCATGATCAGTATCGTGGGGATTGTTATGATTATAGCTTTTCTTACAATACCGCCGGCTGTTTCCGGTTTTTTTACCCGTCGTCTCAGAAGCATGATGCTTCTTTCAATAATTCTCTGTGCCCTGATTATGAGTACGGGCCTGTTTTTAAGTTATCTTCTGAAATTGCCTTCAAGCTCGGTTACCATTCTTCTTGCGGCTTTGATCTATGCTGTCTGTTTTTTTATCAGAAAAGACGATTAACCGGGAACGGCCGTTTCTAACGAGGCATTTTAATGTGAAATTTAAAATATTAAACTCCTGCCGCCTTAGACAGCGGGGGTAGTAGAGTTTTTTTACCCGGAATAAGTTAAGAAATAAATACTGCTAAAAAATAATAAATATTGATTGATCAATATTTATTATAGGAAAAAATATTTGAAATTAGTGGCGGTTGCATTATTTCTGGCTTTTTATAGAGGAGTAATTTATATGTTTTTCAGACTTCGCGGTTTTTTTTATGTAAATATAGCAGGATTCATAAATCTGGCATTATGGTCGGCCCTTTTGACAGTATATATCCTGATAGACAGGTATAACGGCTCTTTGAACAGTGAACTTGTTCTTACAGGGGTGTATATCTTTACATCTATGATTTTTCTCAATACAGCCCTTTTTTTTATTTTTAAATCGATATTTTTCTCTTACAGAAAAGGGCCCATGGTTTCATATATCCTCTCAAATCTTATTGTGACATTTATATTCATAACTAATAACATGTCTGTGGCAGTATACGGGAAACAGCTTGGCCTGGAGGGAATGGTTATGGCTTTCCGCGGCTGGAAGGGTGGTGAGATGGGAAATTTTACCGGGACAGTGATTCAGGTAATACTTGTACTGGCGGTTTACTCATTTCTTTTCTTTGCAGTTTACCGTATCCTTAACAGGAGGCTCTACGGGAGGCCGCTTCTTTTTAATCATTTCGCAGTATCGGTTGTTCTTTTTACAGTTGTTATTCTTTTTATCCATTTCAGGCTTGTGGCAATGGCGGATACTGACTGGAAGATGAACAGCATGAAACACAAGATCCCCTGGCAGGGGATTACCGGTTTTCCTGAGGACCTTATCCGTGTTGATGAAAACGGGAAAAAACCGGGAGTTTTCCCCGCACTTTTCACCTCTCCTGCTAAGCTTGATGAAAAAACTGAACTCAACCAGTTAAGGAAAATGGACGCATATGGGAGGAAAATCCTGTCGCGCGAGATAAAAGTAAAAAAACCGTATAATATCCTTTTTATAAACGTAGAGGGTTTACGCCATGATATGCTTAACCCTGAAAATATGCCCTTTTTATACAGGTTCGTCAAAGAGAAGGCTGCTGCTCTGAACAAGCATTATTCAACGGGGAACAATACACCGGGAAGTCTTTACGGGATGTTTACCGGCCTGGCTCCCTACTACTTTGAACCTCTGAGGCAGAACGGTTTCAGAAATATCCCTCTTGAAGTCCTTAAAAAGGCGGGATACAGGCAGTCTATGTATTACAACTCTCCCAAAAATTATGAATATATTTATGATCATATCCTGAAGAATACAGAAGGGAAATATGTACATGCGCCCGGTGTTCATACTGATGATTACGCCCCCAGAGATAAATGGCTCTTTAACTATTATATTGATGAATTGAGAAGAGATAAAGGTACAAAGCGGTTTGACTATATTCTTGTAAATATTACTCATTTCAATTATTACTATCCGCCTGAATTCAGAAAATATACCCCTGACTACAAGTCGGATTTTACTATTATAAGCGGGCCTCAGAAGGGGTTTAAAAAAGACAGAGTTGAATTGATGAACAGGTATAAAAATTCAGTTTATTACGCGGATTCTCTTTTTAAAAAGCTCTTTACTGAACTGGAGGCAATGGGAAGGCTGAAAAATACCATTATAGTTCTTTCGGGTGATCATGGAGAGGAATTCTGGGAACATGGCAGTTTCGGCCATACCTGGGGACTTAATGATATACAGATTAATCCGGCTGCAATGATATATTACCCCGGAGTTGGCGAAGATGATATAAGGTATAAATATACTTCTCACCAGGATTTTCTTCCCACAGTCTTTGACTTAATCGGCGTAAATGTGGATCGATCTTATTTTATGACAGGTAAATCTCTTGTAAAATATAAACCTGAACTCGATTACGTGATCTCGTCACTGGGAATTCTTGTCAGCTTTAAAAGAAACGGATACGCGATTATGGGTAACGGTTATAAAATACTTTACAGAAACAATATGGACCTGAATAAATCGCCTTATGCTATTTATGACGAGCATGATAAAACAGTGGAAAATTTTAATATATACAGCGCAGCGGATCTCCTGCTTAAAACTTCATCATCAAAGAGACTGCGTCCTCCCGAATTTTAGGGATAGTTGACAGCCTCTATGAGGGACCTGGTTATAGATTTATAATCGGGTTCACTGTCAACCCTTCCCAGCTCGTAGGTAATTCCGGAAACTTTGTATTCCTGGTCAGTGATAAAACTCCCCAGTGATCCGGGAGTTGAGTAGCCTATGTCATCTGAAACCGGAAACCCGCTTATTTCTGACATTTTCGAGAGAAGGTCTGCCGGTGGTCCGTTATCGGGGTAAAGGGCCGCGAAGGGCTGGTGTACCTGTATTATAAGCCATGGTAGATACCTGTCCATTGCGTTTATTGCAATAATTATTTCCGGTTCTGATGCGGGCAGAGGGCCGGGATTGTTATATTTTTTTTCGTAATCGAAACTCCAGTTCTTTGAAGGGAAATTTCTGTTCAGGTCAATTTTTTTTCCGTTGGTCCGTCTGCCGACCCTCAGTCCGTCAGGGTTAAGGCAGGGAATTATCACTACCCTGTGTTTGATTGAACCGGGATTTTTTTCCAGGTACTTTGCAAATTTTATTACCGTCAGCACGCTGCCCGGCTCATCCCCGTGCATCCCGCCAATAATAAGAACAGTTTTTTTACCTTTGCCGAATTCCCTGCAGAGGATTTTATTATTCCGGTTGGACCTTCCGATTGTTTTCCATTTTTTGTTTCGTTCAAGCTTCTGGTGGGCTCTGACAGCTTTCCTTATTATCCGTCTGTGTTTATTATGAGAAAGAGATGAAGCACCGGTGTTTATAAGAAAAATAAATAATACAGCAAGTATTATGGTTTTTGATCCCTGTATATGATTCAAGTTTTTTTACCTGTGAATTTTAAATATTTAAGAGGGAGATGTTGAATGATATCGCTTTATAGTTAAAGCTGGTTTTATAATGTCAAGAGTTTTAGAGTAATAATTACAGTCCTAAGCTGCAGTTAAAAGATAATACATGAAAAGTTTCTGTATTATCTTTAATGCTTTTATTTTAATCACCTGAACGTTCCCAGCTGGCATTTCGAAATTTTAATTTTCATTATTTCGCATGCTGCAGAGATCGTGGCCTTTGAGACTTTAAATGTTTTTGCTGTTTTCCAGGCTTCAGCGCATGTGATGCGCCCGTTTGAAACCAGTGATTTGATTGCAGACTCAATCTCCGGATTTACAGGCCCGGACATCTCCGGGAAGTTTTTATTTTTGCCGTGTCCGAAAAGTCCAAGCTGACATTTGCTCAGTTTAACTTCGAGCAGATCAATTGCCGCTCCAACCTCTTCGGGGGTTATATTTAACTTTACAGCAATTGCATGGGCGTCCGCGCATGATATTTTATTGTCAGTAGTCCTCTCTTTTATATTTGCGGCAATTATTTCGTTTAATTGTATGCCGTCTCTTTTAGCGGCGTAATGTCCTTCATCTTCGTGTGTCATTTTTTTCTCCGGAATTTTTATATTAAAAGAGAGCAGACAAATTTTTTATCGGCATGATGTCTCTTCTTCGTTCTTTTTCGGAACACCAGACCTGATGTAATCCCTGATTTTTTTTAAAAATATTCCCCCCCACTGTTTTGTTGCGGCGAAGAAAGCGGCAATGATGCCCGTGGTGCCTATACCTACAGGACAACCCTGGCTGCCGCATACAGGGCATACGCTGTTAACGGCAAGCGCGCCGGCAAATATTGACCACCAGCCGGCAAAACGCAATGCTCCGGTTGAAAAAAGCCTCTTTATAAAAGAGAAGCGTCCGGAACTGTTCTGTTTATTGCCGGATTCTGTTTTAACATTACATTTATGGCAATCACACCCCCGGTGGACATTTTGGTCCACCGGGAGGATGTTTTTACTGTTCATACTATCTTATTTTTCCCTGGGGAACGGCCAGGCCATTATTCCGCCTTCCATTACTTTTACATTTGTCCATCCTCTTCCTTCAAGTACCCTTGCTGCTTCATATCCTCTCAGAGAAATTTTGCAGTAGCATATTATTTCAGCGTTTTTATCTTCAGGAAGTTCGTTGAGACGGTTTCTTAAAGCGCCAAGCGGTATCAGGCGTTCGCCTATGCCAAGCCTCATCTCTTCAAATTCGTCCGGACCTCTTGAGTCGAGAATAAAAGGTTTCTCCCCTTTGTCAATTTTTTCTTTTACTTCAGAGCAGGTTATACCTTTCATACGCCCCTTGAGCTTGTTCTGCATTATATGTGCCCCGGCGATTGAGTGATCTATCGCGAGGGAGAATGGAGGCGCATATGGAAGATCCGAATTGATCATATCTTCAACTGTAAGGTTCCCTTTTATTGCCATTGCCCATGTTGCGAGCTGTTTGCTTACATCACCGGGGCCGACGCACTGAACTCCCAGAATTTTACCGGTTCTTTTTTCAACAACAATCTTTGTTACAAGGAGAAGTCCGGTCATGAATCCAGGTTTGTCGGGGCTTGCGTTAATAACGGTTTCAATATCATTGAATCCTGCCGCACGTGCCGCTTTTTCCGAGAGGCCTGTAGAACCTGCCGCGAAATCGAAAACTTTACATATACCTGTCTGTATTGTTCCGGGAAATGTTACGCTGTTTCCTGCAATAGCGTTTTCACCGGCAACACGTCCCTCCAGGTTCGCGAGATCGCCGTAGGGGGCATGGACTTTTTTACCTGTGATTATATTGTACGACTCAACGCAGTCACCTGCAGCATAGATGTCCGGATCTGATGTCTGCATGTATTCATTGACGAGGATTCCACCTGTTGCGCCCAGGAGCAGGCCCGCATCCTTGGCAAGAGCGGTATTGGGGTTAACACCAATTGATACAACCGCCAGTTCGCAGGGGAGTTCTGTTCCGTTCTGCAGTTTGACTCCGGTGAGTTTGCCGTTTTCACCGAGAAATTCAGCAACGCCGTTTTCTGTAATTACATTTGCACCTTTGCTCTTGACGTGGTTTTCCACGAGCTTGGCAAGTTCCCAGTCAAGGAATGTTAGGAGTTGGGGGAGCATCTCAATTACAGTAATTTCTATTCCCGCAAGCTGTAGCGCTTCACATGTTTCTATGCCTATCAGGCCGCCGCCAATTACCACGGCTTTCTGGATTTTTTTCTCGTCCCGGATTTTTCTCAGGTAATCAGCATCCTTCATCGATTGAAGTGTTGTAATCCCGTCAAGATCAGCGCCTGGTACAGGTATTTTTTTAGGGACAGAGCCGGCTGTTATTATAAGTTTGTCATACTGCAGCGCCTCTTCCGATCCGTCTTTCAGGTTTTTGACAGTAAGAGTTTTGGCTTCCCGATCGATTTTGGTCGCTTCTGTTTCTGTTTTTGCCACTATTCCTTTTGCGTTCAGGTAGAATTTCGGGTCACGAACCACACCTGTCGGTGTACAGAGAAGCATGTTGCGATCATCAAAAAATCCTCCAACATAATATGGATAACCGCAAGAAGCCATCGAAAGATCCGGAGCCTTTTGTACGATCATAATCTCCGCGTTTTCGTCAAGCCTTCTTGCCTTTGCTGCGGCCTTCGGCCCCGCAGCGGAACCTCCTATTACGATAATTTTTTTCTTTTCCTGCATTTCCTCACCTCTATTATGATTTAATTTTATTTTTTTTTAAATTTTCTTAAATAAAATTTCCTGTTATTGAATTCACTTTCTACAATCTTTTCCTCAAAAAGCAGTTGCTCGATAACGCTCCAGTCTTTTCCCTCCTTTGAAAGGAACAGTTTCATGCTGTCATCCCTCATGGGGTGGACAGATGTTATACTTAGAATATCCTCAATAATATCACCTGTATGGCTGAACTCGTCTCCTTCATGCCCGGTTATACATTTTACATTAATGCCGGTTTCACTGAAAATCTGGAAGGCAGTTGTCACGGTTTTTTCATCAGGCGGCAGTGCTTTGGTTTCCGCGGGGGGGCGGATAGGAATAGATATATATGCTGTTTCCGGCTTAAGAATCTTGATGAAATTTGCCGTGCTCAGAAAATCGGTTTCTTCGGAATTGAACCCTTCAACCAGCATTGTTTCTGTTGCAAGCTCACCGTTAAAGCTGCTGGAAAAGAAAGACATTCCCCTCTGTATTTCGGCCAGGTTGAGTCCCCTGTGAGGCCTGTTTATTTTCCGCCAGGCTGTTTCAGTAGTCGTGTCCACTTTAAGAGAGACCCAGTCCGCATCCAAAAGCTCCTCTCTAAGCCTCTCATCCGCTATTAATGAAGAATTGGTTATAACAGCAATTTTTATCCCGGTTTTTTTCAGCAGGCGGATGGTTTTTCCCAGGTTTATATCCAGAGTAGGCTCTCCATCCGGGACAAAAGAAAGATAGTCGATTGAATTATTTTTTTTAAGGGCCGCGCCGATTTTTTCTTCAGTCATCTGTAAGATAGATTCAGGGGAGTAGAATTCCTGACGTTGGATTCCGACTTTTTTATTCCTCCCGAGCTGGCAGTAGATACAGGAATATGAACAGTATTTGGGAGGTATATTATTAATTCCCAGGCTGCGTCCCAGTCTGCGTGACGGCACGGGGCCGAATAAGATATTGTCAGCTGTATTCTCACTCATATTTAACCACGATCTTTATAAAAAAATTGTTGCCGGTGCTGCTGTTTATACATTGCAGAACCGATCCGTCCTTTAGATTTCCCGGGAGTTTTATCTGAAGAAATTCCTCACCTGCTGCTCCTGAAGATTTAATCGAAATTTCAGTACCAAGGGCAGCCTCTTCAGCTGTAATAAAAACTTCATGGGCCGTCATTTTATTCATCATATAGTTCCAGGCAGCTCCTCCCCCCCGGCCTTTTCCGCAGCCGCGGCCTCTTTTCCATCCGCAGCCCATTCCGCCCTGCATTGATTCAAAAATCGAGCGTCCGGTCCTGTCGTATATCATCCGTTTTTCAGGATCGCTCAATATTTCATAGGCCATGCTTATCTCTTTGAATTTCTCTTCAGCTTCAGTGTCTCCCGGGTTTTTATCCGGATGGAACCTGAGAGCAAGAGCCCTGAAAGATTTTTTTATATCTTCAGGAGAAGCTTCCCTGGGCACATTCAGCAGTGTGTAATAATCTATCGTTCCGGCAGTCATGACTTTTTCTTAATTACTTTTTTTGTTATTGTAATCACGTTTTCCTCTTTGCTGCGCGTCGCTTTCCTCAACGGTGTCCTGCCATCCGTTGCGCGTGTTGTCAATTTTATCAAAACGGGCTGTATAAGGCTTTATATCAATAATCGGGGTACCGTCCAGGATATCGAGCCCGTCCAGGTGTAGCCTGTTCCCATCCACAGATACAAGTTCAACAATACTCATCCCTATGGGGTTCGGTCTTGATGGGGCCCGGGTGGAAAATACTCCTCTTGTTGTGATATCAAGAAATGGTTTTACCTGGAGCTTCAAAGGGCCCGCTTTATGAAGCTGAAAGATTATATAAATATGTGAAAAACCCTCCAGGTCTTTCAGCCCTTCACTGTATTCAGGGAATATATCAGCATGTCCCCGGCAATTTTTTGCGTAAATCGGCTGTATGGGAGTTTCTGAAGGGTTAGTATGTTCGCTGTGAATTATTCCTATGGGCCTGCATGTAAAGGAACGGAGATCTGAGCCTTTTTTTATTTCCGGCACAGGTTTTTTATCAATGTCTGCCGGCAGTGATCTTATTATAGCGTGTGTTCCAACAGGCAGGCCAGTGTGATCAGAGATAATGGGGCACTTGACTTTCAGCAGAAAGAATATCTCTCTGTTTTCATCACAGAGAGTTTCATAGTTTCCCTGGCCTTTGGCAATAACCAGGTCAGCCTCATTA
Organism: Spirochaetota bacterium; assembly: GCA_036745755.1. GTDB lineage: Bacteria > Spirochaetota > UBA4802 > UBA4802 > UBA5550 > UBA5550. The sequence continues at coordinate 14,522 of DAIOFM010000015.1, read as the reverse complement.
AAATGTTTTCTGACTTTTTCTGTGCAAAGCGGAAGTATAGTGCCTGGAACGTCTGATCCGTTATCAATTATGGTAACAGGTTCACCGATTCCCGCTGCCCGGGCATCATCAAATGTGGCGTCATTAATGACCGGAAAACCCCTTACCGCCAGGGTGACTTTTTCAGGTCCTATTTTTTCAATGAATAACCTGTCAAAAACGATCTCCCCGGCATTGTCCGCAATATATAATATTTTTTTCGCCTCTTTAACTTTGCGGATAAAATAGTCCTGGTCGCCGGCCAGTGGCTCGGAGTAGGAGGATTCTATTGATTCAATGACCTCCTCCTCTGTCAGCCCGGATTTGGCCCCTGCATCTATTACGTTGCCCGCTATGGCAAGTTTTGCTGCCGCAAGGAGCCGGTTTTCCGAATTGTCTACTTTTTCATTAAGCTGGTCGTACATGGAAAGAATAAGGTTGTTGAAATTTATTTTCATTTCGCTGAACGGATCAATGACCCCTGACAGTTCACGAAGCCTTCTATGAATTTCTGCCGCAATAACCGGTGGCGAAAGTGATAAATCCGCTTCAGATATCAGTTTCAGTATATCCCGCAAGACTCTCTCCTGGAATTCATACTCGGATGATGAGAAACGGGATGCATCAATGGCCTGACGAATAAGGCATGGTACACATTCAAGACTTGTTATCATAATAAAAATTTAAAACCTCCATACGGAAAATCAAATATACTGCCTTTTTTATTCTATTTTCTGATCATTGGATTTCCGCAGTTCGGGCATTTTGTCTGCGAGCATGGTATCCCTGCCCTGTGAGGTATTGAAATATTACAACCCGGGCAGTAGCATTCCCCTATCATGTCAGGTCTCTGCCTGTTGCCGCACCCGGCTCCTCTCCCTGATCCTGAACCTCCTCCACGTCCTCTGCCCTGGCCCCATGAAGCCTGGTTCCCGCCTCCTCCTCTTCCGGAGAAGGCTCTCCCTCCCTGCATAAATGTTTTACTGTTATTCCCCGTTGCAGGTATAAATGCAATAGCGCCTTTCTTACAGGTGTCTATACATGCTCCGCATTCAGTGCACCGGGAGGTGTCAATTACAGCTTTATGGTTGGATTCATCTATGGTTATGGCTCCTGCCGGGCAGACTTCAACGCATCTCCCGCATCCTGTGCACAAATCAGTATTAATCTCTACAGCCATTTAATTACTCCGGACGTATATAGTTATTTCTATTTAAGCCAGTTTTTGGCTTCTTCGATCTCTGAGGGACCGAAAATTTTTACCCGATCTTCAGCGCCTGACGCCTGTGTTCCGCGCATTATTGATATTGTCGTTGTTGCCGAGTTAACTACCAGGGCAATCCTGGAACATCCGCTTTCAATGGCCTTTTCCTGGTTCTTTACTTTTTCTGTGTTAACAGATGAGGGGATCACTTTACATTCACTTGCATCTGAAAGGATCTTCCACCCCGGGCTGGTAAGTTTCCTGGCTTTTTCCCAGTCTGTATGAAAATCAGGAACTACAGACATATCTTTCCAGAAGCCCTTCATCTTCCAGTAGACAGTGTTTTCCGCATTATCATAGTTCAGTTCATAAAAGTCGTTTTTTGCTATAGTCTTCATCAGCTTCCCTGTACAAAAATCTTTATATTCCCCTTTTATATTTTGCGGGGGAAATTTTGCCGGAACCGATTCCCTGTATGCTTTGAAGGAATCCGTTCCGGTAATAATTAAAGGGACTGTTTTTATTTATCACCCTTGGCGGCAGCTGCAGCTTCAAGTTCACGAATCCGTTCATTTATAGCATCAGCCTCTTCTTTCAGCATCCTGAGCTCAGCATCTGCTGAATACTCATATTGCGGATACTGGGGAGGATACGGCGCGCCATAAAATCCTCTTCCGTAGTTAGGTGCAGAGTAAAATCTGTTTCTCCACCCGCGGCCGCCTCCGCGACCTCCACGACCGTAGCCCTGAAATCCGCCTCCTCTAACGGGATTTGCATAACCTGGAGCTGAGTAGCCTGCACAGAACCCTGCTCCGCGTCCTGACATAGGTCCTGCTCCCATAGGTCCTCTTCCATCACCTGCTGGCATAACATACCTCCTTTAATTTTAATAATGAAAATCATTTTCAATATTTATTTAAAAAAAATTAGCTTCCTTTACCCCTGCAGTCTTCACACAGGCCGTAAAAGCTTACAATATGCTCATTTATCTGAAAATTGTATTTTTGAGAGAGAAAATCCTGGGTTTTCCCCAGACAGTTAATTTCATCTTCGATAAAATCCTTGTAATCGATGATTTTTTTGCATTTTACACATATAAGATGGTGGTGGTGTCCTTTACCCCCGGGGTTATTTAGAAGTTCATATCTGGCGTGACCATCACCAAAATCAAATTTCTGAACAATTCTCATCTGTTCGAGAAGTTCCAGGGTGCGATAAATGGTAGTCAGGCCTATTTCCGGGCTTATGGTGTGTGCTTTCATATAGATGTCTGACGCACTCAGATGTTCATCTGTTTCATGCAGGATATTTACTACAACTTCACGCGCTGCAGTGATTCTCACGCAGTGTTGATTGAATTTATCCCTCCACCATGGGCCTTTTCCGTGCAAAATTTCCCTCCATTTTGAAAATGATTTTCATTATCAATATAGTAAATAATACGTATCCTGTCAATCAAAATACATTAATATTTTATAAAGATTAATCCAGGTTCAATAATTAGAATTATGACCTATTTTTGTCTCCGGCGCAAGGGGGAGGGGAGTTTTTTTTAATTATACGGGGGATAAATTTATAAAAATTAGAGACTTGATTTAAAATGGAGAATTTTTTTATCTGTATTTATTAACTCCGGAGAGGAAATTATGGCGGAATTGAAATCAGTTGAGTTATACCTGAAGTTGATTGAAAAAATTGATCAATATGAAGCGAAACTTCTGGAAAAATACAGTTCTGATATAGCATGCCGCAGGGGGTGTGACTCATGCTGTATACTTGAGTCTGTTTTCCCTGTTGAAGCATATATAATCTGTGAAGCAGTACGATCAGGGGAGGTCGAGCCGGAATGTACATTCAACAACGGCGGGAAATGTGTATTTCTGAAAAACGGCGGTTGCTCCATTTATAAAGTGCGGCCCGTTATCTGCCGCACCCACGGTTATCCTGTTTTTGTAGAGGGGAGGGTCGATTTCTGCCCTGAAAATTTTAAAGGGAGGAGCTCAATAGATTCTGAATATATACTGAACCTTGAGAACCTCAACATGACTCTTGTTTCCATTAATCGTATTTTTGCGGATGAGAATAATAATGATTTTTTTAAAAGGGAGCGAATTCCCTTGAAAGAGGTCGCTGAATGTATTATAAATAAAATGAAACCAGATTAAGCCCGCAGGAGCACGAGATGCTGACCCGTACACTGACAACAAGGGTATATGAAAGTATAAAAAGTTTTAATACCTATGAATATGATCCGACTGTTCCTATGTCTGATCAGTTTCTTAAGGATTTTACATCAACAGAAGGGTATAGCGACGCAGAGACCAAAATGGCAATAACCATTCTCAATGAAGCCCACATGGTATTTATAATAGCCATCACCAAAGAAAACAAGCAGACAGGCGATAAGAAAATAGACGGATACGTGGTTGCTGATGAGGATATCATTTCAAATCTTAGAAGTATATATCAGAGGAGGCTGACCGAAGTTTACAATAAGGACAAGGGTACCCGTTACGGCTATGCGCAGGTTTTGAAGGATGTAATGAATAATATGCACAGGCTGGTAAATACTCCAATAGGGAGAGTAGCTAATATAGCCATAATGCTGAATGAGTACGGAAACCTGATTGCGAAAAATTCCGAAGAGTTTACCGATTCGTGGAGAGATGCAAAGCTGGATGAGTTCCTTGATATAGGAACTTTAGAGAATGAGTTGGAGCAGGAGCAGCAAAGTGAAGGCGCTTCGAAAGAAGCGGCCGGTGGCAGGGCAGGTGCAGAGAGGGCTGTTGATTCCCCGGAGTTTGAAGATTATAACAGGGATGACAGGACACTCCCTCCTCAGAAAATGATTATGATATACGGGGCTGATTTTTTTTTCAGGGTAAAGTTAAGGAAGTATGAGTTTGGCGTTCTTCGTGATATGATAAGAGAGGGGCATATAAAGAGGCGGGCTGACATAGTTCTTCTGAAAAACATGGTCAAAACAATAAAAGGGAATTTTGACAGAGACCCCAGGCTTAATGATTTTTTCGAGGACATTTTTCATCTTGACAGGGACCTTTCAAAAAAGCTTTATTTCAGCGAGAAGTAACTCCTCCGACTTTAAAACTACATCAATGCAGTTTTCTAAAATATATTCCGGTAATTATTACTGATATTTATAGCTGATTATATATAAATAATTATTGCGTTATTTTTCACACCTTTCATTTATCAGATGTAATAGAAATCATGGAACTGATCAGATATATAATAATTTCTCTGCTGCTTCATGCCGTTATTTTTTCAGCTGTATTATTAAAAAGAAGCGCAACAGTCACACTGGGCATCCGGGGGGGGGAGTTGTCAGTGCTTCTTGATTCCGGAAAAGCGGCAGGGAGCGGAAATGCCGGGGATTACAAAAAAAGGGGTGCAGATGAGGCCCGCCGGGATGAGATGTCAGATTTTTCAGGCAAAGAGAGCAGTTTCCGGGATCGCAGCGGTAAAGGCGGTGGCGGGGATAAAGGAGGGGTATACGGCGCCCTGGGGAGACTGGTTGCTGAAGCATATAGAAACAATCCTCCTGAATATCCGGCTGTTGCAATGGCCATGGGGTACCAGGGTAAGGTAACCCTCCTTCTGGAGGTGATGCCTGACGGAAGATGCGGAACTGTTGATATTACAGAAAGTTCCGGGCACAGGATTCTCGACATGGCTGCGCTGCGGGCAGCCAGAAAGTGGATTTTTTTCACCGGTGATTCCTTCGCCCTGGCTGGCCCGGTAAAGGTAAGCCAGGATATAATCTTCATGCTTAAAGTTTACTGAATTGTTATTAATCAGAGAAACCGGTCCTTTTTATCAAAAAGAAAGAGCTTCACAGAATTATTACTTGAATTATATCAGTTTAAAATTATGTATGCATTAATCAGGTTTGCTCATGGAACCGGGTGCAAGTCCCGGGCTGTCCCGCAACTGTAATCATTATCACAGATAATGTAAGCCAGATCTTTGAGCCTCCCTGAAAAAACCGTTAAATCTTTCGAGGAAAAGGGGGTTTGCTATGATAAGGTTTATTGTACCGCACAGCTTATTCTTCTATTAACTATTAATCGTAAAATTAAATTCTGTCACTGCGAGGCATGAAAGGCTGTTGCTGTATGCCCGACCCTTACCGGCTTTTTCTGTGCAGGGTCGATACTAATCCCGTCCTGAGAACCGGATGAGGAGGGGCGGCCTTCACATCCTGCCGATCCTTTGCAATGACATTTCACTGATAAGTGCTGTTTTATTGGTTGTCACTTATCGGTTTAACAGCATTTTTTAAATTTAGCTTAACTTGAAAAATTTATTTTTAAACAGATTATTACGGAGAATACAATGAAAAAGAAAGTATCAGGCGCAATGCTTCTGTTATGCGCTTTCAGTTTTATAATTAATTCAGCCTATGCTGAAGATGTATTTAAAAATGACCCGATTATTGTTACGGCATCAAGGTATGAAACTTCGGTTTCAAAGGAGGGGAAAGACATCTCTGTAGTCACAGAGGATGAGATTAAGAAGAGCGGCAAAAAGACTGTTGCCGAGGTACTTGAGACAATTCCCGGTGTAACTGTTGTTCGTAAAGGAACAGATGGGGGGATAGCCAATATTTATATCCGTGGTTCAAAAAGCGGGAATGTTCTTTTGATGATAGACGGAGTAAGGGTCGCAGATCCGATGGGTATTGAAAAACTTTATGATATTTCAGGGCTGATGACTTCAAATGTTGAAAGAATTGAAGTTGTAAAGGGAGCAATGAGCAGCATGTATGGTGCTGAAGCTTCAGGCGGTGTTATAAATATAATAACAAAGAAAGGAACCGGAAGGCATGTCATAATATCAGGAGAAGGAGGTTCAAACAGAAATCATACAGAATCAGTGTCAGTGAGTGATAAAACAGAAAAAAGCAGTTTTTTCTTTTCGGGAACACATTATAAGACTGATGGTATCTCCAAGGCTAAAAAAAGTTCATCAGTTTCAACTTATGATGATGACGGTTATGAGAATGTTAGTGCATCAGGTAAAGTGGATACAAGAATAACTGATACTGCAATAATATCGGCTATGATGAATTACACGGATTCTGAAACTGAACTGGACGATGGGTCATATGAAGATGATCCGAACCATGTATACATTAGTAAACTCTTCACATCAAAAGGTGAATTCAGTCATTCCCCTTTTACCTGGTGGACTTATAAAGGAGGGGCGGCCTATATGTCATATATCAGGGAGGATATTGATCGAAAAGATTCTATTGATACAACGGAAGACGATATTTATACATATGATGGAACTAATGTAAATTTTGACCTGACAAGTCGCCTGAATATTCTGGATGTTGATGTTCTGACTTTCGGAGTTGAATATTTGACGGAGAAGGGGAGTAGCACTTCTGCATATTACGATCAGTGGGCACCGGGATTTACAACTGATATTTTCAGGGAGAAAAGTGTCTCAACCAGAAGTTTTTTTGTAAATAATGATATATCGATTTTCGAAATTTTCTTTGTTAACGCCGGAGCAAGGATTGATGATCATGATACATTCGGAAGCAAATGGACGTGGGATGCTTCCGCGTCTTTAATAATACCGGTTACAGGCACGAAAATTAAAGGCTCAGCAGGTACCGGATTCAGGGCTCCTTCACTTTATGAGTTGTATTCATCCTATGGTAATGAGGAACTGGAACCGGAAAAGAGTTTTCTTTATGATGCTGGAGTATATCAGGAATTTTTTGATGGTGTTATATCAATAGACATTACATACTTCTATCAGAAATATGAAGATATGATTGCATTTGGTACAGCGACTTATGGTAACATTGATGATGAGGTGAAGAACAAGGGGGTTGAAGTCGCTACCGGAATTAAATTAGCTGATATTTTATCTGTATCATACGGATATACATATCTTAAATTTGATGATAGTGATGAGCAGGCAGTATTAAAAAGACCTGAGCACAGACATTCCGCTACAGCTGTCATTACACCTGTTGAAGGATTGAGCATTTCTGCATCGTATCTTTATGTTGATACCTGTAATGATTCATTCTTTAATATGGTAACTTTTACTACAGAGAAAGTGCAGCTTGATTCCTATCATAAATTCGACATGAACATAAGGTTTGCCCTGAATGAAACTGTGACCTTAACCGCCCGTGGTGAAAACCTCACAGATGAGGATTATGAAGAGACCTACGGCTATAATACAAAGAGGAGAAGCTTCTATGGTGGAGCTGAAATTACCCTTTAACCTTAAAAAAAGAAGGGTGCGGAAATCCGCACCCTTTGAGGTGTATTTCATGTTAAGTAGATAATATCAAAAAATTTGTAAACAAAAAGTTTAATAAGTTACAATTATTTTAACAGCGTTATTCAGGAATAATCATCTGAAAGATCCTCAACAGGCTGATATATTAATGATGCGCATATTCCTGCAATTATAAATTCCGCGAGTCCGTAAAAAAACCACTGAAGAACCAGTGAAAAGGGTAGGGGATAAGTCGCATACTGATAAAATGCTCCAATCCCGCTTGTCATAATCCCTATAATTATACCGAACCTGACCCCCTCCATTATACCTCTCCCTTCATAACCTTTAATAAATACATACATCATCAGAAATGAAAAGATGAAGCTTCCCGCGTACATTATCCACATCTTTGACATCATGTCAGGGCGCCATATACCCGCCATTGATGCGTAGACTTCTCCGAGGAGCATTGAATGGATCAGAAAGTCAAGAGCCAGGAAGACTATGAATATTACAATTCCGCCAATGATGAACCTGATTATATTCATGTTATACCTCCGGTATTAAAACTATACAAATGTTTAGTTTTAATATTTATTTGTCAATTCTTTTACTGAAACAATATAATCAATTATCCGGGTAAGGCGAATTAATAGAGCTGTTACAGGGATGTGACCTTTTTTAATATCCGTCTTAATGAGGTGGCCGGATGATTATAAAAAATCATCCGGCCAGAATAAGGGGTAATTTATGAACCAATATAGTTTTAATAAACAGTTGTTTTAATCTGCTGATAGAGATTTGGAAAACAACTGAAATTTAATGATTTTAATATATAATAAAATTCTTTTTTTGTCAATTGCCAGGCTTGTTTTTTTAATTTTACTGAAACACAGGCAAATAAATGCTCATAACGTATAAATGTAATGTGATGTGTATAACTTCAATGGTGTTTATTTTTTTTTTGATATGAAATAAAATTTATATAGAATTAAGGCTTATAATTCTGTATAATATAGTCGTGAAGGTGCGAATGTTTTTTTCATCTTTTAAAGTTTTATCAGGTTTCAGGATTTTTCTTCTAACCGGCGGTGAGAAGGGTAAAGTTGTTTCATCTGATTAAAATATATGAACAGGCTGCTTATTAATGAAAAAAATGACTGATGAACTTTACAGGGATTTTTTTGATTTTGCCAGATTCCCTATGCTTCTTGTTGAGGAGGACACAACAATCGCCTTATGCAACAAAGCCTTTGAGGCCCTGAGCGGATATACCTCAGAGGAGGTTCAGGGGAGGATGAGCTGGGCTGAGATGGTTGCCGATCCCGATGAACTTAAAAAGATGAGAGAGTATCATAGTAAAAGAAGGCTGGAACCCGGTTCTGTTCCTGAAGAATATGAATTTCAGATGACTGACAGAGCGGGCAACAGGAAGTATATAGCTCTGACTATAGCAATGCTTCCGGGGACTAAAAGGAGTCTGGCATTTCTGCAGGACATTACAGAGAAAAAGAAATCCGAAACATGGTATAAAGCGGTATTTGAAAATACCGGCCTCCCTTCAATAATTATAGATTCCGATACAACGATAATAAAAGCTAATACGGAATGGACGCTTCTGTCAGGTTATTCAATTGAAGAGAATGAAGGCAAGCTGAGCTGGACAAGCTTTGTGGATAAAGAGGATCTTGAGAGGATGCGCGACTATCATAAAACAAGGAGAGACGACGCTTCAGGCGCTCCCCGGAAATATGAATTTCGTTTTATACGGCGCAACGGGGAAGTGCGGCATATGATAAACAGTGTGACAATGATCCCCGGCTCACCTTACAGTATAGCCTCCCTGATGGATATAACTGATCTTAAAGAAGCTGAAACGGAAAGAAAAAATCTTGAAGACCAGCTTCAGCAGGCAAGAAAGCTTGAGTCAATAGGCCACCTGGCAGGTGGAATCGCGCACGATTTTAACAATATGCTGGCTGCTATAATGGGCTATTCTCAAATGGTTCAGATTAAACTGAAGGGAATCCACAGCTCCCTCCTTGAAAAGAGAAATGAACTTCTCAGTTCCCTTGACGGACCCTGCAGAAAACTTATGGAAACAGGGGTGAATGAAAAGGACTCGCCGCTTGCCGGAGTTATTTCTGCTGCCAGGGAGTGTATCTCTATGGCGGAGGAGGAGATGGGCCTGGCTTCTGCAGCGGATGAGATGGTTGATGAGGTAATAAAGGCTTCACAACGGGCCGGGGACCTTACCAGACAGCTTCTCGCTTTCGCGAGGAAGCAGACTCTCTCCATTAAATCCATCAATCTTAATTCTGTTGTATCAGGTTTTGAAAAGATGCTCAGGCGTACAATAAGGGAGAATGTTGAGATCGGGATCAACCTTGCACCAGATATACATGCAGCTGAAGCTGACGCCGGACAGATTGAACAGATTATACTCAACCTCGCGCTTAATGCCCAGGATGCCATGCCTGATGGAGGGAAACTTTTAATAAAGACCGGGAACAAGGAGCTTGATGTTCATTATGCGAAAAAACATGAGGGTATTATACCCGGACTGTATGTAATGCTTGAGATTAGTGACACGGGTAGGGGGATGGATAAGGAGACTCAGCAGAGAATATTTGAACCGTTTTTTACAACAAAAGATCCCGGAAAAGGGACAGGTCTGGGGCTTGCAACTGTGTACGGTATCGTCAAGCAGCACCTGGGGAGTATCTGGTTCTACAGCGAACCGGGCAAAGGAACGACTTTTCGAATATATCTTCCGCGGGCTGAGAAGGAACCTGAAAGGTGCAGGGAGGTGGATTCAGAGACCGGGGCCTCCGGGACAGAGATGATACTTGTCGTTGAGGACCAGGAACAGGTGAGAAAGATGACCTCGATGATGCTCAAACACCAGGGATACAGCGTACTGGAAGCTTCAAACGGGCATGAAGCACTTGAAACAGCCGATAATTTCAAAGGCGTCATTCATCTGGTGGTTTCTGACGTCGTGATGCCGGGGATGAACGGCAGGGAACTGTATAATGAACTTTTGAAAAAGAGGCCGGCCCTTAAGGCGCTTTTCCTTTCAGGATACCCTATGGAGATAATATCCCACCACGGGATCCTTGAAGAGGGTTATAATTTTCTGCCGAAGCCTGTAACAATAGAAGAATTCACCAGGCGGGTCCGTGAAATACTTGATAAAAACAGAAACATAAATATTTGTTGAAAAAAAGCCCGCCCGTTTTAAATGAAGTTAAACCTTAATGAATGGGGCAATCATGAAATATACAGCTGTAAATTTTGATTCGAAGTTTTCAAAGATAGAGGGTTACTGGCAGCCAAAGGGTATAGCGAGGCTTAATAACTATGCGTTCAAGATCGCCAGGATAAAAGGTGAATTCATCTGGCATAAACATGATGATACGGATGAAGTATTTATTGTTAACAGGGGCGAGGTTATAGTAAAACTCCCTGACGGTGAAGTGAAGATAGGTGAGGGAGAAATGTTCGTTGTCCCCAGGGGCGTTGAGCATAAGCCTGTCGCTGAAGATGAGTGTGAAATAATCATGATCGAGCCGGAGGGGACCCTGAATACCGGAGATAAAACAGATGAAAGAACAATCGATGAAATTGAATGGATTTAAGCGGAGATAATTATGCCTGATATTAATTCTTTAATTATGTTTCTTACAGCTTCAACCCTGCTGGCGTTCGCTCCGGGGCCTGACAATATATTCGTCCTTTCCCAGTCAATCGCGTACGGGAGGTCTGCGGGATATAAAATAACTCTCGGCTTATGTACCGGCCTTCTTGTACATACCAGCGTGGTGGCCTTCGGAATAGCCGCTATTTTTCAGACTTCACTGATGGCATTCAATATCCTGAAATACGCCGGCGTGGTTTACCTTCTTTACCTGGCATACCTTACCTTCAGGCATTCAGGGGACAAAGTTGAAATTCAGGCCGGGAATAACGGGAGAAAGATTAACCTGTACAGGAGGGGGATTATCATGAATGTGACCAATCCAAAGGTCTCCATATTCTTTATGGCCTTCCTGCCTCAGTTCGCTTCACCGGAAAACGGTTCAATTACATTCCAGATTATTATTCTGGGATTCCTGTTTATCGTGGTGACTGTTCTGGTTTTCGGATTAATAAGTTTTCTCGCCGGAAGCATAGGTGGGATACTTGCAGGTTCTTCAAAATTTGAAAAGTGGCTTAACCTTTTCGCCGGTACTGTGCTTGCCTCCCTTGCTGTTAAACTTGCCCTTACAGAAAGGTAGCCGTTTTTGAGATTAAGGCTGCTGAAGAGATGCGGCCTTAATCATCATGCTTTATCCTCTCCGGTTAAAACAGAATGGACAGTCCTGCTGAGTTCATTCATTTTGAACGGCTTCTGGATAAATCCTGCCACCTTCACTTCATTAAGCTGCCCGGCAGTATGCTCATCCTGAAAGCCGGAGGAGATGATGACATTAATATCTTTTTTTATGCTTTTCAGAAGTTTTATTGTTTCTATGCCGTCTATTTCAGGCATTATGATGTCGCATATTACGAGATCTATTTCATCTGTTCTTTCCCTGAAAATATCGGTCCCTTCCTTTCCGCCTGATGCGGGTACAACCGTGTATCCAAGGTCGGTAAGCATTTCCCCAAGGTTGGTCAGGATGTTTTCGTCATCGTCAATGATAAGGACTGTCGCGTCTCCATGTATAAGCATCGGTTCATCGTTTGTTTTTGATTCAGCGTGTTCTATGTCGCAGGGCAGGTACAGTTTAAAAACAGTACCTTTGTTCGGTTCGCTGTAGACATCGATGGTTCCTTTGTGTTCCTTGATTGTCCCGTAAACCGCGGCAAGCCCCAGCCCTGTCCCTTTCCCTGAGGGCTTGGTGGTAAAGAAAGGCTCAAAAATTTTTTCAATTAATGCAGGCTCTATGCCCTGCCCTGTGTCTGAAATGTTGATCGCTATATAACGGCCTTCGCAGATGCTGTACGGGTGGTTTCTGACAAAGTATTCATCAATATCGATGTTTGAAGTTGAAAATCTGATCTCCCCGCCTTCGGGCATGGCGTCCCTGGAATTAATCGCTATGTTCAGAAGCGCGTTTTCTATCAGAGTGGGGTCACCGGAAATCCGGCTTGTTTCAGCTGCGAGGTTCATTGAGATATTTATCTTTTTATCGATCGTGTGCCCCAGAATGTCCGCCACTGTAAGTATTGTGTCGTGTATATCAAAATTCCGGAAGACCGCCCCTCCTTTGCGGGAGAATAACATCAACTTTCTTATAAGTCCCGATGCCTTTTCCCCTGTATTAAGAATTCTTGTAATATATTTACTTTCATCTTTGTCCGGGGTAATCTTCAGGGAGAGAAGCTCTGCGCTCCCCATTATAACTCCAAGCATGTTGTTGAAATCGTGCGCCACCCCTCCTGCAAGCCTCCCTATTACCTCCATTTTTTGTGACTGGCGCAGCTGCTCTTCCAGGAATTTTTCTTCAGTGAGGTCAACAATCATTCTCAGGAGACAATTCTCACCCATGTAATTAATTGGTATTGCCGAGTAAATAATATTTTTTTTATTTCCTTCACGGGTAAACAGTATTGAGCCGATATTTTCGGCGACTCCTGCGGAATCAATTCCTTCCCCGATCTGGTAAAGTTCCGCCTGTGATATGGGATGGATTTTTTTGTACGGCACCCCTTCTCTTATATCCTCCTGGCAGTATCCGGTCATAACAGCAAATGCCCGGTTGGCATTAATTATGCGGGTATTGGATATATCAGTTATAACTATGGCATGGGGGCTTTTTTCAAAAATACTGCGGAACAGTTCTTCACGAATCCTGAGGTTCTTTTCACTTTCAAGGAGAAGCTCCCTGGCGGCCTCCTCCTTCTTCCTTGAATTTCCCGCCCTGTATGAAAGGGCAAGTGATATGACAGAAGAAAAAAGGGCGAGTAATATAGCGGCGGAGATGAATATTTTTTTTAGTGTTCTAATCTCCTTCTCCGCTTCGTCTATATATACGCCTGTCCCTATAATCCAGTCCCATGGCTGAAATTTTTTTACATATGATAATTTTGTGCCGAATTGTGACAGGTCCTCCCATCTGTTCCATATATATTTGATGGTATCGCCCTTCGGATTAACATTGGCGATGTGCGCCATTTTCAGCATCAGTTTACTCAGGGCCTGGCCGTCAGGACCTGTTATCGTGTCAGGGTCCCTGTTCTCGATATCGGTTCTGAAGGGGTGCATAAGCATGACACCATTTCTGTCAATAATCCAGAAGTAATCTCTTTTGTCCTTCCCGTATCTCAGGCGTCGTATCCTTTTGAATGCCCTATCTTTTGCCTCTTTTTCAGTAATAATACCTTCCTTTACATCATCGTTCAGTGAAGAAATATAATCTATGGTGACCTCAACAAGGTGCCTGCATGCTTCCTCCTTGTTCTGCATATGCTGTTTTTCAATAAAAGGTGTAAAAAGAGCGAAAATTATAATAATGAATACGGTAAATATTATCAGGGAGGGAAGCATCATCCTCATGAAATCCTTGATGAGGATGATGTCAGGTTCCTTTTTATTTTTTATTCTGTGATTCCTCATATTCCCATATGAAAAGACTTTGATTATATCAGGGTATAATGTAATCACCGGAGAATTACTAATCAAAGAATTAATCGATTATAATGTTCATATATTTTTTCAGTATTTATTCCTTAACTTATTTCAGGTAAAAAATGCTCATTACCCCCGCCGAAGGCGGCGGGGGTAAATATAAAATATATATTCAGGAATTATTACTGATATTTTTTTACAGATGCTATAAAGATTAGTAAATGCTTCCTGTTAAAAGAGTCATATCTTAATTGACAAAAAAACGGATAAGGCCCTGTTATCTATTTTCAGGCTCGTGTGTCTGAATGGTCTGTATATTTTTATAGCAGTTTAAGATCGAATTAGTACACTATTTGTCATTCCGGTTTGCCCCCTCTGCCCTGCGGGCGTCTCCCCTATAAACGATGGGGG
>DAIOFM010000014.1:32907-62687 GCA_036745755.1 Spirochaetota bacterium | reverse complement strand
AGCGACTGGTATTTACCATCCCAGACTGAATTGGTTTTTTTATATAACAATCGGGCCTCTGTTGGAAGTTTTAGTGTACGATACATAAGTTCAACATTGCAAAACTCTTCATATGCTTATGGAGTGAATTTTGACACTGGTGCTCAAATTTTGTTGAGTGTCACTTACAATGAGTATGCAAGGCCTGTCAGGGCGTTTTAAAATATTTTTATTGTCCTGTTCAAAGAACAATACCTCAAGAAAGTTATATTTACATAAACTGTTTGCTATTTGAATTGTTTATGCAGCATTATAGAAAAGAGACAAGCAGACATTTATTTTTTACAAGGAACTTTTCATGAAAAGAAATCTTATATCAGCAGCCGTTATATCGTTTTTTATAATTGCCGGTACAGCCTTTGCGGGAACAGGCGGCAAAGATGTTAAACTCACCCCTCCCCAAAAGAAACAGTTGAACACCTTTTTCAGTAACTTCTCCGGGGTGTTCCTTGAAACTTTTGAGAAAGATAAAATTACAGATAAAGTATTAATAAGGTTCGGAGTTCTTCATAACTACAGGAACAATGATAAGCGCTTTGCTGAAGTCGGGAATGATTACCAGGTGAAGATTAAAGCTTCATATATAGATGAAGCTGTGATGAAATACTTCGGCAGAAAAATCTCGAAGCATCAGCCTGTTGAGGATAAAAGGATAGAGTACAGGGACGGATGGTATTACCTGACTGAAGCAACGGGCGAGGAGTTTGATTTTTCCCGGGTAGTAAGCCTTTGTGATAACGGGAATAATATCTATACTGCCATTGTAAATATTTACAGCGCAAGTTCAGGCTGGACAGGTGATATCCATGGTAACAGAGATGAGTGGGAAAAGGATTCACCGGATGATATTCCTGAACTGATAAGTGTTATGAAAGCCACAATTACTAAAGTAACAGAGAAAGGTAAGAGAAGGTATATACTTATTGATTACACGAAAGTTAATGGACCTGATTGTGCCGGAATATACAGGCTGTCCGATACGGAGATCTGTGATCTCACTATTACCGTAGTAAAGGGAAGCAGCGGTTATAATTATACAATAAACGGCGCCGGGGTCAGTAGTTCGGGAAAATTTACATTTAACAAAGATGATTCGAAAACCTATATTGTATTTAACGGGACCCGACGCAGCGGTAACAATGAAGTTGTAACCGGCATCTGGTCTGATGGAAAAATAATAATACAGAATTACGGGAATTCAATGAACAGGTATGTATGCTTTAAAAAATGTGACCTGAAATTTCTTGAGTTTATTAATGAGGCACGTTAAAAATGACCGGATGGTGCCGGAGAGGGTTATGCCTGCGCCGGTTCTGTTAAAAAAAATAACAGGCGAATATTTCAGGAATTGATCGCTTCGTGCACCACGCTTGAAAGATCCATGAAACTGTACGGCTTCTGGATAAAACTGCTGTATTCATGTTCTATAACTTTCATAGAATTACCCTTCAGTATATAACCGCTTGAGAGTATTATTTTTGCGTCGGGGTTTATCTCTCTCAGAGATTTAAGTACCTGAGAACCGCTCATGCCGGGCATTATCATATCAAGAATAACCAGGTCTATGCTGTCAGTTTTTTCTCTGTATATATTTATGGCCTCATTACCCGATTCGGCCTGTAAAACAGTGTATCCCATAATGGAAAGCATTTCCGAGGCTGATTCAAGAATAGATTTTTCATCATCAATAACCAGTATATTCCCGTTCCCGTAAAAAATCGTTCTTTCCGGCAGACTTGTATCGTCATTTAATGATTTCAAAGATAAAGGAAGGTGTATATTGAATGTACTTCCCTCGCCCGGTTCACTGTAGGCATTAATTATGCCACCGTGATTCCGTACAATTCCGTAGGCTGAAGCAAGTCCCAGTCCGGAGCCGCCCTGTTCAGATTTTGTTGTGAAGAAAGGTTCAAATATTCTCTTCAGAGTTTCATTGTCCATTCCCGTACCCGTATCTGTAACTGAGATTCTGACGTAATCTCCGGGGGTAATGTCGAAAATGTGAGCATCCTGCTCAACAATGGTGACATTGCTGGTTTTTATGCTGATTGAACCTCCGTCAGGCATGGCGTGGTCAGCATTAATATAAAGGTTCAGAAGTACCTGTTCCATCTGCCCGGGGTCCGCCTCTACAGGTAATGGATTGTCCTCTATATCTAAATCGATTTCAATCCCCTTTCTCGTCTCTTTAAAGAGGCTGGTGCTTTTTTTAACCAGAGCATTGACGGATATAATTTTTTTCTCGTTTTTTTCCTCTCTTGCCAGGTTAAGCAGCTGCCGGGTAAGTCCGGCCCCTCTGCTAACCTGCTCTTCTATTTTTGTCAGCCTGCTGCCCGACTGTTCATCACTGGAGAGCTTTATCTTCAAAAGAGATACGAGGCCCTGTACCCCTGTCAGTATATTGTTAAAGTCATGGGCAACACCGCCGGCCAGTTTTCCTATTGCGTCCATTTTCTGAGACTGGAAAAGCTGCTGTTCAAGCCTCCGCTGCTCCTCCTCCATGCGAAGTTTTTCAGTTGTATCCTGCATAACAAATACCAGGCATTCCTCGCCGGAGATTTCAATTGATCTCACCGAATATAGTCCGGCTCTGAGCTCTCGTTCCCTGTTCCTGAACCTGAATTCCCTGTATAAAACACTTTCACAGTCCTTAAGGGAATCGAGCATCTCCTGCCTTGATGATATATCATCCCAGAAATTTATGTCAGTGGTGGTCAGTCCTGTTATTTCGTCTCTGCTCCACCCTGTAATTTTTTCAAACCCCGGATTCACATCTATAAGCTTGCCGTCTTCAAGCCGTGTGATAACAATCCCTTCAGGTGAAGTGAGGAATACCTTGGAGAATTTTTCCTCCGCAAGCCTTGCATTTGCTTCAGCTTCAACAAGAGTTGTTATGTCCTCTATCGCTCCTTCGTAATAGAGAACCCTGCCTGTTTCATCTGTAACGGCTCTTGAATTATTTGAGCCCCAGAAAATGGCCCCGTCCTGTCTTTTAAATCTTGTTATGAATTTTTCAACATGCCCGTTTTTTTTCATAAGCTCAAGGAACACCTTTCTCTGTTCCGGATCAGCATAGTACTGCTCCCCTATGTTATAGGTTTTTTCCAGCATCTCCTCCGGGGAATCATATCCGTACATCCTGGCCAGTGTCCTGTTTGCGCTTATAAACCGTCCGTCAGTTGAGGTCTGAAAAATACCCTGCGGGATGTTTTCGAAAATGGAACGGTATTTTTCTTCGCTCTTTTTCAGCTCCTCCTCAACAGATTCACGAACGTTTATTTCATTCAGCAGCAGCCGGTTCCTGTTCAGTATGAATAGAATGGCTGCGGAGAGGGGTATAAGTATTGCTATAAAAAACCATATTGAGGCCAGGTTTACCCTCTTCAATATATCCTTCTGGGCCAGTATTGCCCGGTTCATATACATCCCGGTACCTATATAGCAATGAAGTTCCGGGATCCCCATTACATATGCGAGTTTCTCCTGTTCTGCATGCACGCCGGGAAGATAGTAGTAATATTTTACGAAAGATCCTTCAGGGCGGGTCTGAGCGGCTCTTACCAGTTCACGTATAATATAGAGGCCATGTAAGTCCCTGAGGTCCCACTGGTCAGATCCCTCTTTTTCCGGCTCAAAGGGCTGTACAAGCATTTTTCCGCTGTATGAACTCATGAAAACATAGTTGTTCCCGTACTGATCTCTGTATTTCATTGTGCGGACCGTTGCGGTTATTTTCCTGAGAGCTTGTTCACGGTTTATTTTCCCCTCCCTGTATTCCAGGATGTGGGGCTCTATAGTATTGCGTGCCACATGTACAATCTGGGATATATTCTGGCGGTGCTGCTCTTCCACCATCTCGGTCAGTGATGATATCCATCTCTGATGGAAATGCTGGAACGTGACGATTGAAACCCCTGAAAGTATTATTATGGCTATCAGGGGTTTTATCAAAAGGTCTCTCTTGCGGATTCTATTCTCTGTCCGGTTCATAATTTATAATTTTCAGGGCAATAGTTGCATTTTTAAAATAATATTTGATCCGGAAAAAAACAAATCGGCAGTAAATTCATAAAGGAACTATGAATTATTAATAATGATATTTAAAATGTAAAATGCTTGAAGAAAGTTTAAGGCACGCGTTAATATTGTCAGAAAAAGGATAGCTGTATAATGTTCTCTGCTGCGGAAAAATTCATCTTTTTTTCAGGGTTCGCCTGCTTTCTTTCAGCTGCAGGGCAGCTTGTTGTACGCAACAGGAAGAGGGAAAACATCAATCTTTTCGTCCTGTTTGCGCTAATGGGGATTATACTGCTCCAGTTTCACTCTGTAGTGACACGTGCGATTCTTTCAAGGCCTGAACTGATTTCATATCACGGCACAGTTATATTTATTTTTTCTCCCATCCTTTATTATGCCTATTACGTGGTGGCCTTTCCCGGGGTTCAGCCTCCCCGCAGGTTCTATCTTTTTTTTCTCCCGGCTCTTCTGTCGTTCGGGCTGGATACCTGGCTTGTTCTCCTTGAGCATGAAGAGAAGATCTCCATTGTAAGTGACTTTTTTTTAAATAACAACACAACCGGTGTATTGATATTTAAAGTCACAGCTGCCGGGGCGGTACTGCAGCTGCTTTTATATCATCTTGCCCTTGTCAGGGTTCTTCTGCCGTCTCTTAAGGGGGGAGGGGACAGGAGTATTATTTATATAACCTTTGTCTATTCTATAGGTTCAACAATATCAACTGTTCTCGCCATTCCCGGTTACCTGGGGGGTGACAGCGATTCTATCAGATACAGCGCTCTGCTTATATCGGTATGTTTTATTTTTACCTACCTTGTGAGTATGAGGTATCCTCATTTCCTGCAGCTTCTCTCAATGAATGTCAGGAAGGGGGCCTATTCCAGGTCGCTTCTTAAAGGAGTGGATGTTGACGGGCTTATGAAGAGGCTTGATGAGGTTATGTTTAATGATAAGCTATTCCTTGATGAGGAGATTACATTAAACAGGGCGGCAGTCATGCTGGATATCAGCCGGCACCAGCTCTCCCAGCTGCTTAACGAAAGGCTGAACATGAATTTCAACACATTTGTAAATACCTACAGGGTTGAGTTTGCGAAGGAGCTTCTCATTGAAAAGAAAGAATGGACAGTCCTTAATATTGCCTATGAATCGGGCTTTAACTCCAAGTCGACTTTCTACGACGCTTTTACAAAAATAGCAGGCGTGACCCCTCTGCAGTTCAGAAAGAATTATGCAGCGAAGTAAATATCTGCTTTCGCTCTGTTATTGATGCTCCGCCTGCGGGGAGTGACAGATTGTCTGTTCTGCTTTCAGTCAACATATTCTATCCTGTTTTTCCCCAGCTCCTTCGCGCGGTAGAGGGAGGCATCAGCCTTTGACTTAAAGGCTGCAATGTCTACCGCTGTTTCAGGAAATGAGCTTATACCTATGCTGGTTGTTACCTTTATTCCGCTGTCAGCCAGGAGGGGTGAGAAGTCATGGTCTTCGACCGTCTTTCTTATGTTTTCTGCAATCTCCGAGGCTTTTTGCAGATCAGTTTCGGGGAGGAGCACGGTGAATTCATCGCCCCCGTAGCGGGCCATTATTCCGTGTCTGCTTATGCTGTTTTTAATTATCTGTGCGAATTTATTTATGATTATATTCCCTGTGTCATGGCTGATGGTCTCATTAATTCTCCTGCAGTTGTCAAGATCAAGCATTAGAAGTGAGAGCGGCTTGCTGTTGCTTTTGGATATATTGAAAAAGTTTTCAATTGCGTCATCCAGAAAAGAGCGGTTATAAACCCCTGTCTGTTCATCAGTTATTACCCTGCAGCTTGCCTTTTCTCCCCACTGCACTACATCAGCCAGGAAGCTGCTGGTCTTCCTGAACTCGTTAACGGTCCTTCCCAGGAGTATCGAGAATAAAAGTATTGCTGTCGAGGGGTTTGACTCTATGAGCGCTGTAAATCCCTTCTCCCTGACGAAAACTATGGTGCTCTCCTCAGATGCGGTATAGGTGTCAGTCAGAGGTTTTTTGCCGAAGACCGAGGATGCGCCGAAAAAACTCCCGGCGCAGTAATCGCCAAGTTTTCTTTCCGCGGAGTTGGGGAGTTTCATGGAGCCGGTTATTCTCCCCCGGGTGATAAAGAAGAGTTCGGAGGGGATTTCTCCCTCGCGCGCTATGACATCACCTTTTACGGCATTTCTGATCTGTGTGTATTTTTCTATTATTTCCAGATCCGGTTTTGTGCAGACGCTGAACAGGTCAATTTTTTTCAGCTCTTCTGAAATTGTCATGCTACAGTTACCCCCCCTCCGTTCTCCCTTGCTGTGAACATCTTCCTGTGGGCGGCTGACACCAGGGAAGAGCTGTTGTCAGCGTCATCGGGGTAGACTGCTATGCCTATGCTGACCTGAATTTTAATATCATTCGCACCTGTCATTGCAGAGAGATCCATCCCGTTGAATGCGGCCCGTATCTCCTCGGCGCGTCTTATGGCGTCATCCCTGTCAGCGTCCGGGATGATGGCGGCATATTCGTCCCCCCTGTATCTCACTCCGATGTCGTCCTCCAGCAGCTCTGACTGCAGGAATATTGCCATAAGGTTAAGTACCGCATCCCCGGTCTCGTGGCCGAACCTGTCATTGATCTCCTTGAAGTTGTCCGGTTTTATCATTATCAGGGCAGTGCTGCTGCCTATTCCCGGGAGCAGATTTACAAAGTCCTCTTTAAGGAATATCTGGTTGTAGAGGCCTGTCATTTTGTCGCAAAGGAGCTGTCTGTGCAGCCCCTTGAGCCATTCGGTTTTGCCGAAAAGCAGCCTGTTCACGTTCCATATCCTTTCTGATACAGTGGAAAGAAGCCTGTAAAGCACATGTGCGAATATGAAAGAGTGCCTGAAAAAGATCTCCTCGGCCCTGTGGCCGGCAGCCGGGAAGCGTAATAACGAAGAGTCCTCGTCAGCAAAAGCTGCCGCGTTTCTCTCTGTCCTGCCGAAGAAGTCGAGTTCACCTAATGATTCACCCGGGGCAATCTGTGCAATCACGGCATCGCTGTTTCCGTCAAAGCTGATTATTCCTATCCTGCCGCTCCCGACAACATAAAGCTCAAATGATTCATCCCCCGGCCTGAAGAGCGGTTCCCCCTTTTTCAGAGTGATAAAGTCGCTGTATTTCGCAATTGTATCGAGTTCATACTCACGGAGCTGTGAAAATATATCAACGTTTCTCAGCAGTTCTACTTTTTCATCTTTTAATCGCATAGTATTATTATATATTTTTTACTGTCTGTAACAAGCATTTTATTAGTCTGAAAAATTTTCCCCAATACTTTATTACGCCTGTTGCCTGTCGGCCTTTCCGGTTCCTGCAGGCTCCCGCCCCTGCATCAGGTCTGGAAGGGACTTATCTGTCAATACCGCTGGCGTAATTTACCCGGATATGGGTTCTTTTAATTTCAGTAAAAAAACTGTCCGGATATATAGATTCGGACGATCTCTTCCTTAATTCTGTTAATATTAACATGTCGTATAACCTGAAAGTATTATATATATTAATCTTATGAGCAGTATAATTATAACTCTGAAACTTTACTCGGGTCTGGAAAAAGAACTGGAGATTGGTGATTATGATGTCAATTCAGGCATAATAATTGAGTCCAGGCGGGGAATATCACTTAAACGCTTTCTTGCTGAAGCGGGACTGAAAATACTCATTCCTTACGCCTTTTTTTCAGGAGGTGAAAGGATTTCCCTTAGAACAAAGTTTAAAGATTCAGCCGAGGTTTCATGCCTGAGAATTTCAGGCGGCGGGTGAACTATACGTATATGCAGTCGGAAGTCCCTTTGTGGGAAATCCCATAGTACTAGTTTTATGAGATTCCGGTATTTGTCTGCGACAAAACCGGAATGACGGAGTCCTAATCATTTCGTAAAATGTTATAGTTTAAAAAGTAAAAATTATATACCCCCGCCGCCTTCGGCTGGGGTAATAAAGAGTTTTTTACCTGAAATGAGTTAAGGAATAAATACTGAATAAATATATAAAATTCTATAAAATGAAGGAGAAATAAATGCAGGAGATAACAGGCACAAGCAACAGAATTCTGGATGTTGACCTGACTGCAAAAAGCTTCAGTGTCTATGAGGTTTCCGGAGAGGACCTGAGACTCTATCTCGGCGGAAAAGGGCTGGCGCTGAAACTTCTTTACGACAGGATGAAGCCGGGAGTTGATCCTCTTGGCGAGGATAATATGGTGGCGTTCCATACCGGTGTGCTTATGGGTACGGGAGCTCCCTGTTCGGGGAGGTTCGCGGCTGTTACCAAGTCCCCCCTGACCGGGATAATGACTTCCTGTTCATGCGGCGGTCCTTTCGGCATGTCTCTGAAGACTTCCGGCTGGGACGGCCTTTTAATCAGGGGCACGGCGAAATCCCCGGTCTATCTTTACATCGATTCAAAGGGTGTTGAGTTCAGGGACGCTAAAAAGCTGTGGGGCATGGACACCCGTAAAGTACAGCAGGCCCTTGCGAAGGACCCGGGTGAGGCAATAGTTATCGGCCCTGCAGGTGAGAACCTTGTCCGTTACGCAAATGTGGCGTCAGGCCACAGGTTTCTCGGCCGGGGAGGCATGGGAGCGGTTTTCGGTTCAAAAAAACTGAAGGGTATCGTGGCAAAAGGTAAGGAGTTCAAGATTGTACCTGTAAAGAAAAATAAGTTCGACCGAACGAAGAAGAAAGCCACGGATTATATAAACAGGAATGACGTATCGGCAAATGGATACCGCAATTTCGGCACCAATGCAAATGTAAACCTTAATAATGCCGGGGGGATTCTCCCCGTAAGGAATTTTACCGGCGGGACCCATGGAGAGGCCCATAAGATTTCCGGAGAGGAGATGGCTGAGAAGTTCAAAACCACGTACAGCACCTGCAAACCATGCACTATCCTCTGCGGTCACAAGGGTAATATAGGGGGAGAGGTAAGGCAGATCCCGGAGTATGAAACCATCGGGCTCATGGGCTCAAACCTTGAAATTTTTGACCCGGTAAAAATTTCAGACTTCAACGAAATATGTACACTCATGGGGATGGATACGATTACAGCCGGGGGCACAATAGCCTGGGCAATGGAGGCAACCGAAAGGGGGCTGATTAAGTCGGGCCTGAAGTTCGGGTCAGATAAGGGAGTGATTGAAATCCTCAAAGAGATAGCTTATATGAAGGGGCTTGGGAAAGACCTTGCCCGTGGTTCAAGGTACTGTTCAAAAAAATACGGCGGTGAGGATTTTGCGATACAGGTAAAGGGCCTTGAAATGGCCGCCTATGATCCAAGGGGATCATTCGGCCAGGGACTTTCTTACGCAGTGGCAAACAGGGGGGCATGCCACCTGGCCTCAACCTCTTTTGCCCTTGAGGTTTACCAGGACCTGATCGAGGCCTATTCCTACAGAAGCAAAGCCTCTCTTGTCAAGTTTCAGGAGGATATCATGTCAGCCATTAATGGGCTGCAGACATGCGTGTTTACCGCATTCCCCTACCAGCTTGAAACTCCTCTTATGAAATATTCGCCAAGGCCTGTACTGAAATTCATGATGAACCTCATGGCAGGTGTGGCAATGAGATTTGTTGATATAAGTATCTGGCCTGAACTCTGGTCTTCGGTAACCGGAAGGAGACTGGGGATGACATCTTTTCTCCGTGCCGGGGAGAGGGCCCAGGTCCTTGAGCGCCATATGAACTGCGCCGAGGGGATATCACGCAAGGATGATACGCTGCCGGCGAGGCTGCTTAACGAATTCCGGAAGTGTGATTCAAAACAGAGGCCCATACCTCTTGAGAAGATGCTGAACCGGTATTACCTGGTGAGAGGTTTTGATAAAAACGGTATTCCCAGGGAGAGGACCCTGAGGAAACTTAAAATAAAAAAAATGGCGGTGTGAAATATTATGAAAGTACCGGATTACTTTAAGTTTTTTAATAAGACGAGAATTGTTTCAGGCAGTAAAGCGCTGGAGAATATTCCGTATGAACTTCAGAGTATGGACGCGGTAAAGCCCCTTGTAATCACGGACAGAGCGACAGTGAATGACGGTGTTATCAAAACATTGATAAGCGCCTACGGTGATTCCGGATGTGTTATAGGAGGGGTGTTTGACGGGGTCACGACTTACGCTTCAACAAAAACAGCTATAGACGCGGCAGAGCTTTACAGGGCGCGGGGTTGCGATTCAATTATAGCGGCAGGAGGGGAGGCCGTGGCCTCTGTCGCCAGAGGGCTTAACCTGCTGGTTTCATATAAAACCGATGACCTTCTGCAGTTTGATACACTGCCGGATACGATAAATCTTCGACCCTTTATCGTTATACCGACATCTGATTCAACCGGCCTTGAAACGTCCTCAATGTGTGAAATAGACGGGCGTAAGTACAAGTCCGGTGAACTCATGCCTGATATAGTGATTATTGATCCCAGGATGCTGAAAAAGAGGGAAAAATCACAGACAGTAATTACGGCGCTGAGCGCAATGGCGCGGAGTATTGAGGCCTGCTCGGAAAGTGACGCCAACCCTTTAAATGATTCCTTCGCTTTTGCGGCTATACAGCTTATAAGTGAAAACATTTCACCTGCCGTAAAAAATATCCGCTCGTCAAAAAACCGGCTTGCTCTTGCTAACGGTATAGCGATGTCCGGGATTGTTTTCTCCAATGCTCCGGAGGGTGGATGCAGTGAACTTGCAGTGGAAGTGGCAAAAGCAACAGGTCACAGCAGGCTTTTATGTTCGACAATTCTGCTCCCCTGTATGCTTGATTATAAGCTGAATAACATGAAGGAGGGGGTAAGGGGTGAGCTTTTACTTCCTCTCGGGGGAATTGATTCCTACTGCGCTACACCTGAATCTGAAAGGGGAGAGATGGCTGTTCAGTCCCTGAAGAAACTTTATGCCGGCATGAGGCGTTATATCCCCCTCGATTTTAAATCTCTTAATATACCTGAGTATATACTGGACAATGCGGTATCCGCAGTTGAGGCAGGATTTGCGAAGCGATACGGGAAAGATGCCTGCGGACGAATTCTTGAATCAGCTTATGCGGGAGATTTGTCAACGGGAGGTTCTGAAAAATGAATATTAATAAATATCCTGAAATAAAGAGCGGCGGAAAGCTTGTAAAGAAAATATATGTGGCAATAATGCTATGGATTGTGGGTCGCGCAATACAGGCTGCTTCAAAAGTTGACCGCGAGGTTAAAGAGGAGTTTGCCGCTTTGCCTGATGATTTCATTATGCACCTTCATGTCCTCCCTTCAGGCCCCGGGATGATTGTGGGCAAGGATAAAAACGGTAAGGTCAAGTACATGGGATGGAACCCTAAAGGGAAGAAGATAACCCTTGAAATGAAGGTGAAAAACATTGAAGGGGCGATTCTGATGTTTACATTCCAGGAGTCAACGTGCATCGCCTCGGCGCGCAGCAGGCTTGCTGTGTCAGGTAATGTCCCTGATACCATGGCTTTTATAAGAATCCTTAATATCGTGGAGACCTACCTCCTCCCTAAAATTATAACAGGCCTTGCTGTGAAAAGATATCCCAAGTGGTCACAGATGAATCCCTTCAGAAAGTATATCGGTCGTGTGATTATATACGTGCGCACATTTACTTTCTGAAAATGTTTATATTGATAAAGGAGTGAATAATAATGCAGATACCCGGATATTATGAATTTTGCAATAAAGTGAGAACGGTTTCAGGGCATAAAGCCCTTGATAAACTCCCGGAGATGCTCGCTTCCGTGAATTCGGTGAGGCCGATGATCATAACAGACAAAGGTGTAATGGGAGCGGGACTTGTAAAACCGGTGCAGCAGGCACTGGGAACAAAGAT
This sequence comes from Spirochaetota bacterium, assembly GCA_036745755.1. Lineage (GTDB taxonomy): Bacteria > Spirochaetota > UBA4802 > UBA4802 > UBA5550 > UBA5550. The sequence goes on along the minus strand of DAIOFM010000014.1, from coordinate 50,768 downwards.
TAAGGCTGGCGGTGTGTATGATGATGTGCCGGCTGATTCTGATGTAAAAACAGTGAAGGATATTGCCGCAAAATACAGGGCGGCAAAGTGTGACTCAATAATCGCGGTGGGAGGCGGTTCGGTGCTTGATACCGCGAAAGGTGTTAATATACTTGTCTCTGAGGATTCAGATAACCTGATGGACTTTGTAGGCTTCGGCGCCCTGAAGAGAAGACTGAAACCCCTTGTCGCAGTGCCGACAACTTCAGGCACCGGGTCAGAGATGACACTTGTAGCTGTAATTGCAGACCATGAGAAGGATGTTAAGATGCTCTTCCCCTCTCTTTTTCTCCTTCCTGATTTTGCGGTTCTTGATTCGAGGATGACCAAAACCCTTCCTGCGGCATTGACAGCGTTTACAGGGATGGACGCCCTTACTCACGCCTGTGAAGGTTACACATGTCTTTCCAAAAATCCTCTAAGTGATGTCACGGCAATTACCGCTATCAGGCTTATAAGCGAGAACATACTGAAGGCTGTGAAAAAGCCCGGTGACATGAATGCCCGCCTTGCCCTGGCTAACGGTTCGGCGCTTGCCGGGATGAGTTTTTCAAATTCAATGGTGGGCATGGTCCATGCCATAGGGCATTCAATAGGGGCGATCTGTCACGTGGCACACGGAATATGCATGAGCATACTGCTCCCTTACGGGCTTGAGTATAACCTGCATAAAACAGGGCACCTTACGGGCGAGCTTCTTTTTCCCCTGAAAGGGGAGGAGGTGTATAACAGCGCTAAACCGGCTGAAAGGCCGCTTCTTGCCATTGCGGCAGTAAGGGAGATGAACAGAGAACTCCGTGAAGCAACGGGAGGGAAACACGCCACATGCCTCAGAGAGGTTGTGGACAGGGACGGAAACATGATGATTCCGAGAGAGAGTCTTCCCGATATCGCACGCCTCTCTCTGAATGACGGCGCCATGGTATACAACCCTGAGGAGCTTGATTATAATGATATGCTCATGGTGCTTGAAAAGGCATGGGATGGGGAGCCCCTTGACAGGAAAAAGATCAGGAAGGGTAAGAAAACCTCCAGGATAAAAATAAAATAAAATTTTTTACCTGCAATACAGCGGGACGGCATTATGCCTGTAATTCCGTTCCGCTGTAAAATAAAGATCTGAATTGTCGTTTCCCGTATCAATTACCCGCTTCAGGTATAACCTTATTAACATTACCCTGATTTTTATGCCAATATAATGTTTTAATGCGTCTGTTGATTCCTGATAAAGAACAATCCGGCCCTTTTGAAAGCCTGGGGAAATATTCATTCCGCGGCTGAACAGCTGCGTAAGCATTGAAAGGGGGATATGGAAGCGGTTGTTTAATCAGCAGCTGATACCCGGGTATTGTTGTAATTTTAATAATAAGATGTTATATTAAATATATTCTATATTGTACTATTTATTAAAGGTGATGCCTGTGCCTCTGTTCTGTCAGTAAGCCGTTGCAGTGGAAAGATTTTTATGAGTGAAATTAAACAGAGAACCATACTTCTTGTCGATGATGAACCTTTGCTTGCTGCAGCCGAAAAGCGGCAGCTTGAGGGTGAAGGTTACAGGGTCATTATGGCCCTGAGCGGGGAAGAGGCAATAGAGATTATGGCTTCGGGCAAAGAGGCCCCCGATCTGATCCTGATGGATATAGACATGGGATCCGGCATGGACGGCACTGAGACAGCGGCTGAAATTTTAAAAGAACATGACATACCGGTTGTTTTTCTCTCCTCCTACATTGAAAAAGAAATAGTGAAGAAAACTGAAAAAATCAGTTCTTACGGCTATGTTGTTAAAAATTCCGGAATAGTAGTACTTGATGCTTCGATAAAAATGGCATTCAGACTTTTCGAGTCCAGGATAAAAGAGAAGGAGAAGGCGGCCGCACTGCAGGAAAGCCGGGAGATCTTCAGGAACCTGTCGGACAGGGCCATTGTGGGGATCTATTTTATTCAGGATGATCGTTTTCTTTATGCGAACTCAACTCTTGCGGAAATACTGGGCTACGGCATAAGTGAGCTTGTACATAAAATGGGTCCGGAAGACGTGATTTATAATGAAGACTGGCCCCTTGTCAGGGATAATATAAGAAGCAGGATTTCAGGGGAGCAGGAATCCAACCGTTATGAGTTCAGGATCAGAACCAGGGAAGGAGAACTGCGTGACGTTGAGATCTACAGCGCCCGCACTATCTTTAACGGCAAGCCGGCGGTGATAGGTACACTTGTTGATATAACTGAACGTAAGAGCGCAGAGGATGAACTGAAAAAGATCAATGAAAGATTTCGCCTTATTACAGAGAATATGTCCGAGGGAGTTGTTCTTTCTGATCTGAACATGAGGCTTGTGTACGTAACTCCCTCTGTTATTAAAAGGCACGGATATTCATTTGAAGAACTTAACGATATACCTCTTGAGAAAAGGATGACCCGGGAGTCGTATGAACGTTTTATAAAGATGGTTTCTGAGGAGATGGCGCCTGAAAAGCTTGCTGATCCTGATCTTGATCTATACAGGGTGATTGAGCTTGAATATATCCGTAAAGACGGTTCAACATGCTGGAGTGAGTCCTCTTTCAGGCTTATACGGGACAGTAGCGGAAAACCTGCGGGCATACTCGGTGTTGGCAGAGATATAACTGAAAGGAAGCAGATTGAGAATGCACTGATTGAAAGTGAGGCACGCTTTCGCGGTCTGTCAGAGGATGTCCCTGCGTATATCTGCACCTTCCTTCCTGACTGTACCATGACTTATGCAAATCCCGCTCTTGCCGAAATGGCGGGAATAGACAGCAGGGAGCTTACGGGGAAAAATTTTCTCGATTTTATAGTCCCCTCTGAAAAGGAAAAAATTGAACAGATCATCAGGGGACTCTCTCCTGAGAAACCCACGGAGTTTCATGAACAGACACATCTTGATTCGGATGGTTCGATAAGTTATCAGGAGTGGAGGAACAGGGCTTTTTTCGATGACCGCGGCAGGCCTCTCCGCTATCTCTCTGTCGGGGTAGATATAACGGAAAGGAAGGAGACCGAGGAGAGGCTCAGGGCCCAGACCCTGGCAATGGAGGCGGCCATTGACGGTATAGCAATACTTGATGCAGATCAGAAATACAAATATCTGAACAGGGCGCATGCTGAAACTTACGGTTATGAAAATGTCGGGGAACTGATCGGCAGATCCTGGAGAGCACTTTACGGAAACGATGAACTTTTACGGTTTGATAATGAGATTATGCCTCAGTTAAAGAATTCCGGAGCATACCGTGGTTCGGCGGTGGGGAAGAAAAAAGACGGGAGCAGCTTTGATCAGGAGCTTTCTCTCACGGCCCTTGACAACGGAGGGCTCGTCTGTATAGTGAGGGATATAACCGAGAGTAAACGTATCGAAAAATCCCTTCGTGAAAGTGAAGAGATGTACAGGCTTCTTGTGGACCACTCATCTGATCTGATATGGAACCTTGCTTTGGATGGCATTTTTACATATGTTTCCCCCTCATGGGAAAGAGTGACAGGGTACATTCCTGAAGAAATTGTGGGGACCCTTTTTCAGCCCATGGTGCATCCTGATGACGTCGATGTTTGCCTTAATTACTTGGAGCAGATGTCTCATTCAAGCGTTGTATTGCCCGGCCCGGAGTACCGTGTTAAACATGCCGACGGTACTTGGCACTGGCATGCGGCAACGGGAACTCCGGTCATAGGGGACGACGGTGAGTTTATATCACTGGTAGGGGTCTCGAGGGATATAACAGAACGGAAGCTTGCCGACCTGCAGATAAGAAACCTTCTTAAGGAGAAAGAGGTTATCCTTAAAGAGGTCCATCACCGCATAAAGAATAACATGAATACCATATTCGGGCTGCTTGCCCTTGAAGCTGATGCGCATGATGTTCCTGAAGTAAAGAATGTTCTACGCGATTCAGCAGGGCGTGTGCAGAGTATGATGGTTCTGTATGATAAGTTATACCGTTCCGAGATAAAAAGCGATGTTTCAGTTATCGATTATTTCCCCGCGCTGATAAAAGAGATCGTATCTATCTTTCCCAATGCTCAGGATGTTGCAATTTCCACTGATATAGAAGATATTGATCTGGCTGCAGATATTCTTTCCCCCCTTGGTATTATTATAAATGAACTGATAACGAATACCATGAAATATGCTTTTCAGGGCCGTGCCGGCGGGTCTATAAAAATGAAGGTGGCAAGGGAAGGTGAAATGATAACTGTTGTTTATCAGGATAACGGGATAGGCCTGCCCGGGTCTGTTACCTGTGAAACATCTTCAGGATTCGGGCTTCAGCTTGTGAGTATGCTGTTAAAACAGATCAGGGGAAATATCCGGATTGAAAGGAACGAAGGTGCGAGGTTCATAATAGACTTTGAAAGGTGACAGAACCTAACAGGCCGTTTTAAAATTATCCGGGAAATAAAGGTTTTTTTATAAAAAAATTCTTGCTAAGATGTGTGTTCATCAATTATAAATCCCTCCCGGCCGGTTGTAATTTTTGACCGGTCCCGGATTCTGTAAATCCGGTATTTATATTAAATAAAGATCGGCATAATATGGAACAGGGGACTGAAAAACGGCGCGGAAGTCCATTATGTTCTGAAAGACAGGGTCATTAAAAGGCTTATGTGGAAGGATAATAAACAGGTGTAGTGAGGTTGTTATGAAAATTATGGCAAAAGTATTAATATCATTCTTTATATTGCTGCCCCTTGCAGTCGTTAATGCAGAGGCGGCTGATTACAGCGGTATATGGCTTGTTAAAAAGGACTGCTATCAGATAGTTGTTACAGGTTCCGGGGACAACTACAATTTTAAGAAAATTTCTTTTTACAGGGGGAAGAGACACGAGCATACGGGAAAATTCACTGTAAGCGGGAATTACCTCAGGATTCAATACTCAGTGGGGCAGAAAGCCACTGCCAGAATAAAAAGTTCCACACATTTTGTTGAGTCTTCCACTGTTAACTGGGAGAAGATAAGCAATTCAACAAGGTATCCTGTTTTCAATATTACAGGCACATGGGAGTATTTTAACGCGAAGTATGTTATAAAACAGACTGGTTCAAAAGTAACAGGCGTAAAGTATTTTAACGGTAAAGAATACTCGAAGTTAACCGGTGAGATCGAGGGATATCTGCTCAGGCTTAAGGAGGAGTTTGTAAGCTCGATAAAGCCGATGGAAACTTCATTTATGGTTCTTGATAATAACACTATTACTGTCTCCTCCTGGGGGGGACAGAGCAAATCCTGGAAGAAAACAGGCTCTTCCGCCGTGGTTCCTGATACGAAAAGGGAGGATAAGGAAGATAAATCCGCTAAGATCAAAATCGCGGGAAACTGGGTGATAGAGGGGATCAGCAGCAGCGTGAAGATAACTGAAACTGCTGCGGGTATTTTTTTTAATACCACTTTTACCATGAATGGTAAAGATGTGAAATGGGTAGGCAGCGGTAAACTGAACGGCAATGATCTTAATATTAGATACAGGTATGTTAAAAATAAACCGAAAGGATTTGAAAACGGCACAATGGATCTCAGGGTTGTGAATAAAAGCAGGATTGAAGGGAAATGGGTTTCCGATTCGAAAAAATATTCTGAAAAGATCGTTTTTAAAAGAAAGTAATATTTTTAATTAGTGGTGATATACGGAAGGGCAGAGAAAAAATTCTCTGCCCTTTTTAACAGGCCTTATCGTATTTTTTTGTCTATCTCATCAAGCAATACAGATGTCTGGTTTTCAAGAAGGGATAAACCTGTGTCCTTTCTGTATATGATTTTTCCTGTACTGTCCACAATTATGTAAACCCGTTTTGATACAGGGAGGAGCCAGTGCCCGGTATTATATTTTTTTATGATATTCTTTCCCGTATCTGACAGAAAGATAATGTCATTAAGCCCGTGCTTTGATATAAATTTTTTGTGTGATTCAGTGGAGTCAACGCTGATGCCGACTACCCTGATCTTTCTTGAATGGAATTGTTTTATATTTTGCTGAAACTCAGCAAATTCCGGGGTTCAGTTTCTGCTGTCATCTTTCGGGTAAAAGGCAATAACAGCGCCTTTCTGATTTTGCAGGATTTCACTCAGGGATGTCATCCTGCCGTTCTGGTCCGGAAGGGTGAAGTTGTATGCTTTACCTGCGTTTTCTCCTGCTTTATTTTTCACACTCTGTGATGAACATGAAGCCAGTATTGCGGCAAGGATGAGGGGGATTGTGAGTCTTAAAAACTTCATTTTTTATTCTCCTTTACTCTGTTTTTAACTGAAAATTTTACCGTACAACGCGGCGTGAGCTATTTCGTCAGGGAGTATCCTCTCTATTATTTTTCTGAGACCTGTGTCGCACTCTCCTGCCAGGGTTTCTTCTATTTTTTTTACAGCATCTGATTCAGCTGAACTCAGTTTTTTTAATTTTTTTTCAAGAGGGAGCGGCCCCATTATATAAGCGGCTGATCTTCCGGTGAACATCCAGAATTTTCCGTTTCCGATTCTTTTTCCGAAATTTTTTCTGTAAAGTTCTCTGAACATCCGACCGTGCATCTCCTCCTGCCCGGCAAACTCGGTAAACGTTTCTTTAAGTTCAGGCCTGTTTCTGTATTGTGTCGCAAGAGCTCTGTACAGTCCTGCTCCGATCATCTCCATACGGAAAGATTCCCGGATTCTTTTTTTTAAATCCTCCATATATATATCTCCTTTATAATTTGTACTGTTCAGTGTATGTCGAAGATTCCCCGGAACTCATCATGGCGCAGCATATCTCTCAGCCATTGCACCATGTCCGGTGATTTGTAGAACGGCTGGTCTATGAATATATCCAGAAACGGGCCGTAAAAAGATTCATCAAAATGACGGAGCTTTCTGTTAAGCATGTCCCGCACCTTTTTCCGGTCAGGCTTGTAATACCTTGTATTCGCAGGATCGAGCATCCCCATATCGTAAAAAGCTTTTGTCTTGCAGGAGCAACGGCACCGGTTTTCCGGGTTGGCTACTCCGCAGAAACCGTTCATATGAGAGTAAAGCTTCTCTCTTGCGCGGGACAGAATCTTTCTGAAGTTTTCTCTCGTTATATCCATGACCTCAGCGCCCGCAACATCATTAACGTTAAACACGGCCCCCAGGAGAAAAACAAGCCGGTCCCTCCTGTTGAGGCACATCAGCATCCCCATGAGGCAGCCCGTTTTAAGCTCCTCCTCAAGGATGCCCGCTTCGGGGTGAGAGAAGGTTCTGTTGTCCGGGAGCTTCTCTATAAGACCGGTGTAGGTGTCAAAATCGTGAATACGCGTTTCAAATTTTTTCTTCTTCATGGTAAGAACATGATTTGCCACGATCCGGTAGAGCCATGTTCTGAACGCTCCTTTCTCAGGGTCATAGGTTGAGAGGCCGGTTATGAATTTAATCAGGATCTCCTGGGTGATGTCGCTTGCGTCATCATGGTCCATGACCATTTTGAACGCGATGTTGTATATCCACCCCTGGTTGCGGAGAATCAGCTTCTCAAGGGATTTCCGGTCCCCCTGCAGAACATTTCCTATGAGGGATTTGTCATCATCATCGGATTCTATTTCAGTAAAAGGGTTATACATGAATTTCCTCTCCTCTTCTACTTATACTTTTTTCACGGGGATCTGTGACATTTTTTATCTCTTTTTTTTAATTTTTTAGATTTTTTTTATTAAGGCTCCCTGCGGGATTATTTAACGGCATGCGAATCAAATCCCCTGTACGGCCGGCAGACCGGATTATACCCCCTGCCCGCTGAAAGCAGAGATTCAGGGTGTTCCGGAATCCGGGAATTATTATTCAATTCAGAGATATTTTTTTGACCGAATGGCATTTCCTTATTAATTTAATAACAGGTAAAGTACAGGTGTACGGTGAGTTTATGGATTCAGATATAATATATATTATTGAAGAGGAGGGGAAACTGGTAAAGCAGCTTGAGAGCGCCAGGCAGGCTGCCCGTGAAAGGATTGAAGAGAAGCGGAAGGCTCTGACAGCACAAAAGGAGTCCGAGTTAAGCCGCATCGCAGAGGAATTCAGCAGGATGAAAGAAGTGAGGCTTACTGAAATTAAGAGCAGAATGGATAAAGAGCTTAAGGAGGCGCATGACACTCAGGAGCGTGTCCTTAATGATGCGGAACTGGAAAAAAAAATAACCGGGAGGATAGTATCAGTAATACTTGAAAACCGGACATAGGCAGGTGCAGTTATGAATTTCTATGCTGACAGCAGTTATATTCATGCGAAGATTTACGCGCTGCACAGTCTTCTCCTTACCAGGAAGGACTATTACGAAATGGCAAGGAGCGGAAATTTTAATGCCGTTGCAGCCGGACTCAATGCCGGAAATATTAAAAATGATTATACAGAATTAAAAGAGTCACTTTTCGATAGCCAGATAAAACTGGTGGTTTCACTGGCTGAAGCGTCCGTTTCATACAGCAGGGTTTTTATTTTATTTCTCCGTTACTTCGAAATGTTAAATCTTAAAACTCTTTACGCAAAAGCTTTCGGGAGAATGCCGTCCCCCATGGTCTGGTACAATACCGGCGAATTTGCCGTGCTGGACAGGGAGATGCTTTCAGAAAATACCGATGTCGCCGCCCTGTTCAAATATACCACGAACACCTGGATGAGGGACATACTCACTGTAGACTCGGCCGGTACGTTTGAAGAGGTGGAATTCCTGATAGACCGGGCCGCATTGAGGCTCGCGGCAGAGTTTCCCAATTCGATGAGCTTTTCCAGGGGGGCTGACTCAATGAAGATAGTATCCGGGCTGGCGGCCTATTTCAGGCTGGCCTGGAGCTGGAGGCTTCAGCATATATACGCCTGGGATGAGGGGAGCACGATGAGGTATATTGAATCCAATGTCTATATACCCCGGGCATTCGGTTTCGCTATGCGTTCTTCTGTCGAGGAGTGGGAAAGGTTTCTTCTGATGCAGGTTAAAAATAATTATGTTGATGTGGTGGCCGGAGGGGGCGCGGGGATACTCTCAGCCGAAAAGGTAATGGAGCGTGTTCTTCTTCGTGATTTCAGCAGGACTTTTCATGAGAATTTTCATTCAATAAACACGGTAATATGTTATCTGGCCCTGCTTTACAGGCAGATAAGAAATCTTTTTACGATCATTGACGGTCTGAGGTTCGGACTTGAGCCTGATATGATAATGGATGATATTATATGTGAGGGGTGATGTTTAAGAAGAGCGATATAAGGAGAGTTAATATCCTTGTACCGGCTGATCGGCATGGTGAGTTCATGGTTGAGCTGGGGAGGAGCGGCCTTATGCATCTTGATCCCTTCAGGGGTGAGGATGGGGCAGACCATCTTGCAGAAAGAGGCCCTCTCTCTTCAGGTGCTGCTGTTGCTGAAAAGATTATTTCCATAGCGGAAAAATTTTTTGGAGAGGATGGACCTCCGCCTGAAGCATGGCCTGACATGGATTCGCTGCTTGATGAGCCGGACGCTGTTTTTTCACGGCATGCGGGTAATGACCTCAGGGAAGTTGTGAGAATAACGGCAAAGAAGGAACAGTATGAAAGGGTGAGGAACCTTCTGCAGGAACAGATTGCGGAGGCCGGACTGAATATAGAAAGAATAAGAAAGATGCGTGAAAACGGTTTCGAACTCAGCAGAATTAAGGACCTGAAGTTTATTTCCTCGATTTATGGAACTGTTGAGGAGAGGGAAATTGTCAGAGAGATGAACGAGAGGTGGTTTTATTATCTTAGCGGCAATATGCTCCTTGTTCTGTTTCCCGCGGAGGAAAGGAGGGATGTTCTGAGAGTTCTCAGTAGATTCGGTTTTGAAGAGTCTGAGGCTCAATCTGAATTTCAGACCGGCAGGGAGGAAGCTCTGAGGCGGATTGAAGAACGCCTGGAAACTCTGAAATATCGGCTGCAGCGGGTGGAGCTGTTTTATGAGAATGAATCTTTAAAACAGGAAGAACAGATGCAGTTTTTCTTATCTGTATATTCAATATTACTCAGGATGTCAGGAGCTGAATCTACTCTCAGGTTTTCAGAAGAACTGGCGATTATAAGCGGATGGATTGATGTAGAGAATTCATCCGCCCTGTGGGACCTTTTAAGGAATGAATTCGGCAACAGTTTTTACTTATGGGTAGCTACATTAAAGGAAAACCGCAGGTTCAGGGGGGGCATCCCCGTGCTGCTTAAAAACATTAATTTATTCAGGCCTTTTGAACTGCTTGTTAAGATGATGGGAACCCCGGGCAACAGTGAAGTTGATCCGACCCCTGTCGCGGCAATTGCGTATACACTGATCTTCGGAGTTATGTTCGGCGATGTGGGCCAGGGGTTGGTTCTTGCCGCGGCAGGGGTGATGCTATGGCGTTTCGGGAGGAAAAAACATGGCAGGAGCAGCGGTATGGCCAGTTTCGGCGGCATAATGATCTGGTGCGGCCTTTCATCTGTTTTGTTCGGTTTTCTTTACGGCTCTGTTTTCAGTAATGAGCACCTCCTCCCCGCTCTGCTCTTTCACCCCATGGAGAACATGATGGAGCTGTTTCTCATGGCAATAACAATGGGCGTGGTCTTTATTTCAGCCGGGCTTCTTTTCAGTATTGTTAATGGAATTATAGCAGGGCATTATGAGGAGGCCCTGTTCGGAACAAGGGGTGCTGCCGGTCTTGCGGTTTATCTTTCAGTTATATTTTTTGTTATGCGTTATGTCCTGGTCGGCACCCTGCCCGATGCGGGGGAGTTTGCGATTGTGCTTCTGCCCCCGGCACTGCTGTTTGTCATAAGAGGGCCCCTGGGGTATATACTTTTTCACGGGGAGGCTGTTTTCCCCCACGGAATTTTTGAATATACAGTGGAGTCCCTTGTTGAAGTTATCGAGATGTTTTCGAATTTTGTGGGGAACACTATTTCATATATACGTGCCGGGGCATTCGCCCTGAGCCATGCGGGGTTAAGTATCGCGGTTTTTACGCTTGCAGAGATTGTTGACCCCTCAATGAAAAGCGTCGGGGCTGTTTCAGCTATTATTATAGGCAATGTTTTCATCATACTGCTTGAGGGGCTGGTCTGTTCAATACAGTCGATGAGGCTTGAGTATTACGAGTTTTTCGGTAAGTTTTTCAGGGGGGACGGCATCCCCTTTGCCCCCTTTTCATTGAAGTTTAAAGAGAACTAGATGGAGGTTGAAGATGAATAAAAAGGGATTATTTTTAAAGGCGGTTTTTTACATGATCGCGGGAGCTGGCACTGCGCTGTTTTTTGCTGCTGCGGCATCAGGAGCGGAAACCGGTGCGGAAGGTGCGGTTGAAATGGTCAAGACCGAGAACGGCAGGGCGCTTTTCGCTTATGCGGCTGTTGCTGCAGTGGGGCTTTCCTGTATTACAAGCGCCTATGCTCTGGCGAGAATCGGCACTGCTGCCATGGGGGCTATGAGTGAAAAACCTGAGATCGGGGGTCGTGCCCTTGTGTTTCTCGGTATGGCTGAGGGGATTGCCATATACGGCCTTATCGTGGCTATTATGCTTTTGAATAAAATATAGGTGTTATGGATAAAATTTTTATCATAGGAGATGAGCATTCTGTAAACGCATTCAGGGTATGCGGGATTGAGGGTTTCAATGCCGGCCCGGCAAATTCAGAAGAAATACTAAAGTCACTCCTTATGAACGATGACGCTTTCGTGATACTTCTGACGCGGGAGTGTGCCGAAAACTGCGGGGAGATAATAAGGAAAGTGAACCTTGAATCTGTGCGGAGAATAATTATAGAGATACCGGGCATTGATGATGAACCGGGATTCGGCAGGTCCCTTACAAGTTATATTACCGAAGCGCTGGGGGTCGCCTTATGAGGCCCACAGATAATGCGGGAGTTGCGGATGTTCCCGGGAGAACTCTTAAGAATGATCCTTCACTGCTCGTGGAATCTGTCCGTGATAGTATTGATGAAAAAATCAACGGGATAAACAGATCCGCGGAGAGAGAGATAAGAAAGTTCAGTGACGAGATTCAGAATGATGTCGGGAGTTTCCGTGCCGGGCAACAGAAAAAGATTGATGATCTTATTGCCTATGAGGAGGGGCGCATGAGGAACCTCACCTCAATTGAGATGAAGAAACAGAAGCTTGAAGTTGTTGATGCTTTCATAAATAGAATTATAAAATTTTCCATCGCGGCCCTGAGGCCTGATTCCCGGTATGCTGAATTTTTGAAACAGTGTGTTATGCCGGCCCTGGAGAATGTTGCCGGGGGCCGCGTGACTGTTTCCCTTTCCCCCTCCGACATGAACTACTCTGACCTGATAAAAAATGAAATAAGGGATCGGGGCTGTAAACTTGAGGTGATGATAAAGAGTGATGAACATATGGAGTCAGGTGGGGCAATCGTTACTGATGAGGAATCCGAGGTGGTTTTCAATAATACCGTGGAAAGGATAGTATACCGCAGGATGGATGAGATAAAAAGGATTATTGTAAAGGAATTGAATGAATACATTAATGGAGTGGAAAAGTCGTGAATGAGACCATACTCACAGGGAAAATCATAAGTGTCAACGGCCCTATTGTAAAAGCGGTGGGCCTGAAGGGTGCGGGTATGCTCGACATGGCTGAAGTGGGGCCTCACCGGCTGATCGGCGAGGTGATAAGGTTCCAGAACGAGGTGGCGGTAATTCAGGTCTATGAAGACAATACCGGCCTGATGCCAGGTGATGAGGTCACGACTTCAGGTAGGCCTCTCTCCGTGCTTCTGGGGCCGGGGCTTATTTCCAATATTTATGACGGTATACAGCGCCCCCTCATAAGCCTTGACCGGATTTCAGGTTCATTCATTACAAAGGGCGTTAAGGCGTCCCCACTTGATACTGAGAAAAAATGGGAAATAGATGTTACTGCGGTTGAGGGTGACGAAATAAAACCGGGTACAGTCATAGGGGGGATCAGGGAGAGCGAGTCGGTGATCCACAGGATCGTCGTGCCAGCGGGGGTTTCCGGAAAGCTTGAATACATTGTTCCAGGGGGAGGCCACACTATCGAGGAAGAGGTGTACCGGGTCAGAACGGAGAACGGGGTCTTTTCAGGCAAACTGGCCAGCTACTGGCCTGTGCGTAAAGGCCGTCCTTTCAGTGATAAGAAAAAATCGGTCACCCCTCTTATAACCGGACAGAGGATAATTGATACTTTTTTCCCTGTGGCACGTGGTGGCACTGCCGCCATTCCCGGAGGGTTCGGGACAGGTAAAACCATGACGCAGCACGCGCTGGCCAAGTGGTGCGACGCTGAAATTATTGTGTATATAGGGTGCGGCGAGAGGGGGAATGAAATGACCGACGTTCTGAACGAGTTCCCTAAACTCGTTGACCCGAGATCGGGCCGTCCCCTGATGGAACGGACAGTTATGATTGCAAACACCTCAAACATGCCTGTTGCTGCAAGAGAAGTAAGTATATATACCGGAGTCACCATTGCCGAGTATTACCGTGACATGGGGTACAATGTGGCCATTATGGCCGACTCAACATCAAGGTGGGCAGAGGCCCTGCGTGAGCTTTCAAGCAGGCTTGGAGATATGCCTGCGGAGGAGGGGTTCCCCTCCTACCTTGCCACAAGGCTTGCCGAGTTTTATGAAAGGGCCGGGTTTGTTGATACACTGTGCGGCCATGAAGGGAGCATCTCTATCATCGGGGCTGTTTCGCCTCCGGGCGGTGATTTTTCCGAGCCTGTGACGCAGCATACAACACGTTTCGTGCGGTGCTTCTGGGCCCTTGACAAGGTGCTGGCGGACGCGAGGCACTACCCGTCGATAAGCTGGATAGAGAGCTACAGTGAGTACCTGGATGATATAAGCGAGTGGTGGAACGGTGTTGGTACGGGATGGCGGGAGCTCCGTGCCGGTGCCCTGAATATACTGCTGGAGGAGGAGAGGCTTCAGCAGATTGTAAAACTTGTGGGGCCCGATGCCCTTCCTGCCTCGGAGAGGTTTGTCCTTCACTGCGCCGAGCTTATCAAGAACGGGTTCCTTCAGCAGAATGCCTTTGATCCCAAGGATATGTACAGCACTCCTCTGAAACAGATGAAGCTTTTGAAATTAATGGTGAAATTTTTCAGGGAGGGGAACGAACTCCTTGAAGCGGGAGTTGAACTTGACGAAATCGTTTCAATCCCGTCGCTGGCGGATATGACAAGACTCAAGTCGGAGATTGGGAATGATGAACAGGAATTGATCGATGAGTTTGAGTCTAAGCTAGATTCTGAACTCTTTGAGCTTATGAAGAAGGCCAGGGAGGGGGATGTTACATGACCGAGCGGGAGTACATGAATGTAGCGGGAATTACCGGGCCGCTTATCATTGTTGAAGGTGTCAAGGGTGTGGGTTACGGTGAGCTTGTTGAGATAAGGACCCCCTCGGGCGAGGTGCGCATAGGGCAGACCCTTGAGGTGGACGAGGACAAAGCTGTTGTCCAGGTTTTCGAGGGAACGACCGGGCTGTCACAGAAAAATATGCGAACTGTCTTTCTCGGCAAAACACTTGAAATCCCGGTGCACAGGGAGATGCTGGGGCGTGTTTTTGACGGCCTGGGCCGGCCTATAGACGGGGCGCCGCAGGTTGTTTCCGATATTATGCGGGACGTGAACGGCCTTCCCATAAACCCGTACAGCAGGGAGTACCCCCGGGATTTTATACAGACAGGGATTTCTGCAATTGACGGAATGAATACACTTATACGCGGCCAGAAGCTCCCGGTATTTTCAGGGAGCGGGATGCCGCATAATAGAATTGCCGCCCAGATCGCGCGGCAGGCAAAGATACTCACCTCGGAGGAGGAGTTCACCGTGGTATTCGCCGCAATGGGTGTAAAATTTGATGTGGCATGGTTTTTTATCAATTCGCTTGAGGAGAGCGGGGTACTGGACAACTCGGCCGTATTTTTGTCCCTTGCCAACTCCCCCTCCATTGAAAGACTTATTACGCCTCGCGCGGCCCTGACCCTTGCTGAATATCTTGCCTACGATCTTGAGATGCACGTTCTTGTTATACTTACCGACATGACAAACTACTGCGAGTCTCTCCGTGAACTTTCAAGTTCACGAGGGGAGATCCCTTCAAGGAAAGGTTATCCCGGGTACCTCTACAGCGACCTTGCGTCTATTTATGAACGATCCGGAAGGATAAGGGGGAGGAGGGGGTCGATCACGCAGATCCCTATGCTGACAATGCCGAGCGATGACATATCCCATCCCGTGCCCGATCTTACGGGATATATCACCGAGGGTCAGATTGTCCTTGAACGGGAACTTTTCAACAGGGGGATCTATCCTCCCATTGCCGGGCTGCCATCACTCTCCAGGCTGATGAAAGACGGTATCGGCGAGGGGAGGACAAGAAAGGATCACGCCGGACTGGCAGCACAGCTCTTTGCCTGTTACGCAAGGGTGAAGAGGATAAGGTCTCTTGCCGCTATAGTCGGCGAGGAGGAGCTTTCAAAGATTGACAAGCTCTACCTTGCTTTCGGCAAGGCATTTGAAGAGGAGTACCTGAGCCAGGGGTATGATGAGAACCGTGACATTGAGACCACCCTGACCATAGGATGGAGGATGCTTTCATATCTTCCGGCAGAGGAACTTTATCGTATCTCAAGGGAAGACATTATGCAGTACTACATTCCTGACAGGGGAGGGGTATAGGGATGCCCAGGATCGATATAGCTCCGACAAAATCAAATCTGCGAAAGGTGAAGGCGGACCTGGAATTCGCGTACGAGGGTTTTGAGCTCCTGAACCAGAAGAGGGAGATTCTTGTAATAGAGATAGTGAAAACGATCAAAAGCATAAAGGAGGCGGAGGAGAAACTCAACAAAAACCTTGAGGAGCTTTATGCCGGGTACAGGGCTGCAGCAGTGGACTCCGGCGCTGAAGTTATAGCGCTCAAATCATTTTCTGAAAGCGTAATTTATAAAGTAAATACTGCATGGACAAAACTGATGGGGATAGCTGTCCCTGACCACACTGTTGAAACCGAGACGCCGGGATTAAACACACCGTTGTTCCGCACCCGGGCCTCTTATGATATGCTAAGGGAGTGTTCCGCCCCGGTGCTGAAAGTTGTGGTGGATTACGCCTCTCTGGCCAAAAAGGTTTTTCTTCTTTCCGCGGAACTTAAAAAAGTCCAGCGGCGGGTGAATGCCCTTGAAAAGATTTTCATCCCTGCCCGTGAGGAGACGAAAAAATATATATCGGACAGGCTTGAAGAGATGGAGAGGGAGGAGATCTTTATAAAAAAACTGATAGGCAGACGGAGCAGTTAAGGATGCGCCCTGAGAGGAAGGATAGAAGAAGATGTTATTTTATTTCCGGTTATATTTTTTTAATAGTTATTAATATAATCATACTTCTGCTCGGGCTTTTACTTGTATACAGGCTGATGCGGTATTTCTGACCAGGCAGCCGGGAAATGAAATTTTATATATATATTTTTTTCTCAACAGGGGCAATGCTTTCCTTAAGATGCTGCTCCTTGAAGTAGACTTTCTGTCCGCCTCTCTTTTATGCATGTATTATTTGCCGGCTGGGAACAGAACAGGCTGTATAGTTGAATTTTCAGGAAATTATGATTATATTAAAACATGTGTGTGGGTAAATTCAGCAAAAATTTATGTTTGCGGGGGAATTACTTCTCAAAGTTTATAAAAAGGTTGATTTAATTATCAAACTGATATTTATTTACTCCGCTAAGAGGGGGAATTTTATGGATTTAAAGTGTGATCGTATTGGCAAGGTTGCTTTAATAGTGGCCATGACCGATGAAGAGGAGGAAAAGATTGTAAAACAACTGGCAAAAGCAACTGATTTTAATTTCAAGCTTGCTGTGACTTTTGTCAGTGGTCTTACGAGTGAGATAAAAAATACCTTTTTAAAATCTGTTATAGGGTGTGCTCTTCAGAATGAAATCATTGAAAAAAATGATAAAAGAATACACGCCCTTGTCCATGCAGGTATTGATGCACTTGCGGGTATTACTCACTCTGCACCGATTGAAGGGAGTCTTAAATTAAAGATTGCAATTGTAGCAGATTCGGACTGGATAGCTGTTGCAATATATGGTGATTCAGCATTCTATCCACTGACAAATCATGAGCGTGCATGTCTGGGTGTTATGCATTTATGAAATGAAATTTTATAAAAAGTAGAGAACCTTAAAATTATGATTTAATTCTGTTCATTATGATATTAGTTGTTTAATTTAATGGGGACGTGTATGGATATAAAACTCAATCGTATCGGAAGAATAGCACTTATGACTGCGATAACAGATGAGTCAGAGGAAAAGCTTTTAAAAGAATTAATAAAAACTCAACATGGGGATTATAAGGTTGCTGTGACCTGTGTGAGCGGACTGACCAGTGAGATTAAGACTTCGTTTTTAAGATCAATAGTCGGTTGCGCTTTGCAGAATAATGTTATAGAAAAAAGCGGAAAAAGAATACACGCACTTGTTCATGCGGGAATAGATGCGCTTGCCGGAATTACCCACTCTGCGGCAATTGACGGCAGCCTTAAACTGAAAGTCGCGATTGTATCAGATCCGGACTGGATAGCTGTTGCAATTTATGGTGATTCTTCATATTATCCTTTAACAAATCATGAGCGTGCATGCCTTGGTATTATGCATCTTTAATTTTTTTTAAAATTAATTTGACAAAATTCAAATATTGTTTTTGTGTTAGTATATCAGTATGAGTGAAATTGTGATTAGTGTATAAGTGTTTCTCACCACGACTTTGTGTACTAGTGTGCCTTACCTCAATTTAGTGTATAAGTGTTTCTCACC